>JAZORZ010000067.1:0-45859 GCA_045656885.1 Eubacteriales bacterium
TCGCGAGCGGCCGCTGCTCTGCGGCGAGGATGCGAACTCCAGCAATGCGACGGGCGAGCCGCCGCATTGCGGTGTGCTCCTTTGGACGATGGGTCACCATGATTAAAAGTCATGTGCTCTGCCATCTGAGCTAATGGGTCATTTTTGCTCACTAGGATATTATAGCACACTTTGTTTTGTTTGTCAACACCTTTTTATAATATTTTACCGCATTTTGGGCGAAATATTATTTTTTTATTTTCTCAATTGCGAAAAAGCTCCTTGCGCGCCATTGCCGCCATTCTGTCTACGTTCTCGGGTAAGAGTCCGGGCATCGAGGCGATGTACTCACCCTCGTTCATGTCGGCTTCCACAATCAGGGAGCGCAAATTCCAAACAAAGAATTTATCCCAAAACTTCAGTCCGTCATAGCGCAAGCTACCGCCAAAAAATGAGACCTCAAATGCTCTCTCTCTCAACTCGGGGGGGAAGAGCTTTTCTATATAATACACTTGCTCCTCGGCAATGCCGCACAAAAGGAATAACCCGAGCTTTTTTTCTTTGAGTACATCCTTTTGCTCACGCAAGAATTGCCGCACAGGAGCAGGGAAGCGATGATGATGCACAGCCGCACCTACCAACACCATATCAAATTCGGCGGCATTGGGGAGTCCCTCGACAAGGTCACATACGGTGACGTCAAGCCCCGAAAGCCCCGATGCAAGCCGCTCTACACAAGAGGCGGTGCTGCCGTTTTTTGATGTATAAGCCAATAAAACCTTCATAAAACTCTCCATTTTTTATACTACCTTTATTATAGATGATTTACGCGCCAATGTCAAGATAAATAAGAAAATGTTTACACTTGCAAAGAAAAATTTAAAAACCTCTTGACAAAGCAATCAAATGATGATATAATAGTGTTAAAAGAAATCAACAAACGACCAAAAGATTTTCCAAAAAGATGAAAAAACTCAATTTTTTTCGCAAAAAGGTCTTGACTTTACAGTTAACTGTAATGTTATAATGTTGGAAAAGGAGGTGGTAAAGTGATCAAAATTGGTGACTTCGCAAAAGTATGTAATGTAAGCGCAAGAACGTTGCGCTATTATGATGATGAGGGTGTCCTCAAAGCAGACTTTGTCGACGAAGTAACGGGGTATCGCTTTTACTCGCCCGAAGCCGTAGAAAAATACAAAAAGCTCGTATTTTATAAGGAGCTCGGGTTTTCTTTGCAGGAAATTAAAAAATTACTGACTGCCACCGAGGAAGAAGAAAAGGAAATGCTCAAAAAGAAAAAGGGTACCCTTCTTTCCTCCGTTCAACAAATACAAGGTCAGGTGCAAACCATTAACGGCATGTTCGCGCCCGATGAAGGTGGAAAAGCATTGCCCAGCATCCTCAATATTCCATTTACTGATGACCCCGAGGTGGTTGGCAAATGGGAACTTTGCGGCATGCTGCGCGACGAAACAAATTTTTCTTCGGCGCAAGAAATTCCGCCCGAGGCGCACATCTTCAAAGAGATCATCTTTATGCCTGGTGGGGCAAACGTGTGGTCGTATTTTTGGACAAAGGGAATCTTTTACACCATGTCGGGCAAGCACGGCTCAGCGGTTGCCAATCCATACCGCACTGTCCGTCAAAACGGAGAGCATTATATGATTATCTATTTTATGAAGGATAATGACGTCAGCACCGACAAAGCACTCCCTGTTTTGTATCGTCAGATCGATACCGTTGCTTATAGCGAGGATCAAATGCGCCCGCGTATCGACCGTGTGGATTACCCCTTTGTTGAGGATCCCGCAGTGAGTGGCTCGTGGAGTGTTGTGGATTTCGTTCGCCGCGCCGAGGATTTTGATCCCACACATCAGCAAACCCCAAAAAAATTGCTTGCTACCACCGATCTGCAGTTTTTGCCGCGCGGAATCTGCATCAAATATGCCCGTGCTGAGTCGAGCGGTAAAAAAGTGAGCTGGGGGCTCAGCTATACCAAAGGTCTCGTTCTCAACCGTACCCACATGACGGCGGAGGAATACATCATCAAAAGCTTTGACGGCAAAGACTATCTCCTTGTAGAGCACAAATCGGGCGACTATGCCTTTGGCGGCATCGAACCCTATTGGTACGTCTTTGAAAGAAAGGATGAAGGGGAATGAAAAGGAAGAAACTTTCAGATAAAGCAAAAGGGAAACTTATGATAGCTGCTGTTATAGTAAGCGTTGTTGCTTTGGTTGTCGGCTTCATTTTTGCCCGTCTCATTTCCATAATCGGTGGTTTTGATAACTATGTAGAGAGTCTGGAAAAATGGTTTTCTTTGTATAAAGAAAGTGATTCATACCGGATGCTTCTTATTATTATAGCCATTTTGATTGTGTTGGCCTTAATAATACTCCTAATGACCATCGTTCTGCCGTTATTGGGCTTCTTCTTTGGAAGACTCTTGGCATACTTCAAAATATGGCAACTCTGTCGCAAAAATGGACATTCTTGTCGTTTTCATTGCGCACCTTTTGCGTCTTTGCTTGGTGTGAAAAGGGGTAGCCATATTGAAATTGCAATCAATCAAAAAGCATTGCACGTTCATTTTGTGGGAATTCCATTCCCGTGGTTTAGAACCTTTTTATTGGTGAATGACCGTGAGTATCGCATGCATAAATCTGTACGGAACAAAAAAAGGGGCTTTTTGGAAGGTCGGCTTCCAAGAGAGCGAGAAATCGTAGAGGACATGTTCAATACGTATTCAATTCCCGAATTTCCGCCCAAAGGAACAGAGTATCACTATTTGCTAGTTGATCCTTCTTATGCCGTTGCTAAATTTACAAAAGACAGTGTAGTACTTAACGTGACAGATGAATGTGCAATAGATAATGTTACCGTATGCAATCTAAACACCTTGAAAAAGCGCCTCAAAAACAAACTTTACAACCCTCTCAAATAAACAAAAGGAGAATTTGCTATGAAAAAATCAGCAATTAAACTTTTTTTAATCAATTTAGCCCTTTTTATCGGCGGCTTTTTGCTTTTGCGGGTATTGGCAGTTACTCTTTTTGCAACCATTTTCAACGCCATTTTTGGTCCTGATTATGGCATGTACGCCACCGATATCTTTATACGCATCTGTTTGACGGTTATCAACGGTCTTGCAATATGCATTCCTCACGCAAGAGACGCCGAGGCACGCCGGGAATTTTTGAATGATTTGGGGGCAGAAAAATACGACCGCAAAGCCGATTTCAAGACTCTTGCAAAAACAAAGGGCTTCCGCAACGAATGCATCATTTATGCTATTATTTATGTCACTTTGGCTTTGATTGCAACGCGCCCCAAATGGATCTTCCTTGTTGCAATCCTCGTTTTCCCCTTTATCAATTTGTGGCACCATACTGCCGTTCGCAAGCGTTGGGCAAGCGAGCGTATTCGTTTTGCAGAACGATCGATGGAAAACCAATAAGATAATATCTTCTGCTTTTTCTCTCATCATACAGCCCTAAAGGAGAACGATTTATGAAAGACGCAGCAATAAAAGCAGCAAAACTTCTTGCTATCAATGCAGGCATTTTAATTGGCAGTGTAATGGTTTTATATCTGTTTTCTATTCTTATAGTTTTAAGCATTTTCAACGCCATCTTCACAAATCTTTATCAGAGTGTGTATGCGGTTAATGTTTTTATACGCCTTTGTTATCCCATTATCAGTGCTCTTGTTATTTGGGTTCCTTTTGCAAGGGATACCACAGCACGCAAGACATTCTTAAATACCATCGGTGCAGAAAAATACAACCGCAAAGAAGATGCAAAGTCAGTGATAAAGACAAAAGAGTTCTACATTGGATGCGTTGTCTTTACCATTGTAAACACCGTTATGTTTTTGATTCCCAACCCGTCCCCGTTGATTTTTATATTGGCTAAGCTCATCCTTCCGGTTACCATTTGGCGAGATGTGGGAGTGCTTTTGATAAATAATCCGCCGCAGTGGATTTTTCTTGTTGCAATCCTCATTTTCCCCTTTATCAATTTGTGGCACCATACTGCTGTCCACAAGCGTTGGGCAAGCGAGCGTATTCGTTTTGCAGAACAGTAACATACAATAAAAAAGGACAGATTTTACATCTGTCCTTTTTCTATTGACTTTCCCCTCAAAATGTGCTATGATATAACAAGAAAAAGAGAAAGGAGAGCCGCAATGTCACACCCGTTTTTGCATTTTCGCACCATCACACGCCACCGTCACCGCGTAATTGCGCATTGTTTTCGCGCAGGCATTGGGTGGCAAGGGCTTTTTCACGACCTCTCCAAATATTCTCCCACCGAATTTATCCCCGGCGCGCGCTACTATCAGGGAACCCGAAGCCCCAACGAGCGCGAACGCGAGCTTTTTGGCTGCTCCTATGCGTGGATGCACCACAAGGGACGCAACCGCCACCACTTTGAATATTGGAACGACATCAACACCGCCACAAAAATGTATGAGCCCGTCAAAATGCCGATGCGCTACGTCAAAGAAATGTTCTGTGACCGCGTAGCGGCAAGCAAGATCTATCAGGGAAAGAACTATACCGACGCCCACCCCTTGGCATATTTTCAGCGTGGCAACGCCCGAAAAAAGATGCACCCTGCCACCGCTGATCTGCTCGAAGAATGGCTCACCATGCTCGCCGAAAAAGGGGAGAAGGCAACCTTTGCACACATCAAAAGTATAAAAAACAACGCCAACTATGGAGAATAAGTATTTGTGGGGGGAACTTTTTTCAAAAAGTTCCCCCTCAACACTCACGTTTTCTTTTCGATTCTATCTCCGCAGCGCGTGCAGGTAACAATAATCGATCCCTTTCCACGGGGTACACGCAAAACCGCTTTGCACTTTTTGCACTTAAAATAAACGTGCGTTTTGCGGTCGCGCCACTTGTTGCGGCGAAGCTTGAAGAAGTTTACAATTTTGTTTTTGATTTTGAGATAGCGGTCAAGCTCGCGACGGCGACGGTCAAGCTTGCGCGAAAAAGAGCGCATCAGCGACCAAGCGAGCACTGCCGCCGCCAAAAAGTAGAACCACCCCAAGTGCGGAAACCAAGAAATTATCATAAAAACAAGGCCTACAATCAGCAAAAACTTGGTCAGGTCATCGTTGCCGTAGCGCCCGTACATAAAGCATGCTGTCTTATATCTCAAACGTTCCCAAAAATTTCGCATTGGTCAAAAAGCTCCTCAAAATTATTTCAAATTCACCGCACCGTCGGTGCAAACGATCTCGGTTACAGGCGCGTAAAAGATCCAGTAAACTCCCAGTTCAATGCTTTTCCATTCCTCGGTCGTACCTCTGAAAGCAATGTGCGCCAAATTATCACAGTCGTCAAAGGCATGTGCACCGATCGTTGTAATATTCTTTCCCAGGGAGATCTGCGACAATTCGTCACATTCATAAAATGCATGTTTGCCGATGCTGACAAGACTGTTGGGGAAGGTCATTGTCTCAATGCTTCTGCAATGGGCAAACGCATTTTCCTCAATTTTTACAACATTTTCGGAAAACGTTACAGAAGTTAAATTCTTCATATAAAACGCATACGCGCGTATGATGTAGTCCCTGCCATTGGGACCCTCGGGCAGGGTTAATTCTGTTTCTTCTCCCATATAGCCAAGCAGATAGCAAGCATCGTCCCCCTCATAAAAGAGATATCCGTTCTCGTCTGCCCACGTCCTGCAGCTTTCCTCGGGAGAGGTGGAAATATGCAGGGCATAGCGTGCAATGCCGCCGTTATCGGAAGAACCGATCTCTATTTCGATAGGGGAAAAATTATAGATCTCGGCAAGCTGATAGCAGCCCTCAAAGGCCCTGTCGCCAATGGAGATAATGCTTTGTGGAAGGGTGATGCTTGTCAGATGACTGAAATAATAACACGCTCTTTCGGGAATGTGTGTGCCACCGTTGATGACAATGCAAGTCAGCTTGTCTCTTGGAATAAAGGAGATCAGCCCCGCGGGGAGGGTAGCCGAAGTAATGCTTTTGCAGCCCCCAAAGGCATTGAATCCAATTTTCTCAACACTGGGAGAGATCGTAATGCTTGTCAGCTTAGCAAAATTTTTGAATGCATAATTGCCAATGCTTTTTCCGCTGTTGACCTCAATAGCGGTGATGTTTTCGGGAGGAAGTGTGGCGATCGCAGATGCGGGAACCGATGCCTCGGTAATAGATGTGCACCCTTCAAATACGCGCGCACCAATCTCCCTCGTGTTTGCCGAAAGTGTGATGCTTGTCAAGCTCTCACAACCAAAAAACGCATAAGAGCCAACCGAGGTAACGCTATTTGGAATTTTTATCTTTTGCAAGTTTTCACACTCATAAAACGCGCCCATTCCGATGCTCTCAATGCCGTCGGGCAGGGTAATATCGGTCAATTTTGTGCGGTTGGCAAAGGCGTAGGAGTCGACCTCGCTTACGCGATAACGCCCGATTGTTTCGGGAACGGTAATTTCCTTTGCTCCTAGGGGAATGCATTTGGTAACGGTGCAGGTCACCTTATCGGCATTGACCTTGTAGGCAAGATAATAACCCGCAAAAAAACTTCCACGAATCGTCAAAAGGACGGTTACAGTCAGCAAACAAAAAACAATTAACCCGATAATCAGTGCAATTTTTATGCTTTTCTTCAAAATGATTTCCCCTTACGTTCCAGCCCGTCGGCAACTACCTTTATTATACAACAATCTTGCAAAAAAGTCAAGAATATAGAAGCAAAAGGGAGCAGACGGTGTGTCTGCTCCCTTGCTTTTTTGTTTGATTAATTTCTCAATTCAAGTCCCATCTTGAACTTGAGATCGTTGAGAATCTTTTTGGATACCTTATCGGCTTCCTCAACGGTGAGTGTACGGTCGGATGCACGCAGAGTTACGCGCAAGGATACCGACTTTTTACCTTCACCTACCTGCGGGCCGCGGTAGATGTCAAACAGAGCAACGCTTTCAACAAGCTTGCCGCCGGCTTTTGCCATAACGCCCTCAATAGCACCAACTTCCATTTCTTCATCGCAAACGAAGGAGAAGTCACGGGTGGTTGCGGGGTACTTGGGCAGTGGCTTGTATGCCTTTTTGGTGTTTGCGTTGGCAAAGATCTCGTCAAATGCAAGTTCTGCAACGTAAACAGGCGTGTTCATGCCGTAGTTTTCCGCCATCAGGGGATGTGCCTGACCGAAGATACCGAGACAAATGCCGTCCTCGGTGGTGATGGTTGCACATCTGCCGGGGTGATAGGAAGGATTGGTAGCGCAAGAGGTGTAGGTTACGCCCTGAATGCCTGCCAGCTTGAGAATGTTCTCGCAAATACCCTTAACGGCATAGAAGTCGATGTTGCCGTAAGCACCAACGGTGAGCACTCTCTTTTCGTCGGGCAGCTCGTTTGCCGCCTCGTGAGGCAGATAGATAGAAGCGATTTCAAACAGACGAACGTCTTGGTTGTTAAAGTTGTAGTTGCGTGCAACGGTCTCCATCATCGAGGGGAGCGCCGTAGTACGCATTACGCTGGTATCCTCACCGAGAGGATTGGAGATAACAACCGAGCGGCGAAGCGTGCTATCCTCAGCCATACGGATCTTATCGTAATATTTGGGGCTGATGAAGGAGAAGGTGTGGATCTGGGAAAGTCCCATACCAACCAGAGCCGCCTCGGTGTCAAGCTCAAATACTTGCTTGTCGGTGCGGCCGCCAAGCGTGGTCTCAGCGTTCATATAGGAAGATTCGATTTTATCGTAACCGTAAATACGGCAAACCTCTTCGGCAATGTCATTCATGCAACCAAGGTCGGCACGGAAGGAAGGAACAATGATCTTGCCGTCCTCGATCTTGCAACCCAAACCTGTCAGGGTGTTTACCATATGCTCCTCGGGGATGTTCATGCCAAGGAATTCGTTGTATCTTGCGGGGGTAAAGGGAAGCGTAACGGTCTCGTTCTTTGTGGGGTAAACGTCAATGATGCCGTCAACGACGTCACCCGCGCCAAGCAGCTCAACAAGCTCGCAAGCGCGCTCAAGACCTGCCATGCAGTTCTCGGGGTCAAGACCCTTTTCAAAGCGTGCAGAGGATTCGGTACGCATACCGTTCTTCTTTGCAGTTACACGAACAGATGCACCGTTGAAGCAAGCGGACTCAAATACAACGGTTGCAGTTCTTTCGGTGATCTCGGAGTTAGCACCGCCCATAACGCCTGCCAGAGCGCACGCCTTTTTGCTGTCGGCAATGACGAGCATAGAGTTGTCAAGCGTGTGATCAATGTCATCCAAGGATTTGAAGCACTCGCCGTCAGCCGCGCGGCGTACGTCAATTTGTGCGCCTTCGAGCTGGGTATAATCAAATGCATGCATGGGTTGACCGTACTCAAGCATGACGTAGTTGGTAATGTCAACAATGTTGTTGATGGGGCGAACACCCGATGCGCGCAGACGCATACGCATCCACAGGGGAGAAGGAGCGATCTTAACGTTTTTCACCACTCTTGCCGCATAGCGGTAGCAGAGATCGGGGGCAGAGATGCCAACGTTGAGATAATTTTCAATCTTGTCACCGTCGCCACAGCCCTTTACAACGGGAGTAGAGAGCTTGAGCTCACGGTCGAAGGAGACTGCGGTCTCGCGTGCAAGACCGATCACAGAGAGACAGTCGGGGCGGTTCGAGGTGATCTCAAACTCAACGCAGGTGTCATTGAGCAAGAGAACGTCGCGAATGTCAGCGCCGAGCTTATCTGCGCAGTCCTCATCAAGAATGAGAATGCCGTTTTCTTCCTTGCCGGGGCACTCGTGGGTGGTCAGCTTTAACTCACCCATAGAGCACAGCATACCAAAGGACTCAACGCCGCGGAGCTTGCCTGCCTTAATGGTGATGTCACCGGGCAGCTTTGCTACGGGCAGAGCTGCGGGAACGAGCGCGCCAACAAATACGTTTTGTGCACCGGTTACAATCTGAATATCAGAGCCCTTATCGCCTGCATCAAGCTTGCAGATCCACAAGTGATCCGAGTCGGGGTGCTTTTCCATAGCGGTGACCTTTGCCACAACTACGTTTTCAATATCCTCGCCAAGAACCTCAAAGCCCTCAACCTTAGAGCCGGTAATGGTCAGGCGATCACTGTATTCTTTATTGCTGATATCGCTGACGTCAACGAAATCAGCAAGCCAATTTCTCGAAAGATTCATACCTTACCTCCTATCAGAACTGTTCCAGAAAACGCTCGTCGTTTTCATAGAAGAGGCGAATATCGTCAATGCCGTATCTTGCCATGGTGATACGCTCAATGCCAAGACCAAAAGCAAAGCCGGAGTATTCCTCGGGGTCAATGCCGCAGTTGGAGAGTACAAAAGGATGTACCATACCGGCACCGAGGATCTCGATCCAACCCTCGCCCTTGCACAAACGGCAACCCTTACCGCCGCAAACAAAGCAGGAAACGTCAACCTCGGCAGAGGGTTCGGTAAAGGGGAAGTGGTGGGGACGGAAACGGATCTGCGTACTGTTACCAAACATCTTCTTTGCAAATACCTCAAGGGTGCCCTTCAGGTCTCCCATCGTGATGCCCTTGTCGATAACAAGACCTTCCAATTGGTGGAACAGAGGGGAGTGCGTTGCATCCAGTGCGTCGGAACGGTAAACGCGACCGGGAGAGATGATGCGAATGGGGGGCTTTTGATGCTCCATAACGCGAACCTGAACGGGAGAGGTTTGGGAGCGGAGCAGAATGTTGTCGGTAATATAGAAGGTATCCTGTGTATCGCGTGCAGGATGGTTTTCGGGAATGTTGAGCGCTTGGAAGTTGTAGTAATCCAATTCAACCTCGGGACCCTCGGCAATAGAGAAGCCCATACCGATAAAGATATCCTCAAGCTCTCTTTGTGCGCGTGTCAGGGGGTGAATGTGACCTGTGGGCGCGGGTGTGCCGGGCATGGTAACGTCCAGCTTTTCTGCCTTGAGCTGTGCCTCAAGTGCCTTTGCCTGCTGCTCGGTCTTCTTGGCATTCAGCGCTGCTTCAATGGCTTCACGAACCTCGTTTGCAAGCTGACCAACCACGGGGCGTTCCTCGGGAGTGAGTGCACCCATACCGCGCAAAACGGCGGTCAGCTCACCCTTTTTACCAAGGTATTTGATTTTAATTTCTTCAAGATTTGCATCTGCAGCATTGATCTGCTCGAGTGCTTCCACTTGAATTTTTGAAAGCTTTTCCTTCATTATTATATATCTTCCTTTCCAAATGATTACAAGGTTAGGGAGGCAACAAAAAAAGCGCCGTCCCACACATCAGGACGAGGCGCAAAATGCACACCGCGGTACCACCCGAATTTTCGGCTCAAAGCCAACACTCTGATAGGCGATAACGGTGCCTTACCGTATCGGGTTAGTGGCCATAGCGTTAGCCCGATCTGCTCCAAAGGGAAATGCACAACTCAAAGATTATGCGTCACTCGCAGCTTTGTGACACTCTCTGTGATAACCTGTTTTTAAGTTGGCGAACTTTATCATCGCATTCTGTTTGATATTATATCATACTTTTTTGTGCTTTGCAAGGGATTTTTGAAAAAAAGATAAAAAAGATGATAATATATAACAAATGTAAGATAAAAAGAGGGCGCTGTGCCGGAGAGCCCCGCGCCGATTGATATTCATTATTGAGCAGAGTAGTCGTAGCCGGCTTTTTCCCACTCGATCTCGGGGAATGCTGCAAAAATAGAGGTCAACTTGCCTTGCTTGTTGATGTAGGTGTAGTCGAGATAATTTTCGAGCATTGCCTCGGTAAAGAGGTTGGGGACGTAGTAGTCAGCAGTCATATCGGTAATCATCTCATCGCTGTAAGCGAATGCGTGCTCATTGAAGAGAACGGGAATTACGGGCAGATCGGTCAAAAGAAGCTCCTCTGCCTTGTGGAGCAGGGTTGCCTTTTGTGTCTTCCATTCCTTTACGTCCGTGGTGGGAGTAATGCCGTACAGATCGTAAATTGCCTTTACTGCGTCATAGGTTGCTTGGAACTCTTCCTTTGTATCATAAATACCGAGGAAGTCTTGGCTGGTCTCACGGTTAAGACTTGCAAAGTAGGGAACGTAGTAAACAGCTTCCATCAGGTTGTTGTATTCTACACTATCATAACCGGTGCGGTGGGGCTCCAGAATGTAGTTTTCCATGTCATATTGCATACCTGCAAAGGGTTTTGCAAATCCGGAGAGAACCGAGAATGCATCAGCGGAGAATGCGGTAAAGTCAAACGCTACAACCTCAAAGGTCTTGCGGGTAATGGATTCAATGAACAAATCGTCGCAAATGTCCTTCATAAAGGGGTCTGCGTCAGATGCGATTGCCTTAAGAACGTCGTTGTTTTGAATGGGCTTAACCTTGTTAACGGTTACGTCAAAACCGAGCTGACGCCAAGATTCTGCAATCATTTCGGTTGCAATTACGTTGATCTCATCGTAGCATGCAACGTTGATGGAGAAGGAATACTTTTCAGGATCAACACCTGCCTGTGCCAGCAGCTCTTGTGCCGCAGCGGGAGAAGCGGTTGCAGAGATCAAGGAGTTATTTGCATTGTCGCGGAAGGTTGCTGCCTCTTTCACAGAAAAGAGCTTCTTTTGAGCAGCACCTGCTTCAAACACACCGTTGGGAACAATACCCGTAGCGGCCTTGGCAAATACAACGGCTTTTGCAATTGCATCGCGGTCGATTGCAAGCGAGAGTGCCTTGCGAACCTCGGGCTTAGCAAAGATTGCCTCGCCGTTGATCAGTGCCTTTTCGTTGAGGTAGAGTGAGAAGGTGGACATAGCATCCGAGGTCTTTGCGTTTTGCATAACGGAGCTGCCGGAGTTCTTACGCATCGAAGCGGGAATGCCACCAACGTAGAACAAGCGAGTGTTTTGGAACTCAGCTTCCAATTCTTCAACACTGAGCATGCAGTTTACAAGCAGGCGGTGAGGAACTACGTATTCATCGATTGCATCTTCCTCGGGGTTGCGGTAATAGTAGCTGTTGCGCTCCAAAACGAAGTAAGAAAGTCTCTTTACGTCGCAATAGGGGTTAATGCCACTGGTCATTACGTTGCCCCATTCATCAAGTGCATAATCGTCCTTTACAATGTCTCTGTTTGCAAACGCCTGATCGTCAGACTTATCAACGACCGTGTTATAGTTTTCCTTGGAAACGTTTACGTAACGGGTTTTACCAAGCTTAAAGGGACCACTGCAGATCATGGTAGCACCCTTCTTTGCCCAGTCGGCATCCTTTTCGATGTGGCTCTCGGGCAGGGGAGCGGTTGCAACGCTGGTCAGGTTCAAAAGGAACGCTTCAACGTCAATAGCACCTTCAAAGGTGATGGTCAGCATCTTGGAGGAGTTTGCCTCAACGCCAAGGTCATCAATGGTAACGTCGCCTTCCTTAACGGCGCGAGCATTTTTAATGTCAAACAAAAGGGAAGCTGCCTCAAAGTTATTCTTCGGGTTGAGCAAGCGTTTCCAAGTGTACATTACGTTATCGGTCGTAATGGGGTCCTTATTGCTCCAGCAAGAATCCTTGAGCATAATTACCATTTTGTACTCGTTCTTTGCAGGGTTTTCAAAGTATTCATAACTATCAACCAATGCGTTTTGAATAAGGCCCTTATCGTCTAACTTGAACAGAGTTTCAAACAGCATACTCACAATGTTGAGTGTACTCGAGTTGTAGTATGCATAAGCAGGGTCGAAATTGTAAATTTCGTCGGGCATATACATCATGATCATCGGGCCCAAGTCGTCCTCGTCGCGTTTGGCACAGGAAGAGAACAAGGGAATCATCATCAGTACACACAAAAGGAGTGCAATGACTTTTTTGAGCATGGTAAAAACCTCCTCTTTTGAAAAGAAAATAAGCTTTCGTGCTTTCGGCACGCAATATACCCTTATATTATATACTATTTTGATTTATATTTCAAGAGCTTTTTATTTATTTTGATGTATATTTTGTTAATTTTTTTGGTAAATTAAGTGTAAAAATACGTCAAAAGGAGAAGAAAAATGAATGACTTTGCAAGAAGCGATCTCGCTTGTGAGCTTGCCGGCAACGGAAAATCTCTCTGTACGGGGGCAGATTGGAAAACGCGGGAGGTTGCGGGCTTTTCCGTCAGTGAGCTGATTATTAGCACAAAAGAGGCGGCTGAGGTTCTCGGCAAGCCCTGCGGACGCTATCTTACAGTTGAATGTGGGCGCATTGACCGACTGAGTGCCGGCGATCAACGAGCCCTTTCTCACCTTTTGGCAGGTGAGCTTCGCGGAACGGCACAACGACTCACGCACAAGGCGGTCGACAGCAACCTCTCGGTATTCGTGGCAGGGCTTGGAAATGCCGACCTGACACCCGATGCCATCGGTCCGCAGACTATGCGGCGGCTGACTGCAACAAGACATCTGCGGCAGTACGAAAAGGAGCTTTACCGCGCCGCGGGATGTTCCTCTCTTTCCGCGCTTTCTCCCGGTGTGCTCGGGCAGACGGGAATTGAGACCTCGGAACTGTTGCGCGGCGCGGTCAATTCCACTCATCCCGACGTCATCATTGCCATCGATGCTCTCACTGCGCGGAGCTGTGACCGACTTTGTGCCACAGTTCAGCTCTCCGATACGGGCATCGAGCCGGGGTCCGGTGTTGGCAATCACCGTCGCGCCATCACCTACAAAAGCATGGGCGTTCCCGTCATCGCCCTTGGCGTGCCGACTGTTGTCAATTCTGCAACCCTTGTGTGGGATGCCTTGCAGGAAGCAGGCATCGATGGAGAAGATCCCCGCTTGCAAAAGGTTTTGGAGAGCGGCAAAAGTTTTTTTGTCTCTCCCAAGGAGAGTGACCTGATCTGCGAGAGCATCGCACAGCTTTTTGCGCGCGCTATTGGATTGGCGTTCACCGAAGGCCTTTTAGACGTGGAATAAGCAAAGCATCTGCATCATAGAATGGGATGATGATTATGTATAGGAGAAAACAGTATGGAACGTCATCCCATCCCATCCAATACGCCTGCGGCAGAGCCGCAGATCCGACTCACCCCCAAGCCCTTTCGCAAATCAAGACATTTTGGCGCATTTCTTATTTGCTGCGCTCTTTTTGTGGCGGGCTTTGCCCTCACAGCGCTTTGGCAGAATGCCGACGGCTCTTTTTTGAAGAAAGAGGAAGGAACGACAAGCTCAGTCGAGGATAACGGTTTGCCGCCCCCCTCAGAGCCGATCGTTCCGCCAACGTCCGAGGAGATCGTCATTCCCGAGGGGGCGACGCCCATCGTTACCTATGACCTCTCCCACACGGGAGAGGGAGTCGGCTATCTCAATAATGAAACCTGTTACAAACCGAATATCAACGCGCTTCTTACAAGCGACGTAACAAGCAAGCCCGCCGAGGAACCCTTGGTGCTCGTTCTGCACACCCACACGAGCGAAGGGTATCTCTCCCGACCGACTACATATCTTGAAGGTAACCTCGGCAATCTCACCTACACCCAAGATGCGGAGCAAAACGTTTTGGCGATCGGCAAGGCATTTATTGCTGCCCTCAACAAAAACGGCATCACCGCCATTCATTGCACGGTGATGCACGATGCATCGGGGCTTTCGGGTTCTTACGAGCGTGCCGCCGAGAGTATCCAATTCTTTTTAACACATTACCCAAGCATTCGCTATGTGGTCGATCTCCACCGCGATGCCATTCTCACCGCCGAGGGGGAATACGTCAGAGCCGCCACCGAAATTGACGGAAAGAGCGTCGCACAGATCCTTCCCGTTGTGGGGAGCGATGCGGGCGGATGGGAGCACGAGGGGTGGGAAGGGAACCTCGCGCTCGCTTTGCAGCTACGGCGGGAGCTCAACCAAAACGATACCGCCCTGTGTCGTCCGCCGATGCTGCGTACCCACACCTATAATCAAGAATTGGCCCCCTACGCGATCCTTTTGGAGATCGGTACAGGAGCCAATTCGATTGATGAAGCCATAGCGGCGGCCACCCTTGCGGGGGAGGCGTTTGCCAAGGTGATTTTATCTCACTGACGGCGCAGACAGAGCACCTCGATGCCAAGCAGAGCAGCACCCAAAACAAGGCCGAGGCCAAGAGAGACAGCACCGGTTTCCATCGCACCGATGATGCCAACAAAGCCCACAAGGCAAAGACCAAAACCGACGGCACGTGCAATGGCACGGGTGCGTGTTGCGGTCAAAAAAGTAAGAATCAGAGACAGAGCGGCGAGCAGTGCATCAGCCGCTTTTCTCATTTTGTTCGGTCTTGCGCCTACGTTAAAGTAGTCTGCAAAAATATCATTATTGGAATAAACTTGTCCGTTGTTTTGATAAGAAATGTTCATTTTGTACCTCTCTAAATCCAAAAGTGGAACTCTTGTGAGGTTATTATAGCAGATAAAATGGCATTTGTCAATACCTTTTTTCCAAAAAAAGAAAAATTTTTTCAAAAAACTCTTTACAAAATGGAAAAGCTGTGGTATAATAATACCGTAAACGGAAAAAGGAGGGGCTTATGGAGTCTTATCTGGATAGAATTAAATTAATGAAGAATGAAAAAAAGATGACCAACGAGCTTTTGTCCGAGCGCACGGGAATTCCGCTTGGCACACTCAGCAAGATCCTTGCAGGCATGAGTGATTCGCCCAAGCTTTCCAATATCATTGCTATTTGCAACGCGCTCGATTGCTCGGTCGAATATATCGTCAGCGGCACGCCCGAGAACACCAACAATTATAGCTTGAGCGGGGAAGAGATCCGTATGATCGAATCCTGGCGCGAGCTTGATTCTTTTGGCCGCGATCTGGTCGAAACTGTTATTTTTAAGGAGGCACAACGTGCCGCCGCAACTGCTGTGCCTACACCCGTCAGCACACCCAAGAGCAATGAGCGCACGGGCGCGCGCATCCTCTCGCCGCTCCGCACGCAAGGTCGTTATGCAGGTGAGGCAGTGCGTTCGGGCAAGCGTGCTATCCTGCTTTATGAGCTGCCTGTTTCCGCAGGTGTCGGCGTCTATCTTGACGAGGCAGAGGCAGAGAGCATCAATATTCCCGATAACGATAAAACCGCCGAGGCAGACTATGCTCTTCGCATCAGCGGTAACAGTATGGAGCCAAAGTACCGCGACGGAGACATTCTTCTCGTTCGCAATGCCGATAGCATCGACGTAGGCGAGCTCGGCATCTTCCTGTTGGATGGCTGCGGCTTTTTCAAGGTCTTTGGCGGTGACCGTCTCATCTCGCTCAACCCCGAATACGGCCCGATCCTGCTCAAGGATTTTGCCGACGTGCAGTGCAAGGGGCAAGTGGTTGGCAAGCTGAAGCGTAAATAAGAATTTGAGGCAAAGAGTATGCACGAAAATCATAGGCAGAGAATGATAGAAAGATGTCAAAAAAACGGCTTTGACTCTTTCGCCGACCACGAGGTTTTGGAAATGTTGCTCTACTATTCCAAGCCGCGGTGCGACACCAACGAAACGGCACATCTTTTGTTGGAGCGTTTCGGCCGCATCGACAATGTGTTTGAGGCCACTACCGAGGAACTGACGCAAATCGATGGAATTGGGCTGCACAGTGCAGTCCTGATGCATCTCATTCGTGAGTCGGCACGCCGTTATACCAAAGCGGTGATGCAAAATCACAAGCGCTTTTTGCACATTCGCGAGGTGGCAGAATTTGCAAACGCCTGCTTTGTAGGGGCCACCAGCGAGCAGCTTTATCTTTTCCTATTCAATAACGGAATGGAAATGATCGATTCCGTTCTTCTCACAACGGGAGCGATCAACAGCGCCGAGATCCCTACACGAATAATGATTGAAAAGGCGGTTTTGAAGAAGGCGTCCTGTGCGGTTCTAGCGCATAACCATCCGCACGGTATGGCAGTGCCGTCCGATAGTGACATTCAACTCACCTGCCACGCGGCAGAGGTGCTGGGGCTGATCAATATTCCGCTCCTTGAGCACTTGGTATTTGCCGAAAATCGCTATGCTTGCATTATGAAGAACAATTATCGGCTGATGGCCAATGCATCTACTCCCGGCTTTGCACAGCAAAACTCCTTTCTTGTTAACCTTGACGAGTTCTTAAAAATCGAAGATGCGGATTGCATCATTCCAGATCCCTTTGAAGCAGCCGAAGCCAAGAAGATTGCAAGGGAGCAAGAAAAATAATCAAAAAACAGCCGCAAAACCTTGGTTTTGCGGCTGTTTTCTTTATTTTAGAAAGGATTTTAACCTACAATAGCGGGCTTTTTCTTGTTTGCCATTTGGGTCTTGATGTCAAACCCATACTGTGCCGAGGAGCCAAGAGAGGCCTCAATGCGGAGCAAGCGGTTGTATTTTGCCACACGTTCACTGCGGCAGGGAGCTCCCGTCTTAATCAGCTGTGCACCAACTGCAACCGCAAGGTCGGCAAGGGTGGTGTCCTCTGTCTCGCCGCTGCGGTGCGAGGGAATATATCCGTATCCCGCATTCTTTGCGGCGGAAATAACTTGCAACGTTTCGGTGAGTGAACCGATCTGATTGGGCTTGATGAGAATGGCATTTGCAGCACCGCGGCGAATACCCTCGCAAAGGCGTTTTTCATTGGTGACGAAGAGATCGTCGCCAACCAAAAGAATTTGCTTGCCAAGACGCTCGGTGAGTGTTACCCAACCGTCAAAATCGCGTTGGTCAAGACCGTCCTCCATCGAAAAAATAGGGTATTTGTTGGCAAGTCGCTCCCAATACTCAATCAATTCTACCTTATTATATTGCTTTTGGCGCTTGGGCATACGGTAAACGCCGTCCTCGGTGTACCATTCACTCGCGGCACAGTCAAGGGCAATTTTAACGTGATTGGTGTCATATCCGCTTTCCTCAATAGCGCGGCAGATGAGCTGGAGTGCTTCCTCGTCATCCGAAAGATTGGGCGCAAAGCCGCCCTCATCGCCAACGGTCGAGGCGTACCCTTGAGAGCGCAGGATCTTTCCAAGCGTGTGATAGATCTCGCAGCCCATGCGCAGACCCTCCGAAAAAGAGGGAGCACCCACGGGCGCGATCATAAATTCCTGAATTTCTACGTTGTTCGATGCATGCGCGCCGCCATTGAGAATGTTCATCATCGGCACGGGCAAGCGCGTCTGCGAGGCACCGCCGAGATAGCGGTAAAGAGGCAGGTGATAAAAGTTTGCCGCCGCGCGAGCGTTTGCCAAGGAGACTGCCAAAATAGCGTTTGCTCCCAGGCGGCTCTTGTTGTCGGTGCCGTCAAGATCACAAAGCAGGCGGTCGATCTCTCCTTGGTCAGATGCGTAAGAGCCGGCAAGAGAGGGGGAAATGATCTTGCCCACACCTGCAACGGCTTCACTCACACCCTTGCCGCCAAAGCGTTTGCGGTCTCCGTCGCGCAATTCACACGCCTCGTAAATACCTGTCGAAGCTCCCGAGGGAACACTCGCCACGCCAACGGTGCCGTCGCACAAGAGCACGGTGGCCTCAACGGTGGGATTTCCGCGGGAATCGAGAATTTCACGGGCGGATGCGCGTACAATTTGAGGTTTTGTCATATTCATTTTCTTCCTTTCGCACAAAAATTGGTTGGTGCTACTATTTTTGACCTTTGTAGGGAAGAATATACAGCACCGAACGTAAGGGAAAAAGCAAGTTGGATCTTATAAATAAAATGGCACACCGATGCCGTGCGAGGAGGGTGTCATGAGATTGACACTTTCGCAAAAGCTCATGCGGTGTGCACAAGGGGGAACCCGATAAGCGCTTGCCCATCGGCATCATATATTATACAACATTTTTTTGCGTTTGTAAAGTATCAATCATGACGAAAAATTGGCAAAAAATTCGTGAAAATGCATATAGCATAGAATTTATGGCTAAAATAATAGCCCTTTTTTGTACATAAAATAGATAGACATTCATGTCGTACATCCAAAGTGCGACAAAATTCCCCACAGAAAAAGGGAACTTTGTGTCGAAAGAAAAAGAAAAAAAGCGACAGGACTTTACAAAATGGAGATTTTGTGTTATAATCTGCATAGCGATCAAACAGAAGGAAAAACTATGAAGCTTACCTATAAATCTACTATTTTGGCTTGCTATAACGGATACATCACACAAGCCATTTGTATCAACTTAGCACCGCTTTTGTACCTGACCTTTCAGCGCGCGTTTTCTCTCACGGTCACAGAGGTCGGGCTTCTCGTTGCTGTTAATTTCGCAACGCAAATTTTGGTTGATGTGCTCGCATCACATTATGCCAACCGCCTCAATTTGCGCG
This sequence comes from Eubacteriales bacterium, assembly GCA_045656885.1. GTDB lineage: Bacteria > Bacillota > Clostridia > Oscillospirales > CAG-272 > UMGS1865. Next base: position 19,237 of record JAZORZ010000067.1, read on the forward strand.
CAATGGCAGTTTTGGCACATGTGTTTGCCGCATGCGGACTTATCGGGCTCGCACTGTTCCCAAAGCTGATGCCGCCTCTTTTGGGACTTCTTTTGGCAGAGGGGATTCTCGGTTGCGGCGGCGGATTTACCGAGGTCATCATCAGCCCCTTGATGGAGGCCTGCCCAACTGAGGAAAAATCGGGCAATATGAGCTTGCTCCACTCATTTTACTCGTGGGGGCAGGCAGGCGTCGTGCTGCTCTCCGGAATCTATTTCTACTGTTTTGAAATTTCCACCTCGTGGTACTATCTGCCCATTATTTGGGCAATTATCCCTCTTGCAGGAGCGATTGCGTTCAGTTTCGTTCCTATTTATAATCTTCCCACCAAAGAGGGAGAAAAATCTGCCGTCGGTCGACTCTTTCGCACACCGCTTTTCCTCGTTTTCTTTTTGATGATGTATTGCGCGGGCGCGGGCGAGATGGTGATGAGCCAATGGGCGTCTGCATTTGTGGAGTCGGCGCTCGGCATTGACAAAACCCTTGGTGATCTGCTCGGACCGTGTATGTTTGCCTTGATGATGGGTATTTCCCGTGTCCTCTATGGCAAATTTTCGGGGCGTGTTAACCTGACAAAATGGATGATGTGGGGATGTGTTGGCTGCATTTGTGCCTACCTTTTGGCAGCGTTTGCGCCGCATCCAATACTTGCCCTTGTCGGTTGCGCGCTTTGTGGATTTAGCGTAGGCGTATTTTGGCCCGGAACACTCAGCCACGCGGCGGCGAATATCCCCTTGGGCGGTGTTTCGATGTTTGCTATCCTTGCCGTAGCAGGAGATATCGGCTGTCTTTCGGGTCCCTTCCTCTCGGGCGTCATTGCCGATTCTTTCGGGCAGGATTTGCGCGCCGCATTCGTCTTTGCAACTATCTTTCCGCTAATTTGCCTTTCAGTATTGCTGTTGCAGAAAAAAGAAAAAAATAAAGTTCAATAATTTTAACATTGTTCTTACCGATTGATAATAAAAAATGCTTTTGAAACACTGAGTGCATTATTAGTAATTTGTAAAGGAGACCTCCAATTTGACCACCGTAATTTTTGTTCGTCACGGGCAGAGCACCGCTAATCTTGCATGCTTATTTGCAGGGCACACTGACGTATCCTTGACCGAGCTTGGCCGCAAACAAGCCGAAAACACAGCAAATTTCCTTAAAAATTATCCTATTTGCGCCATTTATTCCAGTGACCTCGAGCGCTCGATGCAAACCGCAGCTCCAACGGGAAAGATGCACAATCTTCCCGTCATTCCCGACCGCGAGCTCCGCGAAATTTTTGCAGGGGAATGGGAAGGGCGTCCTTACGAAGAATTGGTGGAAAAATACGATCAAAGCTTTACCACTTGGCGCTTTGATTGCGGCCGCGCACATCCCGAGGGCGGCGAGAGTACCATTGAGCTCGGTACACGCATTTATCGCGAGGTTGATAGACTGATTGAAAAACACAAGGATGAATGCTTCGCCATCTTCACGCATGCAACTCCTATTCGCCTGATGCGCGCAAGGTGGGAAGGGTATCCCCCCGAGGAACTCAAAAATGTAGAGTTTTGCGCAAACGCCTCAGTATCTGTTGTCGAATATGATGACAACGGAAACGCAAACGTCCTCTTGTACGGCTACGATGAGCACCAAGGGGATATTGCAACAAGATTTGCAAAGGGAAGTATATAACAACGCAGAGCGGGGGCTTGCTCCCGCCGTAACAAAGAACGGCAAGCATCGCTTGCCGTTCTTTTTGATTGCAAAACTTAATAATTTATTTTTCAAAAACGAGTATACTTCCTAATCTTTCATCCGTCATTTTTTTGAAAAGCTTGAATCCGCAATGTGTTAGCAATTCCTCTAGACTTTCAATAGATGCGAACATTCTAATTTCTTTCAACCAATATATCATTTCTTCCTCAGAAAAGCCGTATTCATCAAATCTTGGGTAAGACTGTATTTTGTTAGTATTCACACAGTGTAAGGTGATTTTACCACCGGGTTTTAATACTCTATAAGCTTCTTTTATAATTGTCGGAATTTCTCGGCATTCTTCCAGACCTGCATTACAGCAGACCGATGTGAACATACAGTCCTCAAAAGGCAGTTTCCAAAGGGAAGTCGCAATACCTAAACCGTTTATACTATAATATTTTGCAAGGGCATCGGCGTTTTTTGCACATACAAAGTCAATATCAACACCCATGTAGTAGTCTTTTTCTGTCATTTTTTGCATAACAGCATTTGTTCCACCGCCCGCACCAACGGTGAGTTCCAAAATTTTATTTTCTTGTTGATGTAGGATGTTATCGGTATAAAAATTCCAAAACGAAGGATTATTTTCTCGCCATTTAGATGCTCGAGCCGCTTTTTCTTTTCCGTTACTGATTTTTGAACTTACTGAAATTGCTTTTATCATCGCTTCGGCATCAATATCATCGCTAAGTTCATTTCTTCCCGAAATCCAAATAGGTTGTCCAATGTCGGCGTACGTTTCTAAGCGACGGATAAATTCTGCCTTACTTGGGATAATTGTGCGAAAAAAATTTTTTGCATTCTTGTAATAATTCTCATGATCATGAGGATAGAACTGACTGCTGTTTTCTTTGGTGAATTGTTTTAGTGTTTCTATATCTTCCCAAAACAAAACTTCATCTAAAGCATTCAAAATCATATGAGGCCCACTCCTTTTCATGTTTTTATTAATTATAGCATATGGATTTTGTAAATACAAGACTTGACTTTTGGGTGAATTTGTGGTATAATATATATGTAAAAAGCACCGCGAAAGTGTCTATGTGTCACTCTCACGGTGCTTTTTCTATCTGTATGAAATTTTATTGTTTTGAATATATCAGTGATGTCCCTTTGTTATATGTTCTCAACACCCAACCGATTAAACCGATCGACTAAGGTGTTCCAAGTAACAAGGTCAACCGTCTCTCCCTCGGGGAGTCCATTCTGCGCTCTGAATAGCTGCACCGCGCGTGCCGTTTTGGCATCAAATATGCCACTGATCTCTACTTCTTCAAGTTCGATTAAGCTTTCTCCAAGCTCGCGTAGCATATATTGCAAAACGTTGATGGTAAATCCCTCGTCTCCTTCGGAGAGGAATATTTCACCTGCCACAAAGGGAAGAATTGCAACCGTTCTCGGTGGTTCATTTTCGGCAACCGAGGCGCGATACATCGCGTAAAGTTCTTCCCATGTGCGGCGGTCGGCCCGCCCTGTTACGGGCAAGCCGCGCATCGCCTGAAACTCTCGCAATGCGCGCTCGGTATCTCTTTCAAAAATGCCGTCGATGGGTGGCGGCGTAATGTCATAACGGTAAGAGAGCTGCCGCAAATACCGCTGTAAATTTTGGATCGCCTGCGTTTCGTTTTCATATCTTGGCATGCAAAAACCTCACTTTCTTATGCGCCCACGTCAAAGCCGGGGTACTGACCGTCCTGCAGGCGGTTTCCCTGATAAAGCGCCTCGTAAAGAGAAATGATCTCGTTCCACGTGGTCGATGCAACCACTCCGTTTGCTACAAGGTCAAACCGCCGCTGGAACGCCAGCACCGCTTCTTGCGTGCGCGGACCGAAATATCCCGTTACCTCAACCGTGGGGATCTCGGGGTAAGACCGCGCAATGTAGTTGAGGTATTCCTGCAAGAGTCGCACTGAATCCGAGTCCGATCCGATGCGCAAGGGAATTCCACCATAAGGCACGGCAACCCCCTCAACATATTCACGCGGAATGGTTGCAATCGCTCCAAGATAGGCATTTGTCAAGGCATACCACGTTTGTTCTCCCACAACGCCGTCGGGGGTAAGGCCAAACGTGCGTTGCACGTCCTGAACTGCCGCGCGCGTGCTCTCACCGAACACGCCATCAATCGGAACGGCAGGGATGGTATCGTAAAATTGCGACACGTAAGAGATAAAATATTGCAAATTTCGCACACCGTCACCGCGACTCCCCACCTGCAACGAGCCGGGATATTGCCGCGTGACGTCGGAGAGAGAAATTCCTTCCGCGTTCAAATCATTCAAGCGTTTTACACCAATATAGATATTTTGAATGGTGTACCACGTGTTTTTACCAATGATGCCGTCGGGCGTGAGGTTGAACACTTCTTGAAAACGCCGCACCGCCGCCTCGGTATCCTCGGCAAAAATGCCGTCTACCTCTAAAATTTTGGGAATAGACGGAAAATTCTTTGAAATGCGATTGAGCCGCAGCTGTGCCGTGCGTACGTCGTCGCCCGTAGACCCGAGTTGCAAGGGATAGAGCGGTGCGCTCTCGGTGCTGCCCATTACGGGCGCGTTGCGGACGAGCTCAATGTTGTCGCCATAGTAATAGGTAAGAATTTCAAAGGGAGTCATGCCTTGTTCGGCAAGCTCAACCGTTCCCCATTGCGAAAGCCCCGCACAGGTCACGGTGGTCCCATTGCAATAAGCGGCAAAGAGGGGAGCCACACTCCCTGCGCGGCGAATGTAATCGTTAAACAGTTCCCCCACAAGCTCGCGAACATTCTCAAATACCACGCGCCCGTTAACGTAGGATTGATCCGTGCCCGTGTAGTTGGTAATGTCAAAATCGTAGCCGCGAGTGCGGTAATACTCGGTGTAAATGCGGTTGAGCGCAAAGGAAACCTGCGCGTAAATGTTAGCACGTATGGCGTTTTCGGGCCACGTGGGATAAATTTCACTCGATGCCACGTTGGCGATGTAATCGAGAAAGGGAACCGTTACGTTTTCGGCGTTCGAGTCGGGCGGACCGAGGTGAACGGTAATGGTTTCGGGAATAAAGGGAAGTTCCGGCATAGATAGCTCCTTTCTTTTTGATTAGAGGTCAGCAGGGGAGTTTTCAAAAAAACGCTCGTCAGCGGGGCGGAGCGGATCGGACCTCCCGTTCTCGGGGAGCGGAATGAGATCGACGGGCTGAACCGCCGTGATTCCTGCAAAAATCGGGAGAGCAATAAAGCTTTGCATCCCATATCCCTCGCGACGCACCTCAAGATGATAAGTAGAAAAAGGTGGTACCTCACTCGGCGACATTGAATTTTCGCGCGGTGGAGCGGGGAGCGTGATGCGCTCGGTGTTTCCGTCACGATTGGTTACGGTTGCATATAAAATATCGGCACGCGGCGTGGTATCGGCGTCCTCATTCGCCCTTATGCTCACCGCAGCCCCCTCCAAGGGGATCGCCCCACGAGCGGTTGTAACGTGCACAACGAGATACCCTACGTTCTCCATTGATAATTCTCGATTCATAAAACCCTCCTGTTGTCATTCGTTCCATATCATTCTATGCGAACACACAAAAATGGTGAGGGACTTGACTTCTTATAAAAGCAGAGCTTCTTCCATACGACAAAGGCAAAAATAGTCAAATGTACCAAAAGGGAAAGAAAAATATGTAAAAAAATTGAAATATTTTTCAAAATCCGCTTGAAAATTATATTATAACATAGTATAATATAACAGGACGCCGATTGCAGGCGTCAGTGAACTTGCACCTGCAAACAGGGCGTAGTAAACAAAAAACAAACGACAAAGGAGAAAAGACATGAAAACATCGTTTCGCGTTCTTTCTGTGTTGCTGACTCTTGTAATGATGCTAACCGTAGCATTTACATCCTGCCGCAATAACAAAGATTCCGATGACACATCTACACTCGAAGAAACCACTCCTGACGGTACAAAGACACCGGGAGACGAATACCGTCTGCCGCTTGAGGATGGCTACAATCAGCTCACTATTTATTGGACACACAAGTCTGCCGATTACGCAACCTGCGATATTTGGATCTGGTGGGGCGACAAGGCAGGCCAAGGATATCTCTTCCACGAATGTGATTACGGCGCAAAGGTTGTAGTCAACGTTCCCGAAGGCATTACCGAGGTTGGATTTATCGTTCGTCGCGATTGCTCCGAGCCCGGTGGCAGCTCTTGGGGCAGCGCAACCAAGGATTTTGAAAGCGACCGTTTTGTCGTTTTAGAGGGCAGAGAAACCGTTATCTATCTCAAGCCCGGCGTTGGCGATCAGTTCATAAGTAATGATGGAGGCAAAACACTCGAAATGATCAGAAAATTCTCCCTGGCAGGCATCGTAGACCAGGCAAAGCTTCAATATTCCGTTACTCCCAAAACCACCATTTCCAGCTTGGATCAGGTTAAGGTATACGAGGGTGACAGACAAATCGCGGTAACCAATGTTTCTTCTCTTGGCAAGGAGCTTTACAACGGCTATATCGAAATTGCCGAGCCCTTTGATCTTTCCAAAAATTATCGTGTTGAAATCGAGGGTTACGGTTCCAAAGCCATTGTTCCCACCAAAATTTTCGATAACGAATACTTTGCCGAAAATTTCCACTATGACGGCGACGATCTCGGTGCAATTATCAACGGCGATAACACCACCTTCAAGGTATGGGCACCCACCGCTTCCAAGGTTCTGCTCAACCTGTTTACAGCAGGAAACGGTGTAGATGCTTATAAGACCGTTGAAATGGTAAAGGGTGAAAAGGGCGTATGGTCGCACACCGAGGAGTGCGGACACGGTACCTATTACACCTATACCGTTACCACATCCGTAGGAACGCAAGAAGCAGTTGACCCCTATGCAAAAGCAGCGGGTGTAAACGGCAACAGAGGTATGGTTGTTGATCTTTCTCTCACCAATCCCGAAGGTTGGGAGAATGCAGGTCTGAGCACCACCATTTCTTCCTATTCTCAAGCTATTATTTGGGAAGTACATGTAAGAGACTTCTCCAACAAGATTGCTGACTCCAATTACAAAGGCAAGTACCTCGCATTTACCGAAACAGGTCTTGTAAACGAGCACGGCCAGCCGATAGGCGTTGACTATCTCAAAGAGCTCGGCATCACACACGTTCACCTGTTGCCTGTTTACGACTATGCAACGGTTGACGAAAGCAACCCCGACGCCGAATTTAACTGGGGCTACGATCCCAAAAACTACAATGTTCCCGAGGGCAGCTATTCCACCGACCCCTTTAACGGCGCGGTTCGTATCAATGAATATAAGCAAATGGTGCAAGCACTGCACGCAGCAGGCATCGGTGTGATCATGGACGTTGTTTACAACCACACCTATGATGCAAACAGCTCCTTTAATAAGATCGTTCCTTACTACTATTACAGATACACCGATACCGGTGTTAACAGCTCTGCCAGCGGATGCGGAAACGATACCGCTTCCGAGCGTTACATGTACGGCAAGTTTATGGTAGACTCCACCTCCTACTGGGTAGAGGAATACAAGCTTGACGGTTTGCGCTTTGACTTGATGGGTCTGCACGACCTTGCAACCATGCAAGAGGTTGAAACCGCGGTTCACACCATCAATCCCCAAGCTGTCATCTATGGCGAGGGCTGGACAATGGGCTCTACCATTGACGGCAGCAGACAGGCAAACCAAAGCAACATCAAGGATATCGTACCTTCCAACAATGCCATTGGCGGCATTGCCGTGTTCAACGATGCAATTCGCGACGGTTTGAAGGGAAGCGTATTTGAAAAGACCAGCAGGGGCTACATCAGCGGTGCCGCAAACAATGTAAGTCTTGCAAAGGTGCTCTTTGGCATTCGCGGCGGCCAAGACTTTTCCGCCGGTTGGATCGTCAAAGACAATATGGTCATCAACTACATGAGTGCACACGATAATCACACACTTTGGGATAAGCTTTCTATCTCCTGTCCCAACGATAGTGAAGAAGCACGCAACCGCATGAACAAATTTGGTGCGGCTATCGTGATGATTTCTCAAGGTACTCCGTTCTGGCAGGCAGGCGAGGAGATGCTTCGCACAAAGAACGGCGACGAGAATAGCTACAAGTCCAGTGATGCTATCAACAATATCGATTGGTCGGTTCTCAAGGAAGGTAGCATGCAATACCAAACAATGCTTTATTACAAGGGCTTGATCGAAATGCGTAAGGCATACGGCATCCTTACCTCCAACGTTGAAATTCAACCCACCGAGCTCGGTGGCGGAGCGGTTGCCCTGAGAATGCAAGACGGTAACGGTGGCGAAATGATCATCGTTATCAATCCTTATAACAACAGCATTCCTTACGCACTTGAGGGAGAATGGAACCTCATCGCAAACGGTGAGCAGGCAGGCACTGCAATCATCGGCCGTGTTAGCGGCAACATCAATGTTGACGGCCTGAGCGTTCAGGTTTACGTAAACGATGCAATGGTAAAATAATTCTTTTAAGACAGGCAAATCCCCTTAAAATTCACGGCAGGTGCCGTTATCAAAGAAAAATAGGAGAAAGTTATGTCAAATGTTTTCAAAAGATACAGCACCGCAGCAGTGGCCGCCATTTTGGCGGCCGCTGTTCTCGCGAGTGCATTTTTGATGAGCGGTTGCAAAAACCGAGATAAAGATCCCGACGACGGCAAAAGCAATGACTGGCGTCCCAACACGATCGACGTCAACGTCAAATCCGATTCTCTGTACGTTACCAAGGTGGAAAATCTGCCCGATGATTTCATTATGGGTATGGATGCTTCCTCTGTACCGTCTCTCGAAGCCGGCGGTGTAAAGTATTACGACCACAGCGGAAATGAAAAGGACGTTTATCAAATCCTTTCCGAAAACGGTATCAATTATATCCGTGTACGCATTTGGAACGATCCCTTCAATGCCGACGGCAAGGGATACGGTGGCGGTAACTGTGATATCGAAAATGCCATTGCCGTTGGCAAGCGCGCAACTCAATATGGCATGAAGCTGCTTGTGAACTTCCACTATTCCGATTTTTGGGCAGACCCTGCAAAGCAAATGGTTCCCAAAGCGTGGAGGGAAATGAGTATTGATGAAAAGAGCGAAGCACTCTACACATACACCAAAGAGTGCCTTGAAAAGCTGCTTGCAGCAGGCGTTGATGTTGGCATGGTGCAAGTCGGCAACGAGACCAACGGGGCTATGTGTGGCGAAAGCAGTACCAAAACGGGTGGCTGGGCAAAGATTACAAAGCTGATGCAGGCGGGCTCTCGTGCGGTGCGCGAGGTTTGCCCCAATGCACTCATTGCCATTCACTTTGCTAACCCCGAAAAGGTAACCAACTACGAAAGTTACAGTGCAAACCTTGATTATTACGGCGTTGACTATGACGTGTTTGCGTCCTCCTACTATCCTTATTGGCACGGCACGTATGAAAATCTTGCCGCGGTTTTGAACCGCGTAAGTGCAAAATACGGCAAAAAGGTAATGGTTGCCGAAACCTCGTACGCATTTACTGCCGAGGATACCGATTTCTTTGGCAATACCATCGGCGAGGGTGGGGGAATCGTGAAAAACTATCCCTTTACCGTTCAAGGTCAGGCGAACCTTGTACGTGACGTGATCGATGTTACGGTAAACAAAATGACCGATGGCATCGGCGTTTTCTATTGGGAAGGAACTTGGATCTCCTCGGGCGGTGCAAGTTATGAAGAAAACCTCTCCCTTTGGGAAAAGCACGGCTCCGGCTGGGCAACCTCCTATGCAAAGGAGTACGATCCCAACGATGCAGGGCAGTGGTACGGCGGCTGTGCCGTAGATAACCAAGCATTTTTTGATGCAAAAGGACACGCGCTGGAGTCTCTTAAGGTGTTTGCTCTTGTAAAAAATGGCAACGTAGTTTCCAACAAGGCAGATGCGATTGAGGATACAAACCTGATCTTCGATTTGAACGGTGACGTTGTTATGCCAACCAAGGTCAATGCAATCATGCTCGATAACTCCAAGCAAGTCATTGACGTTGTGTGGCACAACGTGGATATTGCTGCTATGAAGGCAGGCGGTGTTAAAAAGTATGAGATTATTGGAACGGCGGGCGGTATGACCGCACGTTGCTACGTTTCTATGGAAGAATACAATTTCCTCAAAAACTGGAGCTTTGAAGAAGGGGATACCGCTTGGACGGCAAATAAAATCGGCTCTTTTGATGAGTTCTACGTAGAGGACAAGGTCACCGATTCCATTACGGGCACCAAGCATTATCATTTTTGGGGTGCCGCAGCCGATTCGGTTGAGTTCACGCTAGAACAAGAGATCGTGGGACTTACCGACGGCAACAAATATAGCTACTCCATTTCCATTATGGGGGGCGATGGCGGTACGACCGAAATTTACGCCTACGTTAAAATCAACGGTGAAACCGTTTATCGAGGAGAGACCCAAATCACTGTTTATAACGAGTGGCATACCGCTACTATTAACGGCATTCCTTACCGCGAGGGAGACACCGTTGTTGTCGGCATCTACGTCAAATGTGCAGGCCCCAATGCGTGGGGCAAAATTGATGATGCTCGTTTTCATTCTGTTACTGAATAAGAGGTAAATATGACAAAAAAAGGAACATTCAAACAAGCTCTGACAAGCTTTTTCAAAAACAAAAAGGCGCTTGTCATCACATCGGTATCACTTGTTTTGGTAGCGGCCATCGCGGTTTCTACCGTATTACTTATCAATCATTTTACAAAAACTCCCGAGGAAGAAGCTTTACCGCCTATGCAAGATCCTATCAATGATAACTACCGAACCTTTTATCAAATTTTTGTTGGATCCTTTTCGGATTCTAACGGCGATACCTACGGCGATCTGCGCGGTGTGATCAACCGTTTTGATTATCTCAACGACGGCAATATCAACTCCGGAAAGAGCTTGGGTGTGCAGGGCATTTGGCTCTCTCCTATTTTCTCCTCGCCGACTTATCATAAATACGATGCAATGGACTACTACAAAATCGACCGTCGTTTTGGCACAATGGAGGATCTGCGCGAGCTTGCCGATCTTTGTGAATCGCGCAACGTCAAGCTTATTCTTGACCTCGCCATCAATCATACCTCAACGCAGCACGAGTGGTTTTCCAAATTTAAGAATGCACGAAAAATAGATGATTTTTCCGATCCCTATTATGATTTTTACACCTGTGTAACCTCTTCTCAAAAGGTGGGGGGACGCACCTATCAAAAGCTTGCCGACGGCATTGATGCTTGGTATGAGTGCAACTTTTCGGGAGATATGCCCGAATTGAATTTTGACAACCCCACTGTTCGCCAAGAAATGCTCAATGTTGCCAAATACTATCTTGAATTGGGCATCGACGGTTTCCGTTTTGATGCTATCAAGTATATCTATTTTGGTGATACCGAAAAGACGGTCGAGTTTTGGGAATGGTACATGAGTGAATTGAAAAAGGAATATCCCGACATCTACTGTGTAGGTGAATGTTGGTCCGGCGAGGGCGAGATTTTGGAGTATTACAGTGCTATGAACTGTTTTAACTTTGCTATGTCGCAAGCAGAGGGCTCCGCAGCAATCGCCGCAAAGGGGAAATCTTCTATTTCCACCTTTACCAATTACATCGAAGATTATCAAAAAAAGGTGCTGCAAAATAACCCCAACGGTATGCCGATGTCCTTCCTTTCCAACCACGATATGGACCGCATTGCCGGTACGTTTATTACCGAAAATTATATGCGTATGGCAGCAAATCTCTATTTGCTCAGTCCCGGTTCTCCTACCATCTATTACGGAGAGGAGATCGGTATGCGCGGTTCTCGCGGCAGTGCTAACACCGATGCCAACCGCCGCCTTGCTATGCTTTGGGGAGACGGAGATACGGTTCGCAATCCCATTGGCAGCACGTATCCCGCATCTAAACAAATCGATACCACGGTAAAAGACCAATTGGATGATCCCAACAGTCTTTACAATTACTATTGCAAGCTGATTGCCATTCGCCACAAATATGAGGCGATCGCACGCGGCAACTACGATTCGGTTGATTGCGGCGAAAAGAATTTTGGCGGCTTCTTAATCACCTACAAAGAAGAAAAAATCGGTCTTTTCCACAACACCTCTACCGAAGAGCTTTCCGTCGACCTCAGCGGTTGCAGTGACCTTGCAGGACACACCTTCACTGCCGTTCTTGATGTTATCGGCACGGGCTCGGCAAAGCTGGAAGGAACCACTCTCACCATTGCTCCGCAAACCAGCGTTCTTGTTAAATAATTTGTAAATCAGAGGACTTTATGAATAATCAATTTGTTGTTAACATCATTCACCGTCCCGAGCTTTCTCCCGAGTATGCCGAAAAGGCACTCGGGAAGGGCAAGGACGTGCGCGATGAGTCGCTGGATATTTTTCGATTCCAGCAAGATACCGCACATAAATACGGTCTGAAAACCACTATTCAAATCACCTATGCCTCTCTTTTCTCCGATGTGATTATCGAAATGGCAAAAGAGGCAAACAGGGAATATGGAGATGAGATCGGTCTTTCTCTTTTGGGGCTTCCTTGTCCCGAATTCAAAGCCAAATATCAAACCGAAGATTTTTGTATTTGGATGTTTGATGACAAGCGAAAAGAAGAGATCGTAGATGATGTATTTGGAAAATTCTACGAAAAGTTCGGCTTTTATCCGGCTTCTACAAGCAGTTATTTTCTCGATGCATATACCATCAATTATATCAAAAAGAACTACCCCTCGGTAAAGTGTGCGGTTGCCACCTGTTGGGAAGAGGGGCCTAAAGCATACCACACTTGCAACAATTCTTGGTACACCTTTATGGACGGTGGACCGTGGAATCCTTGGATCCCTTCCAAAATCAACTCACACTGTCCTGCATCTGATGCAGAGGATGACGCGGGGATCGTTGCCATTCCGCATCTTTCACGCGACTTGATGGCCTGCTTTGACGGCAACGGCTCTAACTTTGGCACGCATCCGCAAAACGTTTTGCGCGGTATGATCTACTATAAGGATGGCGACGGCTACGAATATCCCTACCTTTACAATCTCATTGACCAATACCGTCACCTTGCCAAATACAACGACGGTTACAGCTACAATATGATGTTTGTCGGTCCCGGTTGGCTCAACCGCCGCGGACGTTGGGAAGCCCCCTATGAGCTTTTGGCAAAATCCTACGACGACGGTATGAAATACTATGGAAAGCTCAAAGCCGAGGGTAAGCTCGTCGACATGACAATGAGCGAATTTGCCGATTATTACCGTGCAAGCCACACCGATTACAAGCGCGGTGAGTGTGCTCTGTGGAAGGATATTCTTTATGGCAGCAACAAGTCTTATTTTTGGTATGCCGACCCCGCACTCCGTACCTGCTTCGATTTTAACCAAGGTGGAGCTATGATCGATCTGCGTCCCTATGTTGCGCGTATTCCGCAAAAAACAGGCATCGGCACCGAAAACGTCTATGATGCTTCCTATCCCTATCTCATTCAAATCAACTACCGTGCGGGCTTTTTCACGCATTATGCGGGGGCGGGCACTATCCGATCCTGTCGTGTCAGCGCAAGAGGGGAGAGTGCAGACCTTTGTTTGTGCCGCACGATGGCGACCTATCAAAAAACGGAGGGTGGCGTTCGCCTTGTCACCGATCCCGTTACTCTGAACCTCGGCGGACTTGAAGTGATCGTACAATCTACCTTTACTATTCTTGAGGGAGAGGGAAAAATCATCACCGAGCGCCGCATTCTCAATGATATTGGCGATGAAAAAGTTACCTTTGAAGAGTATTTCACCGGAGCGTTCGGCACTACCGAGTATCAAGCGGATATGAGTGATCTGACTCTTTCAGTGGATGGCGAAGAAATGCAATATTCTTATCTCGGGCGCAAAATTGTGGGTGAAAGTGCCACAAGCGCGTGTGTAACCGTTCCCGCGGTATTAACCGTTATCGAAATGGGCGGAGACAACGACGAGGCAGAGGTTGAGGAGGGCATTGCCTTCTCCCCCATTTACCGTTTAGCACTTCGTAAAACCGTTCAAAAAGGAGGCGTTACAACATGGCTCAAGCTACAAAAGGCAAACTGAATTACCGTTGTCCCTCCTGTTTTATGAGGGATATCGACATCGATATGTTCTTTGATGAGAGCAAAGGGGAATACTACTGCCTTCGTTGCGGATTTTCCGGCAAGGAAGATCGTGTTCTCGAGCTGAATGAGGCAGCAAGATATCGCTACCGTGCAATGAAATTACGTGTTGTCGATTTCGGCGAGGATAATCAACCTGTACACTTCGCACCGCACAAAGGGGGAGAGCAATGATTTTAGGCATCGATGCATCTACGTATTTGGAAGAATTAGAGCACGGCGTGCGGTATTTTGACGGTGACGTGCAAATAGATCCTTTAGATGCTTTGCGCGCAAACGGTGTTGGCTGTATGCGAATTCGCGTATGGAATGACCCTCACGCTCCCGATGGCACGCCTTACCTGGCAGGAACCTGCGACATCGACCATTACATTCGTCTTGGAAAATTGGCAAAAAGCAAAGGGTATCGCTTGATGCTGGATTTTCATTACAGTGATTTCTGGGCAGATCCCGGCAAGCAAATGATTCCCAAGGCGTGGTCATCGTTTGGCATTGACGAAATGGAAGAAGCGGTTTATTCCTTTACCAAATCCTGTCTTGAAAAGGCATGTGCCGAGGACGTTGCTCCTGCGTTTGTTCAAGTTGGAAATGAAATTACCAACGGTATGCTTTGGCCCGTAGGCAGATTGACCGAGGTCGAGAGCGGCGAGCGAGGGAACTATGAAAACCTTTGTCGCCTGCTTCGCGCAGGTTGCCGTGCGTGCAGGGAGGTCATTCCCAAGGCGGGCATCATTTTGCACCTTGAGCGTAGCAACGATGCTGCCGTTTATCAGGAGTTCTTTGGCAAAATGCAAGAGGCGGGCATTGATTATGATATTATCGGTGCTTCCTATTATCCCTATTGGCACGGCACGCCAAGTGAGCTCTTTGCCAATCTTGCAGCTTGCCGCCGCTTTGGCAAACAGATTATGCTGGTAGAGATCGGTTACGGCTTTACCACAAAGGCATATGTTCTCGACGGTAAGGAGAGCCGACTTGTGATTGATGCCGACCGCGCAAATGTGCCGGGGCTTTCGCAAAAATATCCCATAACCCCCCGGGGGCAAGCAGATTTTTTGAGAGATCTGCTTACAAGTGCCAAAGAGAACGGCATTGAAGCCGCCGTTTATTGGGAACCCTTGTGGTTGCCGGGGGATGGCATCTGCTGGGCATCTAACGCAGGTCAAGCATATATAAATGAGGAAGGGAAGTCCACCGCAAACGAGTGGGCAAATCAATGTTTGTTTGATTATCAAGGCAAAAAGCTTCCCGCCTTTGATGTTTTCAAACAAACCGTATTATAAGAAACCAAAGCAAATCGGCGTTTTGTTAAGAAAGCCAATCATTTTTTTGTACAAAACGCTGATTTTGGAATAAAAATAAAACTAATAGTTGACAAATTCGTGCAAAAGTGATATAATATCATTTGCGCTAAAAGCGTAATTAAAAACATTTTTTAGGAGGACTTACTTATGAAAATGAGTAAAATTCTGTCTCTTGCTCTTGCACTGTTGATGGTAGCAACCTGCTTCATCGCGTGTGTTAAGAAGGAAGAAGAGGAAAAGCCCCAAGGCAATGACCTTAGCGGCACTTACAACATCACCATGTGGGTTTCTGAAAAAGACGGCGTTGCCGATCAGTTCAAGGAACAGATCCAAGCTTTCATGGCAGCTAACCCCGGCATCGTAATCAACGCTGAAATCGAAGGCGTTACCGAAGCAGACGCAGGTTCCAAGGTTATCGCAGACGTAGCAACCGCTCCTGACATCTACTGCTTCGCACAGGACCAGCTCGCTCGCTTGGTTCAAGCATCCGCTCTGTTGGCTCCCGGCAAGAACGCTGCAGCTAACATCATCGCTAACAACGATAAGGGTTCCGTAGGTGCAGCTTCCGTAGGCGGCACTCTGTACGCTTATCCTATGACCAGTGATAACGGCTACTACATGTACTATGATACCAGCATCATCTCCGAAGAAGACGCTGAAAGTCTTGAGTCCCTGATCGCAGCTTGCGAGGCAAACAACAAGAAGTTCCGTTTCGCTCTTGAGAACGCTTGGTACACCGCATCCTTCTTCTTTGCAACCGGTTGCCACTCCAACTGGACCACTAACGAAGCAGGCGAATTCGTTTCTTGCGACGATACCTTTGCATCTGCAAACGGCCTTATCGCAATGAAGGGTATGGAAAAGCTCGCTAAGTCTCCCGCATACGATTCCAACGCAGACGAGTTCGTTGACGCAGGCGTTATCGTTACCGGTATCTGGAACGCAGAAGCAGCTGACAAGCACTTCGGCGAAAACCTCGGTGTTACCGATCTTCCTTCCTTCACCGTTGACGGCAAGACCTACCATCTCGGCTCTTACTCCGGTAACAAGCTGATGGGTGTTAAGCCCCAAACCGATGCTAAGAAGGCAGCAGTTCTTTCTCAGCTCGCTCAATACCTCACCGGTGAGGCATGCCAAAAGCAAAGATTTGACACCTTCCAATGGGGTCCCTCCAACCTCGCAGTTCAAGCTTCTGATGCAGTTCAAGCTAACGCTTCTCTCGCAGCTCTTGCTAAGCAGAACGCATATGCAACCGCTCAGGGCAACATCGCAGGCGTATTCTGGGATACCGCTAAGCTCCTTGGCGCAGTAGCTAAGAACGCAGCAAGCGTTGACGATCTCCAAAAGGGTCTTGACGATTACAAGGCAGCTTGCGAAAAGTTCGTAAGTCTTACTCCCGAACAAAGAAGCTCCTTCACCGTTATCGGTGCAGTTAAGGGCACTATGTGGGATACCGACTTTGAAATGAAGCAAGAGCCCGAAGGCACTTGGACCACTAAGGAAGCTTTCGCTCTTGAAGCAGGCACTGAGTTCAAGGTTCGCCTTGGTATGGACTGGAAGGTAGCTTACGGTGATAATGCTTCTAACGCTGACACTACCGTTCCCACTTCCAATAAGGCAAACTACAAGGTAGAGACCGCAGGTACTTACTACATCCAACTCGTACTTGGTGAAAACGACACCGCAGTTGTAAACCTGATTCCCGCAGAATAATTAAACTGAACGAAATGTCGGGTGAGCCATTGGCTCACCCGACCTATCGAATACAAAGGCATTGTTAGCCGATATGCAAGGACGACAGTTGTCTTGTGTACCGGCTAACAATGCCTTTTCACTACAAAAAGGAGTATGAACTCGTTTCAATTTGATTATGAAAAGATTAACAGATTTAGAATACTTAAAGCTGAATAAATTTCAAGCTTTTCTTTACAAGCTAAAGATGTTTTTTGTTGCCATTCCGCTTTGGTTCAAGAGTCTCTTCATTTCCATTCTTGAATTTTTCAAATCCTGCGGCTTGGCAGTTAAAAATGAGGTGGTTGATATTATCACTACCTTTACCAAGGGTAACTGGGCGGTTAAGCTTTCTTTCCTCATCTTCGGCTTTGGTAACTTTTATTACGGACAGATCGCGCGCGGAATATTGTTCCTCGTGTTTGAAATTATCTTTATCGCCTATATGCTGGTTCCCAGCGGCGGTATTTATTGGATCGGTAAGGGTAACTGGTTCCAAGTTGGCTCCACCGTGGGAACAAAACAAGGTGGGTTTGTATATAGTGAAATCTATGATACCGACGTTTGGGTAACCGGTGACGACTCTGTAAAGGTTATGCTTTACGGTCTTTTGAGCTTTATTTTCATCATTGCCTTCATTGCTACTTGGAGAATGCAGGTTAAGCAGTGTCGCCTTTGCATGGACATTACCGCAAAGGGTAAAAAGATCAAGAGCGGCAAGGATGACCTCAAATCTCTCTTGGATGACCAATTTCATAAGACTTTGCTCGCGCCTTCCATTATCGGTATTCTTGCGTTCACCGTTTTGCCCATTATCTTTATGGTTCTCGTTGCGTTCACCAGCTACGATGCCGCACACGACGGCTATTCTAACCTGTTCAGTTGGGTAGGTCTTGAGCATTTCAACGAGCTGTTCGACTTTGGTCAGGGCGGCTTGGGTCTTGCATTCGGTGAAATCCTTTCCTGGACGCTGATGTGGTCCTTCTTTGCAACCTTCTCCAACTATTTCCTTGGTATGTTTGTTGCAATTATGATCAACAAAAAGGGCATTAAGATCAAGAAGTTTTGGAGAACGATTTTGGTTATGACCATTGCAATTCCGCAGTTTGTGTCTCTCCTTTACGTTTCCAAGCTCTTTACAACCTCGGGTCTTATCGGCTCGGTTTTGGAAAAGATCCCGTTCATTTATGAGTGGCGTGTTACCAATAACTTTGTATCCTTGTGGGATTCTCCTACGGTTGCTAAAATCTTGCTGATCGTTATCAACATCTGGATCGGTATCCCTTACATCATGCTTATGGCTACGGGTATTTTGATGAATATTCCGAACGATCTTTACGAATCCGCACGCATCGACGGTGCAAGCTCTGTACAACAATTCACAAAAATTACAATGCCTTATATGCTGTTCGTTACGGGGCCTTATCTCTTGACCAGCTTTGTAGGCAACCTGAATAACTTTAACGTTATTTACCTGTTGAGCATGGGCAACCCCCTCAACACCGAAATCGGCACACCCGGTGGCGCATCGGTAGGCCATACCGACTTGTTGATTACGTGGTTGTTCAAGATGACACTTGGTTCTACCGAATCCAAATACTATATGGCATCCATTGTTGGTATTTTGGTCTTCTTGGTTGTTGCTGTCTTGTCCTTGATCGTTTATAACGTCATTCCGTCTACGAAAAATGAGGAGGATTATAAGTGATGAAGAACAACGATATGACAAAACTGAGACGCAAGAGCATGGGAGCAAAGGCAAGCAGACGCCTGAGCAATACGATCATCTATATCATCCTTGTTATAATGACAGTTGTATGGTTGTTCCCGTTTGTTGGCATTGTGCTTGAGTCTTTTAAGACTGAAACAACCATGCAAACCGGTTATTTGTTCCCTAAGAAATTTGGCATTGACCACTATGTTAAACTGTTCAATGAAACAGACTTCCTGATTTGGTTTAAGAACACGGCAATCATGGGTATTGCAACCGCAGTTCTGCAAACATTTTTCATTTTGACGATGAGCTATACACTCTCCCGTCTGCGTTTCAAGGGCAGAAAATTCCTGATGAACTCCATGTTGATTTTGGGAATGTTCCCCGGATTTCTCACCATGATCCTGATCTACAAGGTATTTGCAGATTTTGGATTGATCAAAGAGATGGCCCCCCTCGGGCTGATCATCGTATACTGTGCAAGCAGTGGTATGGGCTACTACGTTTCCAAGGGCTTCTTCGATACCATTCCGAAGAGTCTTGACGAAGCGGCAAGAGTGGACGGAGCTACCCGTTGGCAGGTATTCTACAGAGTTATCATGCCTCTGTCCAAGCCCATTGTTATTTACACCATTCTCATGGGCTTTATGGCACCTTGGGGTGACTTTATGCTTGCAAGCTACATCATTCACGAAAACAGCCAAGGTATGAACGTTGCTGTTGGTATGTATGAGTGGCTTTCCAGAACAAATTTGAATACACACTATACGATGTTTTGTGCCGCGGGCGTAATTGTGGCAATACCCGTTGTAACGGTATTCCTGCTGTTGCAGAAGTACTACGTTGAGGGTGTTACCGGCGGCGCAGTTAAAGGATAAGGGGAGAATATTATGGCTACATTAAAGTTAACGAACGTAAAGAAAGTCTACGGCAAAGACACAGTAGCGGTTGATAATTTCAACCTCGATATTGCCGATAAGGAATTTATCGTATTTGTAGGTCCTTCGGGATGCGGTAAATCCACAACCCTGCGTATGATTGCAGGTCTTGAAGATATCAGTGGCGGTACTATTGAAATTGACGGCGTAGTTGTAAACGATCTGCAACCCCGTGACCGTAACATTGCAATGGTATTCCAAAACTATGCACTCTATCCTCACCTGACTGTTTTTGAGAACATGGCATTCAGTCTCCGTCTCAAAAATACTCCTCAGGACGTGGTATATGAAAAAGTAACCAAGGCAGCCGAAATTTTGGGCATTACCGAGTACCTTACCCGTAAGCCCCGTGCACTTTCCGGCGGTCAAAGACAACGTGTTGCCATCGGCCGTGCAATGGTTCGCGATAGCAAGGTATTCCTTATGGATGAACCGCTTTCCAACCTCGATGCAAAGCTGAGAAACCAAATGAGAGCCGAGATCATTTTGCTCCGTCAAAAGATCGATACCACCTTCATTTACGTAACGCACGATCAAACCGAGGCAATGACCTTGGGTGACCGTATCGTTATTATGAAGGACGGCTTTATTCAACAGGTTGGCACACCTACCGAGGTATTTGATATGCCTATCAACCTCTTTGTAGCTGAATTTATCGGTGCTCCCAAGATGAACACCTTTAAGACCCAACTTGTTCGCGAAGGCGACAATTACTACGTAACACCCTATGGCGCAAAGATTGCCGTTACCGGCAAGAAGGCAGAAATGCTCAAGGAAAAGGGCATTGAGGGCGGAGAGATCACTCTTGGCGTACGTCCCGAGCACTTTGTTTTGAGTGATGCCGGCAACCCCGGCGCAATTCCTTGCAAGATCGTTGTAAACGAAATGATGGGCAGCGAATTGCATTTGCACGTTGTTGAGGAAAACGGCGACAGACTGATCGTTCGTATTCCTACCGTATCTCTCGACGATGAGCAACGCAAGAACCTCGTATATGGCAGCACCATTTACGTAACCTTTGAAGGCAAGGTTATGCACTTCTTCGATACCGATACGCAAAGAAACTTGCTCGTATAATCAAAAACGAACATATCCATTCCGCGCCCAAGGCATCTGCCTTGGGCGCGGTCCTTTTACCGCCTGTTTCACACAAAAAAAGAACCCCGCCACGGCGAGGTTCTTTCTTTGTTTTTATACTTTTTCTTCTACCTTTGCTTTTACAAATTCGCGGTAATAGAGGAACTTGATCATATTCTTTCCCTTGGGAACCTTTAATTCATAATAATTGTCGGTAGTAGAGAAGATCAAAGTTCTGCGGCCGTGAATGCCCATGTCCGAAACGCTGGAAAGGGGAATGGTCACGTTGGCAATGGTAATGGCTTCCGGCGTGATGTGCGCGTCCCCCTCACAAACGGTTTTGAGCTCATGTCCCTCAATGGTATAAAGAGCGGCATTGGGTGCGGTGTATTCCACACCGTTTGCAACATCCACTGCAAGCTCGGCTTTTTGCCATTGGTTCAGCTCATAAACGGTCTTATAATCGATGCCGTCAAGCATTCCGTATTTATCGTAGGTAAAGGAATTGCCGCAAGCAGAGCAGGTGACTTTGTTCTTCTTCGATTCCAGGGTGCCGTGTGCGCGGCATTTGGGGCAGAGAAAAACAAGACTTTCCATACCCTCGGCAAGTTTTTTGCCGCGATAGGCGTGCATTTCCGTGCTTTGACGTGCATACGCATCCTCGTGCAGATCGCGTTTGATGATGGCATCAATTTCTTCTACGCTCATCTTCGCGAGGTCTTCCTTGGTGTAAATGCCAACGGGAGCACCGTAAAGATGACCGCGGCGCGTGTTGCCCGAAGACGCCCAGTTGGGGCTTGCAAAATATCCGCCCTCAATACGGTAGGTTACAAGACCGCAGCGAGCCGATTTGACAAGCTGTGCCGTTGCGGGAACAACAGGTCCCGTAACGCCGTCCCAGGTACGAACACCCTCGGCAAAAATGCAAACGTTATTGCCTTTACGAACCTTTCGCAAAATATCCATAACGGTAGATGCGGCAACCGTTGCCTTGTAGCGAATAATGGGCTCAAATACAAAATTGAGCACCTTGTAGAGCCAACCCCAACGTGTAATGTGCTCGCTTGCCACGTAATACATTTGTCGCTGAAAGCTCAAACCAACCAAAATGGGGTCGTAGTCGGTAACGTGATTTGAGAGAACGATGTAGTTTTCGGGCAGATCCGTTGCTTTCTTATATTTATATCCAAACTTCAATTTGGCTACCGAGTAACCAACAGGTCTTAAAAGGGCGGTAAAAAAGTTCAGCTTTTTACTCAATTCGTCCACCTCCTCAAAAGAGAATCGTCTTATATCAAGATAATATTATATCATAAAAATGTGTTTTTGTCAATCTTTTTGCCAATTCTTCAAACGTAAGGTGGGGATTTTCAAATTTTGTTCTAAAATTGGCAAGTCCACCATATAGTGTACCAACGCGATATATGGGAGGTTTTGAAATGCCTGAGCATTCGATTTATACGGATATTGCCGAAAGAACGGGCGGAGATATTTACGTAGGCGTAGTAGGTCCTGTCCGCAGTGGCAAATCCACATTTATTAAACGTTTTATGGAGGCAGTTGTATTGCCGAACATCGGGGAGGGCTACTCCCGTGACCGTGCACGTGATGAGCTTCCACAGTCTGCGGCAGGGAAAACGGTTATGACCACCGAGCCAAAATTCATTCCCGAGGAAGCCGTTCCCGTCATTCTCGATAACAACGCGCAAATGCGTGTGCGTATGATCGACTGTGTGGGATACCTGATCCCCGATGCGATGGGAACGATAGAGAACGGCCAGCCGCGTATGGTGCGCACCCCTTGGCGTGAGGAACCCATGCCATTTGCCGAGGCGGCAGAAATGGGTACGCACAAGGTCATCACCGAGCACTCCACCATTGGCATGCTCATCACCACCGACGGCTCTATCGGTGACATCGGCCGCGACGCCTACGTAGAAGCCGAGGAGCGCATCGTTGGGGAACTCAAGGCACTGGGCAAGCCCTTTGCCATCATTCTCAACTCAGCGCACCCCGAAACAGACGCCGCGCGCACGCTGGCTTACGAATTAGAGGAAAAATACGGCGTTCCCGTAGCACTTGTCAGCTGTCTTGACCTGGATGCCGAGGATATCCGCCACATTTTGGGGCTTGTTCTCGAGGAATTTCCGGTGACGGAGATCTGCATAAAGTGCCCCGAATGGATGCGCGCACTCGATGCACACCACCGCATTCGCACAGCCATTCGCACATCGGTTTGCCACTGTGCCGAAAAGATCAAAAAGGCAGGCGACGTCAAAGCGGCCTTTGAAAATATGGCGGATAACGAATACGTCGAGAGCGCCAACATCGATATTTTAGATCTTGGCACGGGCAAAGCCACCGTTTCTCTTGCTATGAAAGACGGTCTTTATTACGATATCATCAGCGAGCTGACCGGCTTTTCGGTAGAGAGCGAGGAAGAACTCATCACCCTCTTGCGTGACCTTTCGGTTATGAAAGAAAAATACGATAAGGTTTCAGAGGCGCTTGAAGAGGTCAATGAGCGCGGCTACGGCATTGTCATGCCAGACGTTGAGGATCTGCACCTGGAAGAGCCACAAATCGTTAAGCAGGCAGGCGGTTACGGTGTCAAGCTCCGCGCGGCGGCACAGTCGGTGCACATGATCCGCGCCAATATCGCCGCCGAGATCAACCCTATGGTAGGGACCGAGCAACAAACCGAGGATATGGTTCGTTACCTTCTCAAAGAATTTGAAGAAGATCCCAAGAGCATTTGGGGCTCGAACCTGTTTGGCAAATCTCTCTACGAGCTCATCAACGAGGGACTGCACAATAAACTCGAACATATGCCTGAAGAATCACGCAAAAAGCTTTCCGAAACGCTCGAACGTATCATCAACGAGGGCAGCAACGGTCTCATTTGTATTCTTTTGTAACAAACTAAAAGCGGAGCAACGTGAGTTGCTCCGCTTTTGCTATTGAAATCAAATCTTCAACCCTGCCGCCTTCATTTGTTCCACAATGGTTACTTTTTCTGCATCGGTGTAGCGCTTCATGGGGAAGGTTGCATTTCCAACGGCGTAGCCCTGTGCCTCAAGCACTGCCTTTGCAGCGGGAATGATCTTGTAGTTAAGCAGTACCGAAATGATGCGAATGGCGCGCGTTTGATATTCTCTTGCCGCCACGAGGTCACCCTTCACAAAGTTGTCGTAAATTCCGCGAATGATATCGAACATAAAGTTGTATGTTGTACCGATACCACCGTCCGCACCTGCCGAAAGTCCCATCAAAAGCATTTCATCGGGGCCGTTGATAATGTTCATTTCACCGTTGGTGATGTCCTTCAGACGCATCATCTGATAGTAGTCCGAGCTTGTCCACTTAATTGCCGTTACATTGTCTATCTCAAACATCTTTGCGGCAATGTCGGCATTGATATGAAAGCCCGCGGCGGGATTGTAATAGATCATCATGGGGATAGAAACCGCATCGGCAAGCTTTTTGTAGTAGTTGTAAACGTCGTCCTTGTCATAGGAGAAGAAGAGGGGAGGAGTTGCGGAGATTGCCGCCGCACCAACCTTTTCGGCGTGCTTGGCAAGGCGAATGGCGTCCTCAAAGTTTCCCGATGCTACCTGCACGATGCAGGGCTTGCGACCGCCAACGGTCTTGATAGCTTCCTCGGCAAGAACCATACGCTGCTCGGGGTCAATGGCAATGCCTTCACCCGTAGCACCGCACAGATAAAAACCGTCGGCCCCCTTTGCCAAAAGATCGTTCAAAAGTTGGTTAAGAACAGGAATATTTATATTTTCGTTGGCATCAAGAGGGGATACCAAAGCAGGCATAACGCCACTAAATTTCATCATTTTCAATTCTCCATTTCTGTTGTAAAATTACGGCGGGGTCATCGGGTTCGAGGTGGGCATAAAAAACGGTCAATAAGCTTCCGTCCTTCAATTCCACCGTTGAGGGGTAGCCAAGATCTAAACTAAAATCGTTTTCATAAAGGTCTTCACTGGCACTCCAGCTCTCGCCGTCGTCACGGCTGAACATTACGCGAATGCCAAAGGGAGCGGTTCCCATCGGGTCTCCGCGAAAACCGTAGGTACAAATCAAGAGTCCCGAGGAATGCCTCAAAAGGTGCGCGGGAGCACCGCCCGACATAGGCAAGATGCGCTTTGGCTTTGTCCAGGTTCTGCCGCCGTCACACGACTTGGATTGATAGAGCGTGTAAAGCTTGATGGGGTAGTACTGCACGCGAATGTGTGCGAGGATCGTGCCGTCGTCAAGCTCTATTGCATAGGGCTCGCAGGAGAGTGCTTTGTTGCCGTCCACCACAATGTTTTCAATCTCACCAAGGTACTCCATGCTACCGTCCTCGGTGTTAACGCGGTATGCCTTTACGGCATCGGTCTCCATTCTGCCATTTTCACAGCTAAAGGTGCGCCCAAGCCACATTACAGTTCCGTCCTTCAACTGAATCGGCCCGTGCGGGGAAGTGATCGGGCTTTTGCAAAGAGGACCGAATGTATCGCCACCGTCGTAACTGATGCGAAAGGTCGCGCCAAGGTCACGTGCCTCGTCCTCGGGGGCAATGCTGTCAAGATGCGCCATCTCCTCAGGCAAGGCGTGCTTACGCTGAAAGTTGACGGTATTGTTAAAGGAGGTCACTATCACACCGCTCTCACCAAAGGTGGCAATGCCGCAATCGCGGTCATCAAGGCAGGTGTCAATCACGGGAAAGGGAAGAGAATAGGTCTCACCCTCGTCCTCACTTGTCATCATAACGGCTTTACCAAACGGACATATATGGCGCAAACGGTAACCCGAAGCCCCAACTGCAATTCTGCCGTCCTGCAGCCGTTTTGCACTGGGCCAGGCGAAGTAGTTGTTTCGTTGGTCAGGCGCACTCATAATGATCTTTTTTTCGCCAATGCGTGCAATTTTCATACAAAACCTCCTTGACAAGTTGACACCGGTATGCTACAATAATTATACATCATTTTGTCCTGTATTGCAATAAGCGCACCCGACAAAAATGAAATCTTAATGTCTTGTTTGGAAATCATTATGCACTACGAATTGTCTTTCAAAATGATAGAACGCGACTATAAGGCCTTTTTGCAAGATGGCTTTTACATCTCACCCAAAACCGATACGTCATTGCATAAGCACAACTATGCCGAGGTGCATGTACTGGGAAAGGGGAGAGCAGAGTTTCTAATCGATAACCACCCCTATACGGTCAACGGCCCCGCTATTCTTACCATTCCTGCACTTATGATGCACTGCTGCACATATCAAGATGAGCATTTGTTGCACACCGCTTTTCAAACCGATTGCCAAGCTGAGCAGCTCCGCACGTATCCCATAGAAATGGGACTTGTTAAGTCCTTCACAGCTGAGATCCAACGTTGCCAACTCACGGGCAATTACAGTACCGTTGCCTTTTATATTCCTCTGTTTTGCAGTTACTATCACAGAGAAAATCTTGCAGTCACCGAAATTAAGGATTATAATTTCCTTATCAGCGAATTTTTTATTCTCAATTACGATAAAGACGTCTACCTTGCTGACCTTGCCGAGCAACTGCACATTTCCGAGCGGCACGCCGAACGCCTCGTCTTACAATACACAGGGCATAGCTTCCGCGAGGAGCTCGTTGCCGTGCGTATGCGCATCGCTAACCAACTGATGCAAGCCGAGAACGCATCGCTCGAGCAGATCGCCAAATACGTCGGCTATCGCTCCTACTCCGGCTTTTGGAAAGCCATGAAACGATACGAAGAACAAAAAACAAAATAAAGAAGAAAAAGGAACTTTCAAGGCCGAGAGTTCCTTTTTTCTTCTTTAGGAGATAAAAAATATTTTAAGAAAATTGCCAAAACCTCTTGCAATTTTGCAAACGGTATGATATAATATACACCGTCCCCGGAGGCATAGCCCAGATGGTTAG
>JAZORZ010000068.1:0-40137 GCA_045656885.1 Eubacteriales bacterium
TTCGGTAGGGGACGGCGCCCTCGACGTCCCGAAAACGAGCGGTTATCGCTCATAAAAGCGGGCGACCAGTGGTCGCCCCTACGGAGTACAAAAAACACATTGTAGGGGCGACCATTGGTCGCCCGCCTTTATTTGCAGAGACTTTTTCGTTTTCTCGGGACGTCGAAGGCGCCGTCCCCTACAAAATTTATGTTTTCCCTTGTAGGGACCGGCGTTCCCGACGGTCCGAAAACGAACGAGTTATCGTAAATAAAGTTTTTTCTTTCAACTCTATTGCAAAACCGTATAATTTGTGGTATAATGATGATGCTACACAAAATTAATACTACAGATCAGGTGTTTTTTCTCCTTGGGGATGATATACCTTTTTTCTGCCATACTATTTTTGAATTTGGTAAAAATGCAAATTCTATTAAGTGGTATGGCGTAAAAACCTGATCTATTTAATTTTGTGTAGCAGCAATCGGAATTTGCGTTTTTCGGTGCGCGGTTTCGGCTGCGCACTTTTTGTTTTTGAGGAGATAAAAAAATGACAC
Source organism: Eubacteriales bacterium (assembly GCA_045656885.1). Lineage (GTDB taxonomy): Bacteria > Bacillota > Clostridia > Oscillospirales > CAG-272 > UMGS1865. Next base: position 537 of record JAZORZ010000068.1, read on the forward strand.
GCACACAGTGGATGATCCTGATTGTCGCTTTTTTGTTGTTTGTTATTTGGAGATTTTTTGCCGCTTTGATAATGCTCCGTTTTGCTATTGAAAGAGGAAACGCGGGCGGTAAACGCTTTCGTTACTTTATGATGTGTGTGTTGCTCGGGTTACCTGCATATCTTTATATAATATCCTTGCCGGATTGGAAGGTGCGTTATTACCTTAATAAAATTGTTTGGTTGTTAGAACGTAATAGCTCCAAAATGCAATCGCCGACCAATTCGCCTCTTCGGTTTCCCCATTGGCCTCCTGAGGTGCCAAAGCAAGGTGTTTCTACCGAGGCGTTTCTGCAAGAAATTTCAAAAGTTGCAGAAGAATATACGTGTGACAGGCTTATTATAGTAAAAGAAGTCTCGGCAGGCGAATGTTATGTGTGCAAGCGAAAACAGAAAGAAATTAAATATTGTCGAATTATACATAATGGAACACACAAAGATGTTGATGTTTGCACCGATTGCATCAACGTATTTATAGAACATAATCCCGAATCGGTGTTTGATCTAAATTCACTTGGGACACAACAACAGTAAAGCGGATGCCAACGGCATCCGCTTTACTACCCCTATCCGTTCAGAAAGTTGATAACACAAAGGGATAGCGCACTTACTATCCCTTTTATTGTGTTTCGGTAGGGGACTGCGCCCTCGACGTCCCGAAAACGAGCGGTTATCGCTCATAAAAGCGGGCGACCTAATGGAAGGCGGCAAGCCGCCACGAGATTGCAAGCAATCTCTTCGCCCCTACGGAGTACAAAAAACACATTGTAGGGGCGACCATTGGTCGCCCGCCTTTATTTGCAGAGACTTTTTCGTTTTCTCGGGACGTCGAAGGCGCCGTCCCCTACAAAATTTATGTTTTCCCTTGTAGAGACCGGCGTTCCCGACGGTCCGTGGCAATGGTAAACAACTTTCTTAACGGGCAGGGTCTTGGCGGCGCCTGACCGTTAGCGATAGCAAAAGCGCGCCGCATGGCGCGCGCCGACTGTCTATTAGCAAACTAACGAATTTATTTTGTTATATTTGTGCGAGCGCTTTTTGGAAGGGGTGTGGGGGAACCCTTTTTCGCGTAAAAACATCGCAACGTACCGTTGCTACGCGAATATTTCGCGTGCGAAATATTGGGGTTCCCCCACAGATCTATTCCATTTATAAAACCTTGCTCAAAAACTCTTTTGTTCTCGGATTTTGAGGATTGCCGAAGAGCTCGGCGGGAGGGGCGTCCTCGGCGATGACACCGCCGTCCATAAAGAGGACACGATCGGCGACCTCGCGGGCAAAGCCCATTTCGTGGGTCACGATGACCATGGTCATACCCTCGTTTGCGAGCTCCTTGATAAGATCGAGAACCTCGCCAACCATTTCGGGGTCGAGAGCCGAGGTGGGTTCGTCAAAGAGCATGACCTGCGGATTCATTGCGAGCGCGCGCACGATTGCGATACGTTGCTTTTGACCGCCCGAAAGGGTAGAGGGATAAACGTTTGCCTTATCCTCAAGACCGATGCGGCGCAAGAGGGTGAGCGCTTTTTCCTTTTCTTCTTCGCGGATCTGCTTTTTGACAGCCGCGGGAGCAAAGAGACCGCCTGCCTTTTTGGTGCGCAGATGGACGGGAGCAAGCATAATATTTTCAATAACCGTTTTGTTATTGAAAAGGTTGAATTGTTGGAATACCATGCCCATATTCTCGCGGTGCTTGTTGATATCCACTTTCATATCGGCGAGATCTTCGCCACCAAAGAAGATAGAGCCACCCGTGGGGTCTTCCATGCAGTTCAAGCAACGCAAAAAGGTGCTTTTGCCGCTGCCGGAGGGTCCAATGACGGCAACCTTCTCGCCTTTGTAAATATCCTGGTCAATGCTTTTGAGAACCTCAAGGTCACCAAAGCTTTTGCAAAGCCCGCGCACTTGGAGCAGGGGTTGATTAGCTGTGCCGTTCACTTTTTGCAAGTCTCCTTTCCATCAATTTAATCAGGGCTGCAATGGCGGCTACAAGAATGATGTAAAGCAGAGCCATTACGAGATAAGGGATCATATATTCGTAAGAGTTCGATCCTTGATCCTGGAATGCCTTGGTGATATCCACCGCTCCAACGTAACCAACGATGGCGGTCTCCTTAATCAAGGCGATGAATTCATTACCCATTGTGGGCAGAATGTTCTTGACTGCCTGCGGGATAACAACCTTCATCATTGCGGTGGAGAAGGGGAGCCCTACGGCTCTTGCCGCCTCAAGCTGACCGGGGTCAACCGAGTTGATACCGCCGCGCATAATTTCGGAAATATATGCACCGCTGTTCAAGCCAAAAATTAACACGCAGGAGGTAACCTCGGGCAGAGCAACACCCATCAGGGGGAGCAGAATGTAGTAGCCGAGAAGCAATTGAACAACGATAGGAGTTCCACGGAAGAAAGCAACGTAAACGTTGCAAACGGCTTGTGCATAGCGTACCACCTTTTTGTAAGGGGGAATTACCTTGACCATAGCAATCAGCGTGCCGATAACGGTACCGATCAAAAGACCGCCGATAGCGATGAGGCAGGTGTTTTTGATACCCGTTAGCAATTTTTTATAGCCGTTGTTTTTGAAGAAATAGTTAGAGAAGATAGCCCACTTTTTGGCAAACTTGAAGCGAATGCCAATGTTCACTGCCAAAACGGCAAGGAGAACTACCACGGCAAGGATGATTAAAATGTCCATCCAATGCTTTTTGAAGAAGCTTTTTAACTTTTTGTTTTGCATACAAAAGTCCTTTCTGTTGTATATAGAGGGGGTTCACGCGCAAACACAGGGAGACTTAGTCTCCCTGTGCGGTTGTTCGGTTAGAATCAGTTTGCTTCGTTTACGTTCTTGACGATTGCCTTTGCAGGACCTTCGTCAATAATAACGTAGGAAACGTTGCCGTTGAGAATGTTTTGAACGGCAAGGGCACCGCTGTTGTAGGGCATGGTGGTAAAGCCAAAGCCGTCAAAGCCCCAGTCTGCATCGCCTTCACAGTACTTTTGGCCGGTGGTGGCAGATTGAACGCCAATCTTTACGTCCTTGCCAAAGGTCTTCAGGATCGCTTCAACGTCAGAGGCGGTCTTGCATTCGTCAAACTTTGTGTCGTTCTTATCGACGATGAGCATTTGAGATGCATCGTAATAAGAGGTAGAGAAGTCAAGAATTTCTTTACGGGTGTCGCTTACGGTAAGACCGGCAGCTGCGATGTCTGCAATGCCGCCTTCAACTGCAACGGCACCGTTCTCTCCCTCGTAAGAGCCGCCTGCTGCGGAAACAGCGAGACAAACTGCGTCAAATTCCATGTTGTAAATGTAGAGCTCTTTGCCGAGCTTTTGTGCAAACAGAGCCATGATCTCAAGATCGAGACCGTAGTAGTTTTCGCCTACCATATATTCAAAGGGCTCAAAAGCTGCATTGGTAGCAACGATGAGCTGGCTGCCGTCGGTCTTCTTTTCCTTGGCGGAAGTAACCGCGGTGGGAGTTCCATTGCCAAAGTATTTATCAACAATTGCATCAAACTGACCGTTTGCTTTGATTTCGGCCATGAATGCGTTGAGCTGGTTGAGCAGCTCGGTGTTGCCCTTTTGAACGGCAAATGCGTATTCTTCTTCTGTCAGTTTAATTTCAATTACCTTAACACCCTTTTCTTCGGGTTGCTTGCAGGATGCGAACGCGGCGATGCAAGAGAGCATCATAACGAGTGCCATAGCAATAGATAAAATTTTCTTCATGATAAATTCCTCCGTGTGAAGATGTTTTTGCGATTGGGTTATCGTGCTTATATGATACTGCATAATTATGCATTTGTCAACCCTTTTTCAAAAACTTTTTTCTTTTCATAATTTTTGTGCAAAACAATGCTGTTTAGGTGGTATAAATTGTTAAAAATAACCACAAAAACAGTTCTGGTTGAATAGATAATCAAAAGCAAGTGTGAATAAATATGCATTTTATGCATAAAACAAGGCGAATATATGCACTCTCTCATGCGTGCACGCGCGCGTATACACGATTAAGGAAGAAAAAACGCCGCTGCTATTGATTTTCTTGCCAAAATGTGGTATAATTGTTGCAAATCCATAGAAAACTTGATTTGGAGGAATGATTATGGTTTACGAAAGAAAAGACATTGACCAAAAATACAAATGGGACCTCTCGGTGATCTATGCCGATGACGCGGCTTTTAACGCCGATTATGCTCTTGCGGAAGAGAAGATCAAGGCATTCCGCGCACACGCCGAAACGATCACCAAGAGTGCAGAGGATCTCTATGCGGCTCTTACCGATATGGTTGCCGTTGAAAGCATCATTTATAAATTGTATCAGTATGCATCCCTCTCCTTCTCTGTTGACACCTCCGATAACCACGCACAGGCACTCAGCACAAGAGCAAGAATGCTCGCAATCTCCGCCGGCGAGGCGTCCTGGTTTGTTTCTCCCTACATTCTCAAGCTCGACCGCGAGGTTGTTGACAGATGGTTTGAGGAATGCCCAAAGCTTGAAACCTACCGTCGCATGATCTACAGGATTATGCTCGACAAGGAGCACACTCTCTCCGACGAGTGCGAGATTCTGATGTCCAAGATCCAGGATGCAATGGGCTCTCACTCGGGCATTCGCAGCATCTTTACAAACTCCGACCTTCGTTTTGGCAAGATCCGCGGTGAGGACGGCAAAAAGGTAGAGCTGACCGATACCAACTACGTAGCACACCTGATGAGCGGCGAACGCCGTGTGCGTAAGGCGGCATTCGATTGCATTTACAAGACCTACGAGCAGTTTGCAAACACCTTTGCAACACTTTACGAGGCAAGAGTAAAGGAATCCACCACCAATGCCAAGGTTCGCAACTATGCAAACTCCATCACCGCTTCCACTGCACACGATGAGGTTACCCCTGTTATTTACAACAACCTGATCGATTCGGTAAACGCAGGTCTGCCTGTTCTGTACGATTACTATGATTTGAAGAAAGAGGTTCTCGGGCTTTCCAACCTGCATTTGTATGACATCTACGCTCCCCTGATGGGTGAGATCGATAGCGAATACACCTACGAGCAAGCGGTTGAGGAGGTTCTCAAGACAGTAGAGGTATTTGGCGAAGAATATGCAACCAATCTGCGTGCAGGTCTTTGCGAAAAGGGTTGGGTTGACGTATATCCTTGCCGTGGCAAGCGTGGCGGCGCGTTCTCCTCTGGTACTCCCGGGACCGAGCCCTATATTCTTCTCAACTTTACCAACAAGCTCGATGACGTTTCCACCCTCGCACACGAGGCAGGGCACTCGATGCATACTTGGTTCTCCACCAACTACAACGAGCCCCACAACGCCGATTACACCATCTTTGTAGCCGAGGTTGCATCTACCGTTAACGAGCTGCTCATGGCGCACAGAATGCTGGAAGAGTGCCAGAGCGACGATGAAAAGCTCTACATTCTCAACCAACTGATGGAGACCTACAAGGGCACGCTCTACCGTCAAACCATGTTTGCAGAGTTCGAGAGAGATATGCACGCAATGTGCGAAAAGGGCGTTCCGCTGACGGCGGCTACCATCAACGAGCACTACTACAACATTGTAAAGCGTTATTTCGGTCCTCGCGTGACCTGCGATAAGCAGATCGCTTATGAGTGGATGCGTATTCCTCACTTCTACACCTGCTTCTACGTTTACAAGTATGCAACCTGCATCTCTGCAGCATCTGCTATTGTAAAGAGAATTGAGACCGAAGGCGAGAGCTACATTAACCAATATATCGACTTCCTCAAGTGTGGCGGCTCCAAGTCTCCCTTGGATAGTTTGCTTGTTGCAGGCATCGATATGACAAAGCCGGAGGTTGTTAAGAGCGCAATCGACGATTTCGCTGCAACCATTAAGCAATTCAAAGAGATTTACAATAAGAAGAAATAATCGATAAACAACCAAAAGAGCCCTCACCGCGGTGAGGGTTCTTTGTTTGTCTCATTTCCCGAAATAACGCTCGCAATAATCAAACAGCATTCCGTAAAATTTTGCGTGCTTAATAGGGTTTTGCAAAAGCGAGTGGTCGGAATCTTTCAAGTGGATATAATCATAAGGAACAGCATTGGCGGTGAATTTTGCAACCAACGAGTCGGCATTTGCAGGGGGAACAACGGTGTCCTTGCCGCCTTGCATCAACAGGGTGGGCGGGGTGTCTTTGCCGATAAAGGAGGTGGGAGAAATGGATGCAAAAATTTCGTCCGCCTCGCCCGCGTTGAGCATTTCGGGGGTGATCTCTACGCCCGTCAGTCGACGTGCAACGCGAATTGCCATATCCTCGCCCCACACCTCGGGGGAGATGTTGGCAGGGCCTGCCATGCTTGCCACAAATGCAATGTCCATAGGTGCGGTCTCGGCACGCGAGTAGGCATAGAGCATTGCCAAGTGCGCGCCTGCGGAGTATCCAACAATTGCGGCTTTATTAACGTTGAGACCATCTACTCCTTTTTGGCCGGCAAACTTTTGTACCTGCAAAAGCGCGGCATCCAATTCGTCAAGCACTTGCAAAACGTTGTATGTGTCAGCCGTTTCCTCGCTCCAAAGCGTGTAATTGACGTTTGCAACGATATACCCTTGGCTTGCGAGCATGCGGCAGCGAATGGTCTCATCTGCTTTGTCACCGCCCGACCACGAGCCGCCGTGAATAAACAAAATCACACCGTTGCTCTCGCGTCTGTATGCCGCACCCGGGATATAAATATCCATTACGTTCACGTCTTTTTCGCCATAGCTTACGTCGCGGTATAGGGTATATGCAAAAAAATAGCCAAGCAAACCCCAAAGGATGGGGAGCAGCAAAGCCGCAATCAAAAGGCCCGACAAATATTTTAATACTTTCCTCATACAATCCTCGCAAAAAAGAAAGATTTTTTGAGTTTATTATACCATTGGAAAGGGAGAATGTCAAGAGCGAGGAAAAAGGGGCAAAAAACAAACAGCCACCTCGATGGTGGCTGTTGTTCATTTCTTTTTATCTTTCGGGCAACTCGATTACGATGTCGGGATCGTCAATAAAGAAGATGGAATAAGCATCTTGATCAATTCCGTTTACAACATCGGTAACGGTGATATCAATATAGCTGCCGTCTTGGGGCAGGGCGTATCTGTAATGTGAAACCATGCCTGCTTGACCAACGTAATCAAATTCGATTACAATTTCTTCAAAATCGTAAAGATAACTGCAACGAATGCCCTGAATCTCATTTTTTGCAAAGGCATCGGTGGGGAAGAGAGACTCGATGGATGCAAACGATTGCAGGAATGCCTCATCTACAGGAGCTTCCAAAATATCGCTGACATCAACGTCAATGTAGCCCTTTGCGTCGATGAGCCATTGTTCAACCAGAGTCTCGTCATCAATGAGCATAAAGTATTTGTCTTCGTTCGCGCGTTCATAGGTTATGTAGCCGACGTCTGTGATGTTAATAGATACTGAAAAATACTCGGCTTGTTGCAAGATGGTGCAAATGTCAGAGTACATAGCATAGATGCCGTCCTCGTCCTCGGGCAGTATTACAGGTGTATCAACCTCATCGCCTGTCACGGGCAGGTATTCGTCGGCATCGGCAGGGGGTGTAACGGTTACGGGCTTGTTGTAGCTGTTGATGGTAATGAGAGTATAACCGGCATCGGAGAAGTTTTCTGCTTCAGTCATCTCGCCGGTGGCATTGAAGTAGTATTTGGAGGTCTCCTCCAAGCCGGTCTCTTCGTTAATGTAGTGAAGGGTGATGATGTATTTGCCATCCAAAAGGTAGATCTTTGCATCAGCCACGGCGGCAAACTCAGCATCCGAAATCTCAAAGCCCTCTGTCATATACAAGAAGCTTTCAAGAGCACCCTCGCCGAGAATTTCATCAATGCTGTCGGCAGGGATTTGCATCTTTTCGCCAAACGAGTTCATGTAGAGAACGTCATCAACAAAGTAAACTTCCATAACCTCGCCGTCCATTCCCATAACAAAAGAGAACTCGTCGCCCGAGCGCTTCATGGAGATGGTTTGTGTCATAGAGAAGTCATCCTCGGTCATGGTCATTTCACCCGACCAATCGCAACTGGTGGCTGTGGTAAACGCGGTTGCAAAAGCTTCAATCAGCGCGGCAGCATTTTTGCCGTTAACTGTGTCAACAAGGGTTGCACCCTCGGGCTTGTCGGGGTCGGGCTCCTCGACAGGGGTGGTTACCGCAGGAGTGGTTGCTTGCGGAGTGGTTGTTTGCGGCGTGGTTTCGTTTTCCTTGTTCTTTGTGCCAAAGCATGCTACAAAAGAGAGGAGTAGGGTGAGTGTCAAACAAAGCAAAAGGGTGGTTTTAAGTGTCTTTTTCATTTTCTTTTCTCCTTTTTGTTTTTGGGCTTGTTGGGGCCTCTACCCTAATAGACAGAATTTTGGGTGAACACATCACTCAAAGTTTGAAACTTTTTCAAAAATATTTGTGCGCCTCAACTAAATTTGACACTCGCATAAAAAAGAGGGTTTTCCAATTTGCAAATTGGAAAACCCTTGTTTGTTATTTCTTTTTCTTTGCCTGTCCATTCTTTTTTGCGGTTGGCTTGCCCATGGGGCGAGTGCCGCTTTTTGCACCGCGTGTAGCGGTTTTTGCGCCTTTTGCATCCTTTTTGCTGTTTCTTTGTGTGCCTTTTTGGGGAGCGGTCGGCTTTTTGCCGCCATCCTTTTTCGGCGCATACGTGTTCGCAGGACGAACAAGACAATCGGGGCTGTGACCAATAAGGTCGGTGCGGCCCGCCTTAGTCAGTGCCTCGCGCACAAGTTCGGCATTTTGCGGACGGTTGTATTGCAGGAGCGCGCGTTGCAGTTGCTTTTCGTGGTAGTCGGTGGCAACGTAAACGTTCTTCATGGTCAAGGGGTTAATGCCCGTGTAATACATTACCGTCGATGCCGTGCCGGGGGTGGGGTAGTAGTCCTGTACCTGCTCGGGCGCGTAGCCGTTCTTTTTCAGGCACACGGCAAGCTCGATGGCATCATTGAGGGTCGAGCCGGGGTGGCTGGACATCAGGTAGGGAACAAGATATTGCTCCTTGCCAATGGCGTGGGTAATGTCAAAGAACTTCTCGCGGAATTTTTCATAGACCTCAAAATTGGGCTTGCCCATGCAAGAGAGCACCGCAGAGGAGCAATGCTCGGGCGCAACCTTGAGCTGACCGCTGACGTTATCCTTGACGAGCTTGCGGAAGAAAGCATCGTTTTTGTCCTCGAGCAGATAGTCAAAGCGGATGCCACTGCGAATGAACACCTTTTTGACGCGCGGCAATGCTTCGACTTCTTCGATGAGGTGTTGATACTCGGTGTGATCAACCTCGAGATTGGGGCAGGGCTTGGGAGCGAGGCACTTGCGGTTTGCGCAAACACCGTCGGTGAGCTGCTTTTTGCAGGCGGGGTAGCGGAAGTTGGCAGTGGGTCCGCCAATATCGTGGATGTAACCCTTAAAATCGGGGAGCGCGGTAATCTTGCGCGCTTCTTCAATTACGCTTTGCTCGCTACGGGAGCGCACGGTTCTGCCTTGGTGGAACGCGAGCGCACAGAAGTTGCAGCCACCAAAGCAACCGCGGTTGTGGGTAATGGAGAATTTGACCTCTTCAATTCCCGGCACACCGCCTTTTTCTTTGTACGTGGGGTGATAATCACGCATATAGGGCAGGGCGTAAACACGGTCGAGCTCGTTTCTTTCCAAGGGGGGCATAGGTGGATTTTGCACAAGCATCTTGCCGTCGTAAAGCTCGCAAATGGCGCGGCCGTTGATGGCATCTTGATTTTTATATTGCACGCCAAATGCCTCGGCATACTTGCGTTTGTCGTTTTTGAGTTCATTATAATCAAAGGTTGCCGCTACCTCATAGTGAACAGCATCCTCGGGCTTGCAAAGGTAAACGGTTCCGCGCACGTCACGGATCTTTTTGATGGGCACACCGCGAGAGAGCAGCTCCGCCAAGCGCAAAAGGATGTTCTCGCCCATACCGTAGGTGAGAATATCGGCGGTACTGTCCACCAAAATGGAGCGGCGCACCTTGTTATCCCAATAGTCATAGTGGGCAAAGCGGCGCAGGGACGCTTCAAGACCACCGATGATGATCGGTACGTCGCCGTACGCTTCGCGGATGCGGTTAGAATAAACGATTACGGCGCGGTCGGGGCGTTTGCCCATCTCGCCGCCGGGGGAGTAATAGTCAAAGCTGCGGCGCTTTTTGGATGCGGTGTAATGCGCCACCATACTGTCGATATTACCGGACGTGACGAGAAACCCGAGACGCGGACGGCCGTATTCGCGGAAGGCATCACAGCTTTTGTAATCGGGTTGCGAGAGGATGGCAACGCGGTATCCGGCGGCTTCAAGCACGCGCGAGATGATAGAGACGCCAAAGGACGGATGATCGACGTAAGCGTCACCCGTAACGTAAACAAAATCAGGTTTATCCCAGCCGCGCGCAATCATATCGGCACGCGAAAGCGGTAAAAAGTTCATTGTGGTTCCTCTCTTGAAAGTAGTGTGTCTGTGCGAGTAAGTTTTTGATGAACCTTTTTTCAAAAAGGATCCGCCGTCAAGGGCGCGGAGCCCTTGTGGCCTCGCGCACGAGGCGAAACAAATTCTCGGTGTTTCTTTTCGTTAGCATTTTCTTTGCGCCTCCACTTTGCAAAGAAAAGGCGGCGATGGAGTTTATGTGGATGATATTTTACCTTAAAATTCGACGGTATAAATCAACTTGCTCGAATGTTCGCGGGTTGCTTGTTGTTCCATGCTTGTGCTTGAAAATCTTGTTTGCTTGGCTTGAGTTGAATCGTAGATGGCTGTTAAAACGCCATCGAGATTACAGGCGGTTGTGCGCGACATCGTTGCAGAGGCTGTTCCCTCTAATTTTAGCTCTTCGGATTTGATTGCGTTCTTGTTAGAGCAGCGCATCTCGATTAATCCTTTTATCATCTCATCATGTGAAAACCACTTTAGAGTAGGTCTTTGGGGATTATCGCTACCTTCAAATACGGCATAAACTTTTCCACTTATTTGGGCATTGTTCTGTTGATGGGTTTCATTTGTTAGACAATGAGTTTGAGTTGATTCGGCAGAAACATTTTTTTCTGAAACGGCAAAATCTGCTTTGATGTTGACTTTTCCAGAAGATCTTTGTGTATTGGTTTCTCTAACTTTTTCTATTTCAACGATTTCAGCCGTGAATTTTTTTGCGCCTAAGGTAAAAGCAATATGTTTCAGTTCTGCCATTCTTTCCTCATGAGCTTTGCTAAAAATGCAATCTGTTTTGATGTATCTATTTCTGTCAAAATTATCGACATAGTAAATAGCATCACAGGTTACAGCAGGAATAAAAGATATTCCACTTGCTTTAACTGCTTCATCACACAAAAAGAGAACTTCTGTTCCGTTTATCTTTTTTCGCCATCCCATTGCACCTTGGCAAACATCGATGTCGCGTATTGTAGCATCATCTATAATTTGGATAATGTTGGGAAGATGAAAGTTTTTACTTTTGAACTCTTTTGGGAAGAGTGGATTGTACTTTTTCATCCTACGATCATATTGATCGTTTTTTGCTTTTTCTGCCAATGCTTGTGTGCCTTTTTGCACGTTATCAGCTACCTTTTTGCCAATGTCAGATGCCTTTTGAAGAATGTTAGAAAACTTTTCTTTGCCGTTTTGTTTTTCTTCGTTGTTTTTCATTGTAAAACTCCTTAAACATAATGATGTAGACAGATGTCCCAGTTATAAGGGGAATTGTAATTTTCGCGAAAGAATATGGCGTGTGATGGAAACCTCCCTCCGAGAGGGAGGGGGACCGCGATAGCGGTGGAAGGAGCCTGCGCGACTAAAATATTTTAATGCACGCGAGCTCCCTCAGTCGCCTTCGGCGCCAGCTCCCTCCCGGAGGGAGCCCTTCAATCATTCGCGCATCAATCACTTGTTGGAGAATAAGCTTTATGTTTCTTCGGTATTATCATCCTCATACGCCTTAATGCCTTGCATGCCGGGGACTGTTTTGAAGCCGTCGATTTCGCCGCGCTGCATTGCACCAAAGATGCGGTATCGCAAACCGTCATGCTCGCGGTCGAGTTTTGCGAGCAGCTGCTTCATCTCCTCACGCTGCGTGTTTCCGTCAGCCGGGCAGGGCGACTTGATAACGGGCAAGTCCACCTTATTGGCAAAATAGCGCACCTCTTTTTCGGGCATATAAATCATCGGGCGAATGAGCGTGATGTCCATTCTCGAAAGATACGTCACGGGGGAGAAACAACCCAGACGTCCCTCAAAAAAGAGGTTGAGCATAAAGGTCTCCACGGCATCGTCAAAGTGATGCCCAAGGGCGACCACGTTGCAGCCGAGATCCTTTGCCGCACGGTGGAGAGCACCGCGGCGCATTTTGGCGCAAAGAGAACAAGGAGATTTCTCTTTGCGAATGTCAAATATGATTTTTGCAATTTCGGTTTTGGTGATGTGGTAGGGCACGTTCAGCTCGTCGCACAGCGCCTGAATTGGGGCAAAATCCATGCCGCCCTCAAAGCCCATATCCACGGTGATGGCAATCAACTCAAAGGGAACGGGATAAAAGCGGCGGAGCTCCGCCATGGCGCACAAAAGCGTGAGCGAATCCTTCCCTGCGGAAACCCCCACTGCGATTTTATCCCCGGGCTTGATCATTTGGTAATCGTCAAGTGCCCGTCTTGTGTAACTTAAAATTCGTTTGATATGTTCCATTTTTCAAGCAGGCAAAAAGAGAACCGTTGCGGTTCTCTTTTTGCACACCTTTGGTAATTATTAAGCTTCTGCGGCCTCTTCAATAAGGTCGTCTGCTTGGGGTTCTTCATCGTTGTCAATGTCAACGGTCAGTTTTTTGATAGCTCTGAGCTCGCAAGCTACGCCAACTGCAAAAGCAACAGCAGCGGTGATGGCGATGGATGCAACGATCCAAATTGCAACTTTTTTCTTGTTTTTCATGTTTTGTTCTCCTTCTATATTGATTTATGTATGTAATAAATAAAAGCGCTCGAATTGGAATTTGCGAATGAGGAAGAAGTTAGTCATCAAAGCTGCAAGTGTCATATATCTTTTGCGCGCGCGGTGTCAGGCGGCGCACCTTTTCGCCCTTGGAGTATGCTTCATAAAGAATAAGCGGTTTGGATACGCGCAATGAGGGAGCGGCGCCCTTGGTGGCTTCGATGAGCACACCCGAAGGTTCACTCTCGGCATCGGCGTGAACAAAGGTCATTCGTTTTGGCTCAAGCTTGCAGGCGTGCATTGCATTCAAGAGGTCGGTCAGGCGGTCGGGCCGCCAGACGCACACAAATTTTCCGCCGTGCTTGAGTAGTCGTGCGGCACAGGCGCAAAAATCTGCAATATCGCCGCAAACCTCGTGGCGGGCGATGTATTTTTCATCACTTTCGTTGCGCTTGCCGGAGGTGCACTTCATGTAAGGGGGATTGGAAATCACCAAACCCACCTCGCCGCCTATGTGCTCGGGGTGCAGGTCCTTTACGTTGGTGCAAAGCGGAGTGATGTGATCGGCAAAGCCGTTGATTTTTGCATTTCGTCCAATCAGGTCGGCAAACGCTGGCTGTACCTCAACCGCAGTGGCGTGCTTGATCTTTCCCTTTGCCAAGAGCAAAAGGGGAAGAATACCCGTGCCGCTGCCAAGATCGACCGCATGAACCTTTGAGGCGGATTTGACAAACGCCGCCAAAAGGAAGGCATCGGTTCCAAAGGTCAGTCCCTGCTTTTTTTGAATCAGTCGGATCTTTTCGTTTACCGTGTCAAGCCGTTCGTCCTCGGAAAGGGGTGGCAAAAGAAAAGGGGGGAGCAGAAGATCGTTCATGCTTTGACTCCTTGTTAAAATTGCAAGAGCGAAGAGAACGGTTATATACCGCCCGCTTCGCTCTTAGGTAGCAAAGATGTATTATGCTTCCTGGGGAGCGCCAACAGGGCAAGCCTCAGAGCAAGCACCGCAAGATACGCAGGTATCTGCATCGATCTCATACTTGCCGTCACCTTCGGTGATGCAGCCCATGGGGCAAGCTTCAACGCAAGCGCCGCATGCTACGCAATCGTCACTGATCTTGTATGCCATCTTAATTTCCTCCTGATAATTTTTTTGGACACTTATATTGTATCACAATTTTTTGTTTTTGCAACTGTTTTTTGATATTTTTTTCAAAAAAATATTTTTGGTTGAAAAAAGAATGGTTTTGTCGAAAAAATTTGGATATTATTCTTCCGTTTCTTCCTTCTTGTCGCTGTTTTTGGGAGCTCTGCCAAGGGGGGTTACCTCGCTGCGATGGTATTGCTTGGGAGGTGTGTCAGGTGCGTCCTTGAAGATCACGCGAATGGTGCCCGCCAAGGGATTGGTGGAAATGACCGTTCCAACACCGTCCTCGGTCTTTACAAGCGAATCGACAGGGGGTGTGCGACGGATCTCCTCGGAGTAGGTCTCGGCTTCAAAGTGCAGGCAGCACATCAGGCGACCGCACATACCCGAAATTTTTGCCGAGTTGAGCGACAGTCCTTGCTCCTTTGCCATTTTGATCGACACCTGTGCAAAATCGGGCAAAAAGGTGGTGCAGCAAAGCATGCGGCCGCAGGAGCCGATGCCGCCCAGCATCTTTGCCTCGTCACGAATACCGATCTGGCGCAGCTCGATGCGCGTGCGGAATACCGATGCCAGATCCTTGACAAGCTCGCGGAAGTCTACACGTCCCTCGGACGAGAAGTAGAAGAGGAGCTTGGAATTATCGAATGCGTATTGAACGTCAATGAGCTTCATATCCAGTTTATGCGCCTCGATCTTTTGTTGACAAATGATAAGGGCATTCTTTTCTTTTTCGCGGTTTTCCGCGTTATGCTCTACATCTGCGGGGGTAGCCACGCGAATCAAGGGGCGCAGAGGAGTAACGGTCTCGCTGACGTTGACCATAGTATTCTCCATGCTGACCTCGCCAAACTCGGGACCTCTTGCAGTCTCCACAATCGCGAACTCACCCTTCTTCAGCTTTTGTCCGCGCGGATCAAAGTAATAGACCTTGCCCGAGGAGCGGAAACGGATACCGATGACCTCGACCTTTTCTTCTTCACCCTCGGTTGCGGGGAGAGGAGCGGAGGCGGGGGAGGAGAAAAGCTCCTCGTTGCTCAATTCGGGCATGGGCTCGTCGGGAGCAACCTCGTTTTCCACGGGAGTGGTGACGGGCGCGGAGTTGAGCACAATCTTTGCGCGCCACTCGGCAAGCTCGCGCTCCTCATTGGGATCACCGTAAACGTCATCCTTTTGGGGAAAGCGATCGGCGGGCTTTTTGTTATCCTTGTGATGATTGTTGTGGTGGTTATGCCGGTTGCGTTTTTCGTTCTTTTTGTTGCCGTTTTGGTTGTTTTTCGATGCCACGGGTGCGTTTTGAGCGGGAACGCCCTCGGGCTTTACACCGCCTTCGGCATTGGTAGCGGCAGCCGCAGCGGCTGCGGCCGCGCGTTGCTTCTTTTCCTGATGTTTTTTGCCGCCGCGATGACCTCTGCGGCGACGGTTTTTATTTTCACCGCCGTTGGCATTTTGCCCTTGATTGTTTTGCGTGGGGGCGGTCTTGTTGTTGTCTTCCATATCGGTTCCTTTCTTCCCGGGTGGGGAACGTATCTATCAGAGCAGTCCGCACTGCTGCGCCATTGCGGTAACGGTCAGGCGCACGTTAGCGTTTGCTCGCAAGCGGTCGGTGGCATTGCTCACACTGTCGCACAGCGAGAGGAGCGCGGGGGTGGTAAAGGAGTATGCCAGCGAAGCGGCCTCCTCGCGATCCGCAAAAAAGCAAAGCGGCGCATTGTCGGTCTGTTTAGAGAGCAAAAGATCGCGCAAGCAGAGCAGAACTGTGCCAAATTGTTCGATCAGCTCATCGCGGCGTGGGCTCATACTGTTCAAAAGGCGCATCGCCTCGCCTACATTTTTTGGGGATGCACACAAGCGAGCAAAGGTGCGTGCAAACTCACGGCGATCCGAAAGGGGCTTGTAGAGCTTGGGATCGAGCAGCTCAAGGGCTCGTCCAATGCTGCCGTCGGCGGCAGTCACAATTTCCTCAAGCGCGGCTCTGTCGCTCTCCCACATTCTCTTTGCCTCGGGCACTTTTGCAATGATGTGTTGCAAAATCGCCTCGTTGGGAACGGGCTCAAGACGCAAAACAGGTGCGCGGCTGAGCACGGTCTCCAGCATCAGGGAGGGATTTTCGCAAAGCAGCAAAAAGAGCACGTATGCGGGGGGCTCTTCTAGTGTGAGCAAAAAAGCATTTTGTGCCTGCTGTGTCATCAGATGTGCTTCTTCGATAATATAGATCTTAGCCGAAAGATCGTTCGGGGGGATATACACGTCACGGCGCAATTCACGAATGGGATCAACACCGAGCGTTGCCTTGTCGCCGCGATTGACGTAGATCACGTCGGGAGAGTTGCCCGAGAGGATCTTGCGGCAGGCGGGGCAATTGCAGCAGGGCAGAGGCGTGTACGTATCCTCTTTGTGCTCGCAAGCGAGAGCGGCGGCAAGGTGTAGCGCCAGCGTATGCTTTCCAAAGCCACGCTCACCCGAAAGGATATAGGCGTGCGAAAGCTTGCCCGCGGTCAGTTCTTCGCCAAGGCGTGCACGCAAACGCTCATTTGCTACCACGTCTGTCAGTATTGGGCGCATACGCACACCTCCTTTCAATCGCTTTTGCGACATATCACTCCAATATAAATTATAGCAGTTTTTTTCGCCTTTGTCAAGACGATGCCTCTTTGTTAGCGTAATTTTTTTATGGATTTTTTTGAAAATACAGGCGCAGTCATTGACATTGCAAAAAAAATAGGTTATAATATTTGTGTATATCGTAAGTATACAATAAAGCCATTAAAAGAAAGGAGATTGCACTATGAAAGTTACAAAGCAATCCATCGTCGGCGACGTTCTCGATTACGATCGCGAAACCGCGCAATTCTTCTTTGCCATTGGCATGCATTGCCTTGGTTGCCCCGCTTCTCGCGGTGAATCCATCGAGGCCGCTTGCGCCGCACACGGAACCGATGCCGATGCCTTGGTAGAGGCAATTAACAAGTTCCTTGCCGAAAAGAACTAATTGGCACAGGGGTGCCGTACTGTGTGTGCGGCACCCCATTTTCACAAAATTGACAAAAAGCCAAGAAAGGAGACCTATGCAACCCAAATCCGTTTTGTCGGCACGTCTTTTGAGCGCGCTCCCGTACCTGAAGAAGGGGGGCGCTGTCATTGACGTTGGCACCGACCACGCATACCTGCCCATTTATTTGGTTGGTGAGGGCATTTCTTCGCGCGCGCTCGCGTGCGATATCAACCGCGGGCCAATCGAGAGTGCCGCACGCAATATAGACGCCGCAGGACTTGTGCACCGCATCGATACGCTTTGCACCGATGGCTTGCACGGAACAGAGGGATTTGATCCCGACGATGTTTTGATCTTCGGTATGGGCGGAGAGCTGATCATTCGCATACTCTCTGAAGCACCTTGGGTAAAGGACGCAGGCATTGGTTTGGTTCTGCAGCCCATGACGCGCGCACATCTGTTGCGCCGTTGGCTCCTTGAAAACGGCTTTGCGATCGTGGGTGAGACCATCACGCACGAGGATCGATATTATCAAACGATTGCCGCACGTTACTGTGGCAAAAGCGAAGAATACACCGAGGAGGAGCTGCTCCTCGGTCGGTTGAACATAGAAAACAACGCGCCGAATCTCGCCGGCTTTATTAAGCACGAGATCGGTGTTTGGGAGGCGATACGGCGCGGCAAATCGCAATCTGCAAATGCGGATACACGCGACGAGGATCGCACCCTGCAATTTTTGAGTGAGAGATTGGAGACACTGAAATGACAGTAAAAGAGCTTTATGCGTTTTTTGAAGAAAAGATCCCGCGCGCTCTTTCCTGCGATTGGGACAATGACGGACTGATGGTTTGCCCCGACGATACAAAGGAAGTGCGCCGTGTGCTGGTGGCACTCGATATTACCGCCGCTGTGGCAGAGCAAGCAATCAAAGAGGGGTACGACCTTGTTGTGTCGCACCACCCCCTCATTTTCCACCCCTTAAAGGCAGTTGCCCCCGGTGAGGCAACCGTCAACAAGGTCATTCGCCTGTTGACCTCGGGCGTCTCTGCCATGAGCTTTCACACCCGTCTCGATGCCGTCGGTGGTGGCGTAAATGATGTGCTGGCAAACGCCATCGGCTTGCAGAATGTTGTTCCCTTTGGCAAGGATGGCGAGGAGATCGGCCGCATCGGCACACTCCCCACTGCCATGGAGCTCAAGGATTTTGCCGCACTGGTCAAAAAGGCAACGGGTGCACCCTATGTGCAAATCAGTGATGCAGGCAAGCCTGTTTCCCGCGTTGCCGTTCTTGGCGGCGGCGGAGCAGGAGAGTCGGGCGCGGCGGCAGCCGCAGGAGCGGATACCTACCTGACCGGCGACCTTCGCCACGATCAGCTCACCGAAGCTCCCGAGCGCGGCATGAATATGGTTCAAGGCGGTCACTTTTTTACCGAAAACCTCGTTTGCGACCGCATTCGCGAGCTGCTGCTCGAAGCAGATAGCACACTTGCGGTAGATATTGTAAACAGCTACCCCGCAGAATTTGTTTGATACCAAGGAGAAAACTATGACTTACGTAATTTCGGATATTTGCGGCAACTACCAAAAATTCAAGGAGCTGATGGATAACGTTCTCATCAGCGATAGCGATACGCTTTATATTCTAGGCAACACCGTTGATTTTGGTGACGAGCCGATGGAGCTTATTGAGGATATCAGCATGCGTTCCAACGTTTATGCCGTTGCAGGCGCGCGCGACTATCTTGCCGCACGCATGCTTTACGGCTTTGATAAAATGCTCAAGGGCGGCGGCACACCCGATGCCGACTACATTGCTGAAATGACCGCTTGGGTGGCAGAGGGAGGACAACCCACGCTCGACGGCTTCCGCGCACTCAATGCAGATGCACGTGAGGGTGTGCTCGATTACCTGACCGAAATGACACTTTATGAAGAAGCGACCGTTAAGGGAAAGACCTATTTTCTTATGAGTCGCGGCATTGCAAACTACGATGTCGACACCGACCTTGAAGACTACGAGCCCGAAGACTTTTTCTCTGATGATGCCACAGCGCCCCAAATCGAAGATGCCATCGTTGTAGTTGGCGGTGATGTGACCAAGAGCGGCAAGATCGAGCGAGACGGCAATGTTATCCGCATCAACTGCGGAGAAAAGCTGGCGTGCCTCTGTCTTGAGACCGGCAAGGAGTTCTACGTCTGATGCAAAAGAACGATATTTTGCGCGTCCGCATCGAAGAGATTAACAATCTCGGCTTTGGTGTGGCGCACGCAGAAGAGAAGAACGGCGCGCGCGGCAAGGTGATCTTCGTGCGCGATGCCGTTACCGATGATGTGCTCGATGCGCGCATCATCAAGGTCAACAAAAGCTATCTCATAGCCAAAATTGAAAGAATGATAGAGTCCTCGTCGCTTCGCGCAACCGAGGGAGTATGCACCGCCGCAGGATGCGGTGGGTGCGTCTATCAGCATATCACATACAAGCACGAAGCCGCACTCAAGCGCGACTACGTTGCAAATGCTTTCCGCAAGGCGGGGCTTTTCGACGTGACCGTGGGCGAGCTGCGCCACACGGGAGAATTGACACGCTACCGCAACAAGGCGCAGTATCCTGTTGCCAACGGCAAGGCGGGAATGGTCGCGGGCTTTTTTGCTACGGGCACGCACCGCATTGTGCCCGCAAAGGATTGTGCACTCCAACCCACCGCCTTTGGCGAGATCGTCAACTATATTTGCGATTTCTGCAACCGTCAAGGCATTCGCGCCTATGAGGAAGAGACGGGACGCGGCGAGTTGCGCCACATTTATCTGCGAACGGGCGCCCAAACGGGCGAGGTGATGGTCTGCCTTGTTGTCAACGGCACGCACCTCAAAAACGAAGATTTGCTCGCACGCGAGCTGACGGAGCATTTTCCCTCTGTTAAAAGCGTGATGCTCAACGTCAACCGCGAGAACACAAACGTTGTCCTCGGTGACGATTACCGTTGCATTGGCGGACGGGATTACATCGAAGATATCTTGTGCGGTCTGCGTTTCCGTATTTCTGCAGGTGCGTTTTATCAGGTCAACCACAACGCCTGCGAGTTGCTCTACGGCATCGCGAGAGAGCGCGCTAACCTTTCTGGCGGAGAGACGGTTCTCGACCTCTATTGCGGCATTGGCACCATCGGGCTTTCGATGGCAAAAAACGCAAACAAGGTCATTGGCATTGAAATTGTCGAAGAAGCCGTTACACGTGCCGCGGAGAATGCCGCGCGCAACGGCATCGAGAACGCCTATTTTTATTGCGGTGACGCATCCGACGCCGAAAAGCTTTTGGAGCGTGCCGAAGCCGCCCACGGCGACGTTTCGGGAGCCACGGTCATCATGGACCCCCCTCGCAAGGGCAGCACTCCCGAGCTCATCACCTACCTCGCCAAGCGCAACTTCGCACGCATCGTCTACGTCTCCTGCAACCCCGACACATTGGCAAGAGATTGCGTGCTCTTCAAAGAGCTGGGATACGAGATTGGAGAGGTGACACCGGTTGATATGTTCCCACGGACGGGGCACGTTGAATCTGTCGTGTGTCTGACGAGGAAGGAGTAAATATGAATAACTTTCTTTCAACAATTTGCGGATTTGCACAATCAAATGATTTTTACTCAATAGTAACCTTTCTTTGTGAGAAAGAGAGGGCAGAAGAAATTGTTTTATATGCAGGAACTTACTCACTTGAGACAGCATTGGAGCGATTCGGCAGCTATGGTAACGCATCATTTTACATTTACACCACGCAAGATAAGAGCGGATATTGTGTTTATATAAACAGAATGGGCTGTGGAATCCGTGAGGATAACAAAATCTTCAAATTCTCGCACCGCTATCTATACAACAAGAACCATTTAAGCAACTGTTTCTTTGGCGAAAATGATTTCCGTAGTGGTGAATATTTTAAGAAAAAGAGTAAAAAGTGAGACTTTAAGGTATTACAACCCCCATTCTTGACCGTTTTTGAGACCTTTTGGAGTCTTGACCCATGTGGAAAGTGTCGTTTGTCTGACGCGAAAAATTTAACCCCGTAGGGGCTGGCGCCCACGACAGCCCACCCATAGTTTACAATCATCGTTTATCTTTCGGGACGTCGAAGGCGCCGTCCCCTACCAAAATCAAAAAATGCCCCAATTTTGCGTTGGGACAAATAATGATTTTGAGCGAAACTCGAAACTTCAATTTACATCAGTTTGGTATAACATATCGAAAGGAGTGTATATGAAAAAAGGTACTTCTTATTCAAAAAAAGAACAGCAAGTCATTACATTAGGATGTTTATGGCGTTGGGGCAGCATCGCGATCATATTTATAATTCCAGCTATTATTTTTGGAATTTGTAGCCTGTTCAACATCCCCGGGGCGACGAAGGGCTATATTGCGTGTTTATCCGCGGGAATAACAATGCTTTGCGTTGCCATTTACGAAATAGTCGGCACTGTGCTCGGGTTCAAGCATCTGCTCGTTGCATTGCAACTGACCTACAACATTCCCCTAAAAAACGTGAACCCAAGAAAAGATTGGACAAAATCAGAAAAGCGAGAATATATTGGCGTCGGCATAATTTTTATCATTCTTGGATTAGCGTTTATAACCATTTTTACTTTGATACAATTTGGTATTTTGAAGTAAAAACCGAGAGTTTGGGGAGTTTCCACCCCCATTTTTAGCAGATTTTTATACCTTTTGTCATCTTAACCCACGTCGAGAGTGTCGTTTGTCTGACGAGAAAAATCTAACCTTGTAGGGGGCGACGTCCTCGACGCCCCGCCAACAAACGATTTGTGATTGGTAAGCGGCTGCTCTCATAGCAACATCAATAGCCATTTTGAAAGCACAAATTTTTTCATTTTTTTCGGGGCGTCGAGGACGTCGCCCCCTACAAAGAAAGCACAAATTTTCAAAAAAAATTCTATAAAAGAGGTACCATTATGTCAAAAAACAAAATGTGTGACAATTGCAAAGCCGTTGTAACGGTAAAACGAATTGAAGATCTTGAAAAGTTTTTTGCTCTGCACGAGTATGCAAGAAGACTGATTGAGAGTGGCGAATATGAGTATGACGGCGGAAACATCCCCGAGCCCCTCGCAAAGCAATGGCCCCAAGATGGTCTTTGGTATCGCATCAAGTGCAAGACCTGCGGTCAAACATTTACCCTGTGGTTTGATGTGTTCGACAACAAGGGCAAATTCAAAAAAGGAAAGTAATCGGCCAACATGACCGTTATCATTGCCAACATCATTGATTTTATTGCATCCCTCCTTCAGGTGGGCTCGGGTGCAATTAAGAAAAAATCAAAGCTTCTTGCGGTGCAAACCGTGCAACTGCTTTTACAGGGCATCAGCATGCTGCTGGTGGGCGGCATTACCGGTGCTATCAGCAATGTGCTTTCCTGCTACCGCAACTATCTTTGCTATAAGGAAAAACTAAACCGAGTTTGGAAGGGAATCCTCATCACGGCATCTGTCGCAATGACGGTCTTCTTCAATACCCAAGGGTGGCTCGGTGTTATTCCCGTTGCTGTCTGCACCGTTTACATTCTGTTGATGGATGTCAAGGATCCCATCAAATTCAAGCTCCTCGTTACGCTTTCCTTTGTACCGTGGATCGTTTATCACTTTGTTTTGCAGCTCTACGTTGCCGCAATCTTCGATGCCGTCTCGGTCATTACCAGCGCTGTTACTCTCTTCTTTATGGTGATTGGGAAGAAGGCGGAGCAAAAGGAATGACCGCGGGCGGTGACAAAGAAACGGTATAATTTCAAAGAATAAAGAATGAATTGCCGATTTCAGGCGGATTCTCTGACGATAATAACCAAACAGAATCCCTACATGTCATCCTGAGCGTAGTCGAAGTTTTTCCGAGCGGCGAGCGAGGAAAAACCAAGGCGCCAAAGCGCCGCAGGGATCTCTTAACGAGTTTGGGTGTCTTGCCATAGCAAATGTAACATCCCATCAGGAAGCCACCGAGATTTGTTACGAGATCCCGCGTCGGCTAAACGCCTCGCGCTTTTGCTTGTTCGCTTGCGCTCAACCCGCAAAAGTTCGACTTCGCTCAGGATGACATACAGTATTATTATTGGATGCTAATCTTTAGAACGGAATACTATTATCCTGTTTATCTTTTAGAAAGGACGCCCTATGAAAATTGCAAGCATTATGAACTTTGCGCGGCAAATTGACGAGCGCATGGAGGATAGCCAAAACATTCTTTTTAACGCCACGCGCCAAGAACTTGAAATGGTTAACGAGTTCGGTTTTGACAATACGTTCCTCTTACAATACGACGTCCTTTGCGATTCGCGTTACGCGGAGCTGTTCCGCGAAAAGGGAACAGAGAAAACCGAGCTTGGCATCTGGTACGAGATCGTCGAGCCCCTAACCTCTGCGTGCGGTCTGCCTTACAGAAGCGAGAAGGGGTGGAAATGGGATTGGCATATTGTGCCCGGTTTTTCCATGGCGTACACCCCTCGCGAGCGCGAGATGCTCATTGACGAAGCCATGCGTAAATTCCGCGAGGTGTACGGCTATTATCCGCGCACCGTGGCAAGCTGGCTCATCGATACGCACACCGTCAATTATTTGAGCACGCATTATCATATAGATGCCATCGCCATATGCCGTGACCAGACCAACACCGATGCCTACACGCTCCACGGCGGATATTTCAATCAAGCGTATTATCCTTCCAAACAAAATATATTCACCCCCGCGCAAAGCGAGGGAGAGCAGGTGAGCGTCCCCGTGTTCCGTTTGCTCGGTCCTTGCCCCATTCACAACTACGATAACAAAAAGTACCTCACCCACGCATGGGATGCGCGCTTGCACTGTGGTTGCTTTACCATGGAGCCCGTCGGCTCGGTTGGTGCCGCGCCCGAGAACATCGATTGGTTTTACAAGACCTTTTATCAAAACGAGGACCTCGGTTTTTCTTGGACGCAGATCGGTCAGGAGAACAGCTTTGGCTACACCGATTTTTTGCCGCAGCTCCGCATGCAGATCGAAAAGCTGAGGGAACAAAAGGACGTGCAAATTATGAAGATGTGCGACGCCGGTGCGTGGTTCAAAAAGACCTATTCGCACACGCCCGCCACCTCGGTCGTGGCTCTCGATAACTGGGACACAGGCAGCGACGCGCAATCGGTTTGGTACGACTGCCAAGGTTATTCCGCTAACCTTTTCCGTTTTCAAAATAGCACTTTTATTCGCTCGTGGCATCTCTTTGATGACCGCGTGCCCGAGCATTACATCACCGAAAAATGCACCACGTGGGACGCGGTGTATGAAAATTTGCCTCTCGTCGATGCGCTCTTTTGGAATGACGGCGAGAATTACAAGAGCGGTATTCAAATCGACGGTGACGCAACCGCTTTCACAGTCGAGCGTCGCGGTGAGGACTCTCTTGCGGCTCTGTGGAAGGACTGCGAGGTTGTCTTTTTGCCAGACCGCATCCGCGCAAGCGCGCCCGTGCTTCGCTTTTGGGCAAGCCGCGCCAAGTGCCTAACGGTAGAGGGCAACACCATCGCCTACAACTACAAGGGAACTCCCTACACCTTGCAAATCGTCGGCGCTGACGTCAAGCAAGAAAACGACCACATCTCTATCACCCCCACAAACGGCACGTGCGAGCTGATTCCGCGCCGTGCGGCAACTATTCAATAATCATACGTATGAAAAAAACGAAACTGACAATTTTACCAAATGATATTCCCGAGCGGCTCTTGCCGCTCCTTTTGGGAGCCCCTGTTTGGGATAGCAGCTGCTCTCCCGAGGCGCGCGTGCTCTTTATCGAAAGAGAGGGCGGGCTTTATCTCAAATCCGCCGCGGCGGGAACGCTCTTTCGCGAAGCCGAAATGACGCGGTTCTTCCACGCACGTGGAATGGGCACCGAGGTGCTCGATTACTTCACCGAGGGCGGCAAGGATTGGCTTCTGACCGCTGCCGTCAAGGGCGAGGACCTCACTCACGAATTCTATACAAGCGAGCCGAAGCGTCTTTGCGACACCTTTGCCGAGCGGTTGCGAATGCTGCACGAATGCTCCATCGAGGGCTGTCCCGTGCCCGACCACACCGCTGAATACCTTGCGCGTGCCGCCAAAAACTACAAAGAAGGCAACTACGATACCTCGCTTTTCCCCGATAACTGGGGCTACACGTCTGCCGAGGAAGCGTGGTCTGTTTTGGAGAAAAATGGACATCTACTCCAAAGGAATACACTCTTGCACGGCGACTACTGCCTGCCCAACGTCATTTATGACGGTTGGGAGTTCAGCAAATTCATCGATGTGGATAGCGGCGGTATAGGAGACCGCCACGTAGACCTGTTTTGGGGCGCGTGGACACTTTCCTTCAATTTGCACACCGATGCTTACCGCAATCGCTTTTTCGACGCCTACGGGCGCGACTGCGTAGACGAAGAAATGCTCCGCATCATCGCCGCGGCAGAAGTGTTTGGATAAGAAAAAACAAAAAATACTTTCAAAGAGATGCGGCAACAACTCCAAAAGGCTCCCTTGTGTAAAGGGAGCTGTCAGCCAACGGCTGACTGAGGGATTGTTTTGATATAAAATTAGTTTTTACAATCCCTCCGTCGCGCTTCGCGCGCCACCTCCCTTTGCACAAGGGAGGCAAATGAAGTATCACTTTTTACGAGGTGAAAAATATGAACATCAGAAAAGCCAATGAGCGCGACATTGCGGGCATTAACAAGCTGCTTTATCAGGTGCACCGCATTCACGCCGAAGGGCGCCCCGACATCTTTCGTCTGGACAACAAAAAATACAACGATGACGAGCTACGTGCCATCATTTCCAACGATACCACCCCTATTTTTGTGGCAGTGAACGAAGAAGAAAAGGTGCTCGGCTATGCGTTCTGCATCTATCAGGAAACAAAAGGGAACCCCTCTCTTTGCGACCGCAAAACCGTTTACATTGACGATCTTTGCGTCGATGCCACCGAGCGCGGTCAGCACGTCGGCACAGCGCTCTACGATTACGTCAAAGAACAAGCAAAAAGCGAAGGATGCGTTGCCGTCACCCTCAACGTATGGTGCCTCAACGCAGGCGCTATGCGCTTTTATGAAAAGTGCGGCATGAAGCCGCTGAAGGTTGTGATGGAGGATACCCTCTGACAGCAACAACCCAAAACCACAGAAGGGAGGATTGCCAATGCGCTATTTTAAGTACAAGGGTTTGCAAACAATCGAAAAGGATGTTTGCAAGGCAATGCTTGCAGAATTTACAAAGGAAGAAAAAAGGATTATCCGTAAGGAGAAAATTTTAGACACCCTCGGGACGATCGTGTTTTTCGCCGTTTTTCTTGGCGGCTTTGCTTGCTGTGTTTTGGGAATGAAGCAGATCCCTTTTCCGGAACTCCTTTTTGAAGTCATCATGCGTCATATCGCAAATTTTATTTTGGGAGCTGTAGCGTTGGTGCTCTGCTTGATTATTGCCATATTTGTTTCCATGCCGATTAGCAGTAAACACACGGATCAAAAAATGATACGGCAAAAATATTTATCCAAAGCCTGCGAACACCTGCGCGAATTTTACGGCCTGCAAGAGCCCTGCATCGTTACAAAATGCTATGATGCAAGCGATAAAAAATTCAAAAATCACGACGTTTGCATTTTTGTCGCAGATGACGAATTGCGCATCACCACCAACCTCAAAAACGGCTTTTTCCGAGAGGAAAAGGATTTGGGATGTCATGCTTTCCGCCGCAACGAAATCACGCTTACCACAATCGAGGGCGAAAAATTCACGCTTGCAATTGAGCTCAAAGCAGGGGATACCGTATTCCTGCTCGGCTACCGCGCCAAAGGATTTATTGAAAAGAATTTTCTGACAGCGGAAAATGATACATAAAATCCATCTGTTCGGTTGAAAAAAAGATAGTAGGGCGGGGGCTTGTCTCCCGCCGTATTTTTGTGTCTCCCAAACCGCCCCAAATAATACATCTTGTTGCCCATTTTTCTCTCAAACACAATATCTTGTGAGATTGTATAAAAAATAACAATAAAATTTCGACAAAATTCATTGACAAAAAGAGCAAGCAATGCTATAATATAAGGCAGAGAATAACATTCCCGTGTGACTGACGGAAAAAGTGGGTATACCCACGTGGAGCCGGGAATTTGAACGCCGACCGTCTGGGCAGTTTTGCACGCAACAAAACTGTCCTTTTGTTGTCCGTGGATATCAATTTGAGCGAGAAAGAGAGGGATAAACGATGGCAAATTTTGCAAAAGCATGGGTAGGTTTTAACCTTGGTGATTGGTGCGACCGCGTTGACGTAAGAGATTTTATTCAAAAGAATTATACACCCTATGAAGGAGACGAGAGCTTTTTGGCTCCGCCCACCGCACGTACCCGGCGCCTGATGGCAAAGCTGGAGGCAAAGCTGAAGGAAGAAAGAGACAATGGCGGTGTCATTGGCATCGATACCGAAACCGTTACGTCCCTCACGGCTTACCCCGCGGCATATCTTGACCAAGAGGACGAGCTGATCGTAGGACTGCAAACCGCCGAGCCCCTCGTTCGTGCCGTCAATCCCTTTGGCGGTATCCGCATGGCAAGAAGTGCCTGCAAGGCGTACGGCACGCAGCTTTCCGATGAGATCGAAAAAGCATTCCAATTCCGCACCACGCACAACGATGGCGTTTTCCGCGTTTATACCGACACCATGCGCGCTATGCGCCACACGGGCATTCTTACAGGTCTGCCCGATGCTTACGGTCGTGGCCGCATCATTGGCGACTACCGCCGTATTGCGCTTTACGGTATTGATTTTTTGATTGAAGAAAAGAAAAAGGATAAGCAAGAGCTTGGCAAAAAGGGCATGAACGAAGAGACCATGCGCCTTTTGGAAGAGCTCTACAAGCAGATCGAGTTCTTGGGCAAGCTCAAGGAGATGGCGGCTCTTTACGGCTGTGATATTTCCCGTTCGGCAGAGAACGCACAAGAGGCCATTCAATGGGTCTATTTTGGCTACCTTGCCGCAAACAAGGAGCAAAACGGCGCGGCTATGTCGCTCGGCCGTGTAGGCACCTTCCTTGATATTTACATTGAAAGAGATATTCAAAACGGAACTTTGACCGAAGAAGGCGCGCAGGAGCTCATCGACCAATTCGTTATGAAGCTGCGTATGATCCGCCACTTGCGTACCCCCGAATACAACGAGCTCTTTGGCGGCGACCCGATGTGGATCACCGAGGCAGTTGGCGGCGTTGGGGAGGATGGCAGACCCTTGGTTACCAAGAACGCCTACCGTTTTTTGCACACGCTCTACAACCTCGGCTCGGCTCCCGAGCCCAACCTCACAGTCCTGTGGTCGAACAAGCTGCCCGAGCCCTTTAAGCGCTACTGTGCGCGTGTTTCCATTGATACCGACTCCATTCAATACGAGAGTGACGATTTGATGCGTCCCCGCTACGGTGACGATTACGCCATTGCTTGCTGCGTGAGTGCTATGAAGGTTGGCAAGCAAATGCAGTTCTTCGGTGCGCGTTGCAACCTTCCCAAAATTCTTCTTATGGCACTCAACGGTGGCCGCGAAGAAAAATACGATATGCAGATCGGTCCCGAAATGCCCGTCCTCGATGACGAGATTCTGGACTACCATAAGGTGCGCCAACGCCTTGACTTCTACATGAAGTGGCTGGCAAACGAATACGTGAACACCATGAACGTGATTCACTACATGCACGATAAATACGCTTACGAAAAGACCCAGCTCGCCCTGCACGATACCAACGTAGAGCGCTTGATGGCGTTTGGCGCAGCAGGTCTTTCGGTCATTGCCGACAGTCTTTCCGCTATCAAGTTTGCAAAGGTGCGTCCCATTCGTGATGAGCGCGGACTCATCAGTGACTTTGAGGTAGAGGGCGATTTCCCGAAATTCGGCAACGATGACGGACGTGTCGACTCGATTGCCGAGGAGCTGCTTGATAAATTTATCGCGGCTCTGCGCGAGACTCCCACCTACCGCGGTGCTATTCATACGCTGTCGGTTCTCACTATCACAAGCAACGTCGTTTACGGCAAAAAGACGGGCGCAACCCCCGACGGTCGCCGTGCCGGTGAGCCCTTTGCTCCCGGTGCCAACCCGATGCATAACCGCGAGACCTGCGGTGCTCTGGCATCTCTTTCTTCGGTGGCAAAGCTCTCCTACGATTCCTGCCGCGACGGTATTTCTAACACCTTCTCCATCGTACCCGAGGCACTTGGCAAAACGCAAGAGGAACGTATCAACAATCTTGTTGATATTCTTGGCGGTTATTTCAATCGCAATGCGCATCACATCAACGTCAACGTTCTCAACCGTCAAAAGCTCATCGACGCGATGGAAAATCCCGATCTGTACCCCAACCTTACCATTCGTGTATCGGGCTACGCCGTTAACTTCCACAAGCTCTCTCGCGAGCAGCAAAAAGAGGTTATCAGCCGTACCTTCCACGAGACCATGTAACCGATGAAGGGTTACGTACACAGCTTACAATCCCTTGGCACGGTCGATGGGCCGGGCGTGCGCTCGGTCGTCTTCCTGTCGGGCTGTCCTTTGCGGTGTGTTTATTGCCACAACCCCGACACGTGGGCGCGTGAGAATAGTCAACTGACCGATGCGAGAGAGCTTTCCGAGCGACTTTTGCGCTTTTATTCCTTTATCAAAAATGGTGGCGTGACTGTTTCGGGCGGTGAACCGCTCTCCCAAGCGGAGTTTGTTACCGAGCTTGTCGAGCATCTTCACAACGGCGGCTTGCACGTTGCCATTGACACCTGCGGAGCACCCGTGACACCTGCCGTCGAGCGGTTGATCGAGGTTGCCGATATGTTCCTTTTGGATATTAAAATGACCACCGAGGAGGACTATAAACGCTACACGGGTGGCAGTTTGGCATCAACTCTGGCATTCCTTGACCTGCTTGAAAAAGCGGGAAAGGACGTTTGGATTCGCCACGTGGTGGTGCCCGGCATCAATGACACCGAGGAGGATATTTTGCGGCTTGCAGACCTGATCCACCCTTACACGTGCATCAAAAAAGTAGAGCTGTTGCCCTACAAAAATCTTTGCCTTGAAAAATATCGCACGCTTGGCATTCCGTTCCCTCTGGAGGATACACCGCCGATGAAAGCAGGTGCTTTGGAGGCACTTGAAAAAGTGTTGACAGAAGCACTACAATCTTAAAAAAACAAATCGGGTTGCCGAGCGTTTGCTCGGCAACCCAAAAATCACTTTTGCATTAAAATTTCACCCAAGGCACCCCACGCCGCTTCAAATTGCATCTGCTTTCGCGTTACGGGATGCAAAAACGTCAACCGTTTTGCAAACAGAGCAATCGGGCGGTTGTCGCCTCGTGCTCCGTATTTGCCGTCTCCCAAAAGAGTGAGCCCGCGGGAGGCAAACTGCACACGTATCTGATGCGTTCTGCCCGTATGCAGCAAAACGTGCACCAGGGTGCATTCCTCGCCGCGTGCGGTTGTCAGGGCCTCTACGGTGTCATACTCCAGGAGAGCTTCCTTTACGCCTGCGCGCTGACGCCGGACAACAAAGGTTTTGTTCTGCCTGCGATCGTGGAACAACAAATCACGCATCTCGCCGCTCTCGGGCTGCGGTACACCGTGCACTACAGCAAGGTATTCTTTCTTTAATTCCTTTGCCTGCACGGCTGCCGAAAGCTTTGCCGCCGCCGCGGGTGTCTTGGCGTACACCATCACACCGCCAACTCCGCGGTCAAGTCGGTGAACGGTGCCAATATAGCCGCCCGTGTGTTCTGCAAGCAGATCTGCAAGACCGTCACCCTTGGCGGTCGACTCGCAAACAAGAGCGGTCGGCTTTTCAACAACGATGATATGTTGATCCTCAAACAAAATTGAAATATCCATAAAAATATCCTTATTTAATGATAATTTTGAACCTGCGAAAGGGGAGTGAAAACATGCCAAAAAAGAGCGAAAACGCACCACGTGTATGCAAAAACGCGCTGATTTGTGCGCTTGGAGCGCAATTTGAGGGTGTTTCGGTGTGTGTGTACGACGAGATCGATTCCACCAACACGGAAGCGAAAAGAATGGTGCAAAACGGCTTTTTGGGTGATGCGCTTCTCGTGGCGCACACACAAACCGCGGGCCGCGGACGTATGGGGCGCAGCTTTTATTCGCCCAACGGCACGGGCGCCTATTTTAGCATTCTGCACACCCTGCACACGCCTCTTTGCGATGCGGTCGCCGTCACCTCGGCGGCATCA
Organism: Eubacteriales bacterium; assembly: GCA_045656885.1. Lineage (GTDB taxonomy): Bacteria > Bacillota > Clostridia > Oscillospirales > CAG-272 > UMGS1865. Next base: position 31,963 of record JAZORZ010000068.1, read on the forward strand.
GTTGCCGTTATGCGCGCCATTCGGAACTTGACAGGTATGCAAACCCAAATCAAATGGGTGAATGACCTTTATTATAATGAAAAGAAAATTTGCGGCATTCTCACCGAGGCAACAAGCACCGGGGAGAGCACGCATGTGATTGTGGGCATCGGCATCAACCTCGATACTGTCGATTTTCCCGAGGAGCTTGCAGGCATCGCCGGCTCGCTTGGTGCGCGCATCGATACCGCTGAGCTGATCGCCCAAATTTATAGAGAGATCGCCCTCTATTTGCAAGACCCGACTTCGCGCGAGTGGCTTGACGACTACCGCGCACATTCTTGCGTGATCGGTCGCCGCGTTGCCTGGACCGAGGGAGAAACCACCTGTATCGGCATTGCCGAATCCATTGATGAGGAGGGCGCACTCCTTGTCAGAGGTGAGCAAAATGAGCTTTTCCGCCTGCATACGGGCGAGATCTCCTTGCGCCCGTTAAAGGATTAAAATTTAGAACAAATCTAATTCTTATTCCAAAATAAACCTCAAAAAGCCGTTGAAACGGCTTTTTTTGACCAAATTCACCCAATTATAACACGAAAAAGCCATTTTTCTTTCCTTGTTCATAAAAAGTTAACATTCAAATTGTGATCTTGCTATTGCAATTTTGAAAGAAAAAAGATACAATAATATGATAAAAATTTAATTTTACAAAGAAAAGGAAATATAAATGCTAGAATTCAAAAACGTCTCTTACGAAACGCCGGAGGGCAAGGTCATTCTGCGCGACGTAAGCATTAAAATCGACGATCGCTTTGTGGCGGTGACCGGCCCTAACGGCAGCGGCAAATCCACCATGGCAAAGCTGATCGCGGGTATCTATACACCCACGTCGGGGCAGATCCTTCTGGACGGCGTCGACATCACCAACCTTTCCATCACCGAACGCGCCAAATCAGGCGTCAGCTTTGCATTCCAACAGCCCGTGCGTTTCAAGGGCATTACCGTCAAGGAGCTCATTTCCATTGCATCGGGCAAGAACATCTCAGTGGCCGAGGCATGCTCCTATCTTTCCGAGGTAGGTCTTTGCGCTAAGGATTACGTAAACCGTGAGGTAGACGGCTCTCTTTCGGGCGGTGAGCTCAAGAGAATTGAGATCGCAATGATCAATGCGCGCGGCACAAAGCTCTCTGTTTTCGACGAGCCCGAGGCGGGCATCGACCTGTGGAGCTTTAATAATCTCATTCAAGTTTTTCGCAACATGTATGAAAAAACAAAGGGTACTATCCTGATCATCTCTCACCAAGAGCGCATTCTCGATATCGCCGATAAGATCATCGTAATTGCCGATGGACGTGTAGCCGCTTACGGCACCAAAAACGAGATTTTGCCGGAGCTTCTGAACGCTCAGGTGGGCTGCAGATTTTTTGAGGAGGTGCGCAAATAATGATGGACGCTATTCAAAAAAAGCTGCTTGAGCAGGTTGCAGACCTGCACGATGTACCCCAAGGTGCTTACTCGTTGCGCATTAACGGCAACCTGTATGGCAAAAACGACTCCGAAAACATCACCATTGTTGCAAAAACCGACAAAGCGGGTATCGATATTTACGTCAAGCCCGGTACCAAAAACGAGAGCTTACACATTCCCGTTTTGCTCGCACAATCAGGGCTGAAGGAGCTGGTATATAACGATTTTCATATCGGTGCCGACTGCGACGTTACCATTGTTGCGGGCTGCGGAATTCACAACAGCGGCAGTGCTGAAAGCGAGCATAGCGGCATTCACGCCTTCTATCTCGAAGAAAATGCACGTGTAAAATACGTTGAAAAGCACTACGGTCAAGGGGAAGGAACCGGCAAGAACGTAATGAACCCCACCACCGTTGCCGTGCTTGGCAAAAACAGCTACATGGAGATGGAAACCGCGCAAATCAAGGGCGTTGATTCCACCCGTCGCGACACCACCGCAACTCTTGATGAGGGTGCTACCTTGATCGTTCGCGAGAAGATCATGACACACGGTACGCAATTTGCTGAGACCAATTTCACAGTCGATCTCAACGGAGAGGGAAGTGCGACCCACGTTATCTCCCGTTCGGTAGCAAAGGACAAGAGCCGCCAGAGCTTTTTGTCACACGTCAACGGAAATAACCGTTGCTCGGGCCACACCGAGTGCGATGCTATTATTATGGGCGAGGCACGGGTGATCGCTCTGCCGCAGATCGAGGCAAACCACGTTGATGCATCGCTGATCCACGAGGCAGCCATCGGCAAAATTGCAGGTGAGCAGCTCATCAAACTGATGACCTTGGGACTCACCGAGGCAGAGGCGGAGGAGCACATCGTCAACGGGTTCCTGAAGTAAAAAACAATAAAGAACAGAGCACTCTGCGAGGGGTGCTCTCTTTTTTGTCAACTTTCTTTTTGCAGCTGTAAGCCCCCCTAAAAAAGAGCGGTTGATACGCTTGCGCAACATCAAGTTACTTACTTGTTTGTGCTCGCCGAGCCCCGTACTTTTTCAAAATGTCGAATTTTCGGGAATCGGTATTTGAAATCAGAGAAAAAAGAAACCTATTTATAATCTATTTGCAGGGTCTTAACGTGTAGAAAATACACGCCAAAAATTGTGCAACTCTCACAAAAAACATAGATTTTTCCTTGTTTCGCGATTTTTTTCAAATCGTTCAAAATAGGTAAATGAAATTTACCAATCAAAAATATTCGTTTTTTAATGTGGCAAAATAGACAAAAATGTGCACAAAAAGTCATTGCTTGGAAGATTTTGGGGTTAAAATGGGTAAATTTTGTTTACAAATGCCAAATATAACTCCGTGAGCTCAAAAAACGGCCTCCTTAATTGTAAACTTTTTGAAAAGACGCTTTGACCGATGCATGAATTCAAGGGCGCACAAGCGCACTCTGAATCGTTTTTCCAAAATAGTTTTTCTTGACATCACCACCAAATTGTGTTATTATATTATATATATTTGGGAAAACTCTGCCCAAAATTGCCCGATTGGTGGAGTTTGTTTGAACTGTCGACGAGAACGCATCTCGTGGAGCCGCTCTTTACGTGCGCGCGCCCGTCGGCATATGCCCGACCGCGCAGGCGACTTGCGAACGCCGAAACGGAGACAAACAAAAACAATCAATGGGTAAAAAAGTTGTTAATTCTTGCAGGAGGAAACGCGCATGAAAAACAAAACTTTCACAAGACTGCTGTGTTTAGCTTTGGCATTGCTTTGTCTTGTGAGTAGCGCCGGAATCGTTGTCAGTGCACAGGAGATTAAGCACGACAACCTGACCGACAAGACCATTGCGGACTACAAGGAGACGTTGGATCTGATTTCCTACGCCGAGTATCAAAACTTGTACTATGCAACCGCACAAAAGCTCTCTGAGGAGATTTCCTTCGAGTTGACCAAGAATTGGAAATACACTTGGAGCAACATTGTTATCACCGCCACCGACGGCGTGTGGGCAATGATCGTTCTGGGCGACCAATTCTACGAGGACTTGGAAGACATTCCCGCAGAGATCGCACAAGAGAACCGTTATCAGCTTGACGACGGTCGCTGGCGCGAGATCACCGATCGCTATGCAACTGTTGATGCGGCAAAGGCAGCGGGCTACAATCCCGACGATCTTGCTTACGTTGACGAGTATGATGGCACGGTGGCTGTTCGCACACCCGGCAGAGGTGCTATGACCTGGACACTTGATCTGGGCAGCCATAATATCACCGCCGCAACACTCGCTCACCTTGGCTTGGATTACTATCCCATTGAGGCAAGATCCACGCCTATCGAGCGCGAGTTCTATGTCAACGGTAAGCCGGCGTTCTCCGAGGCATACGTCCTTTCCTTCTCTAAGGTTTGGGGCATGTACGCCCAGGGAAGCTTCGAGGGCACGGTTGCAAGAGTTGACCTGAGTGCTAAGTACACCCTTGGCAAAAAGGATAACCTTGCTGACATTGTTGCAAAGGCAGAAGCTGCAGGATACGTATCCGAGGCAGGCGTTAGTGCATCCGGTGCTCCCGTTTACACCGTTGCTGCAGATAACTCCTATATCGTTTTCTATCAACCTGCATACACCACTGCTAAGCTCAGCGCTTTTATTGAAGAGTTTGGTCTGCGCTTCTTCCCGTTGGACTTCAACAGCAACGAGATCCGTCCCACGCAGTTGCAGGCGCCCGAATGGAGACGCTACGTCATCAGCGATAGCGACGGTTATACACACTCCTACAAGCTTTCCGATGCGCAAGGCACAGAGATTACCTACGATAGTGAGTACTTCGGCTTCGTGCTGACACCCGACGAGAATGGCCAGCTCAGCATCACCCTCGAGGGCGTTAACGAGCCCATGGCTCTCTCTAATTTGGCACTTATGCCCTACAAGGCAGCAGATTCCTATGAGGTATATCGCCAAAAGCTCAAGGATATGGACATCAGCGATGCACAGGGTACCGACGTGATCAAGATTGAGGCAGAGAACCCGAACAGAACCTCCTCTAACGTTGTATATCCCGTTGAGGACCGTGCATCTGCACTCACCTCTCCCGTTGACCCCAGCGTTCAGCTTCTCAACACCATCGGCGGTGAAAAGTGGGCGACCCCCGGTCAGTGGGTAGAATACACCTTCTCCGTAGAGAGTGCCGGCTGGTACGATATCTACACGAGATTCAAGCAAAGTTACTTGGACGGTATGTACACCAGCCGTGCGCTGACTATTACCACCAATTACACCGAGGAAGAATACCTCGCAAAATATCAAAACACTGCAGGTTACTATGACGGACTGCCGTTCTCCGAGGCATCCGGCCTGCGTTACGATTACAGCTCCGATTGGCAAGTTACCAAGCTGAGCTCCACGGGTAGATTGGACGATCAAAGCTACCAACTCTACTTTGAAGCAGGTGTTGTCTATACAATCAATTTCAAGGTTACATTTGGTACGATGAGCTCCACCGTCCGCGAGATTGAGCGTATCCTGAACGCATTGAACGACGCATACCTGAGCATCGTTCAGTACACAGGTCCTACACCCGACGCTTACCGTGACTATAACTTCTACCGCATGCTCCCCGATACGCTGGACGTTCTGTTTGCAGAAAAAGAGGCGATCCAAAACCTCTCCGACTTCTTGCGTAACGGTGCAGGCGTATCCTCTACATACACCGGTACCTGCGATAAGCTTGTTGACCTGATCGGCAAGATGGTTGTTCGCGGCGGTGAAGGTATTGCTTCCGGCTTGAGCAATTTCAAGGCATACTCCGGTGGTATCGGTACCTTCCTGGGTGACGTTAAGACCCAGCCGTTGCAAATCGACTACTTTATGATCCAACCCGCAAGTGCAGAAGCACCCAAGGCAAAGCCCAACTTCTTCCAAGCATTTGCTCACGAGATCAAGAGCTTCTTCTGGACTTTCTTCCGTGACTACAACAGCATGGGTACCTCTCAAAACTACGATAAGGACCCCACCATCGTTGTTGTATGGTTGCCCTCCGGCCGTGACCAAGCAAACGTTGTTCGTAACATGACCGTTAACGGCTTTACCCAAAAGAACGGTATTGCCGTAAACCTGAAGCTGGTTAACGGCGGCACGCTCTTGCCTTCCATTTTGGCAGGTATGGGACCTGACGTTTACCACGGTCTCGGTGACGATACCGTTATCAACTACGCAATACGCGGAGCATTGCTTGAGATTGAAAATATGGAGGAGTCCGAGGAAGCATTCCAAAAGGTTCTTTCTAACTTTAATGAAGCAGCGCTCACGGTATTCCGCGTTCCCGATGCCGACAACGATATGCACTACTACGGCTTGCCCGAGTCGCAATCCTTCTCTATGATGTTCCTGCGTTTGGATATTCTGAACGAGATCGGCATTGAGATCCCCAAGACTTGGGACGACCTCTACGTAGCACAATCCAAGCTCCAATCCAACAACATGGAAATCGGTGTTGGTGCAGACTACATGCCTTTCCTCTATCAGAGTGGCGGTAGCATCTGGGCAGACGAGGGTATGAGAATTAACCTCGACTCCGAGGTCGCTCTCTTCGCATTCAACAAGATGTGTAACATGTTTACACAGTATTCCTTCCCCTATGATTACAGTGGCGCTAACCGTTTCAGAACAGGTGAAATGCCTATCCTGATTGCAGGTTACACCGGTCTTTACAACCAGCTCAAGGTATTTGCTACCGAGCTTGACGGTTGCTGGACCTTCGTTCCCGTTCCCGGTACACTTAAAGCTGACGGCACCATCAACAATAAGATCCTTGCGGGCTCCTCCGCGCTTGTTATGGTCAGCGGTGCTAAGCACACTGAAGACGCTTGGGAATATATGAAGTGGTACACCGGTGCCGAAGCACAGACCACCTACGCAAACGAAATGGTTGCTATTATGGGTGAATCCGCAAAGCACGCAACCGCAAACAGAGAGGCACTCAAGAGCATGCCTTGGACCGCTGATGAGATTGTTGAGGTTGAAAAGCAGTTCGATAACCTGCTCGCTATTGAGAACTACCCCGGTTTCTACTACGTAGGTCGTCACACCAACTTTGCATTCCTTTCTGCATACAACGATGACAAGGATCCCACTACCGAGCTTCTCCGTTACGTTAATACCATCAATGCAGAAATTACCCGTAAGCGTCAGGAGTTCAACCTTGAAACCGTTGAGCTTGGCAGCACGCTTGCAGAAAAGAGATCCAACCAGATCCGCGAAGCACTTGACGTGCTCGAGGAGAGAGGTTTGATCAACCCCGATAGCGAAATATACAGACAGGCAATGTACGGTATTGTTAACCAAAACGTTGACAACCTCAGAATTGCGGCTGAAATGTTTGCAAAACAGCTTGCAGATGAGTATGACGGCTCTTCTACCAAGGAGATCACCAAGGTCAGCGGCAAAAAGCAAACCGTAGCATCCTACTATGTAAACGTTAACAAGCAAACCTTGCCCGAAGCAAAGGACGGCAGCGGCGGATACAAGATCGCCGATCTTGAAAAGCTTGAGTTGCTGTACTTTATTTCCGAAGCTCTGATTGATACGGCAAATGCGTATGAATCCTACAGAGTTTCCGTACCCGAATTTTAAGAGAGGAGGATAGACGAAAATGTTGAAAGCAAAAGCAAAGCAAAAAGCGGTTGTCAGAAGACAGGACATTTCTTACTGGGATTATACCTGGAGAGAAATGAAGCGAAACTGGATCGCTTACGTTATGATCCTCCCTTACGTTGTTATTTTTGCACTCTTTACTCTTTGCCCCGTTATTCTTTCCTTCGTGGTTGGCTTTACGGACTTTAACATGCTCCAATGGCCCAACTTTGTTTGGTTGGAAAACTACGTCAACCTGTTCTTTGCAGACGATATCTTCATCCTCGCCTGCAAGAACACCTTGATCTTTGCCTGCATCGTAGGTCCCTCGTCCTACTTGATGTCTTTCCTGGTAGCTTGGTTCATCAACGAGCTTCCTCCTCGCATTCGTGCAGTTGTTACTCTGATTTTCTATGCACCGTCCATTTCCGGTCAGATCTTTACAATTTGGGGTACGCTGTTTGACGCCGACACTTACGGCTGGGTTAACGCAACCCTGCTTGAGCTCGGTATCATCACAGACCCGATCGCATGGTTTAAGGATGCAGACTACATCATGCCTCTGTGTATTGTCGTTTCCCTGTGGATGTCCCTCGGTACCGGATTCCTTTCCTGTATTGCGGGCTTGCAGGGCGTTGACCGTTCCCTGTATGAGGCAGGCGCGGTTGACGGCATCAAAAACCGTTGGCAAGAGCTTTGGTACATCACCCTGCCCAGCATGAAGCCGCAGCTGATGTTCAATGCAGTTCTCACGATCACAGGCGCATTCGGTTACGGTGGCGTTGTATCCGCACTTTGCGGCATGCCGTCGGTTGACTATGCAGCACACACCATCATGCACCACTTGGATGACTACGGCGGAGCGCGTTACGAGATCGGTTACGCATCCGCAATCGCAACCATTCTGTTTGCAATTCAGATTTTTGCAAACAGGGTCGTTTCCAAGGCACTCTCAAAGGTAGGTACGTAATATGGCAAAATTAAGAACAAGACGACACAGAGTCGTATTATCCCGTTCCGCGGGCGGCGACGCCGGTATCACCGTTGTGCTCACCATTCTCGGTGCATTTATGTTCCTTCCTATGGTATATGCTATTTC
>JAZORZ010000069.1:0-6581 GCA_045656885.1 Eubacteriales bacterium
GGTGCACCAGTTGTTCTGCCAAGGGCATAGCTGGGTAGCCGCGTGCGGTTTTGATAAACGCTGAAGGCATCTAAGCGTGAAACATGCTTCAAGATGAGATATCCCTCCTAACTTGATTAGGTAAGGTCACTTGCAGACTACGAGTTTGATAGGTCAGAGGTGTAAGCACAGTAATGTGTTCAGCTGACTGATACTAATAGACCGAGGGCTTGAACTTCAATGTTCAAGATTCTACTAAATTGTGAGTTTCGCTTAACTCAACATCAGATTCTTTTATTCGATTTTCTATGATCATAAGCGATCATATCAAAAGTGGAGGCAAAAGTCTCTGCTTTTTTTGTTTTCAAACGCTTTTTTATATATGTAAATGCTTTGTAAACGGTGTAAAGAAATTGTAAAAAACGGCAGATAGCCAACATCTCTGCCGCTTTTTGTGATATAATACAAGCATATACTCTTTGTGTGGAGGTATTCTATATGACATCCTTTGAAGCCGGTCTTCCTCGTTCCTACATAAAAAAAGAAAGTAGTGATGGGAAATACCCTTCCTATCCGTTTGTTCGTTCTATCTTTGACCAAATGATGCAAACTGCAGTTCATATGTTAAAAGATGCACCCAAGACGAGAATGACGCAGGTTGTTGTTCTTTTGACCTCAAATGGGAAAGAATACAGTGCCATTATTGAAGACGTTTTATCCGAAGATAAAATTGCAGAGAGAGCATTGATCAAAGAGATGCGCAAAGACAATGACACCGAGCTTCGCTATGTAATGGCGGTTTGGAAAACAAGCAGCGGTGTTGATATGCCTTCGTATGATTTTCGCAAAATGCTTTGCCGCATGAATCCCGAAAATAAAAATGCAGCTATCTTTATGAACGAAATAGCAAATTATACGGTCGTCTCTTTGGGCGCAACAATGGCAAACTTGGATTTTTTGAACGAAGAAGACGATACTTTTTAATATAGAAGCATCCGCTATCTTTTGATAACGGATGCTTCTTTCTATATGATGTATATAAAAAAGGCGGAGCATTTGCTCCGCCTTGATTGTTTTTTAATTATACAGCTTTGTTCTTTTGGTCAGCAACAACCTTTGCGGTGATGTTGCCGGGAACTACGTCGTAGCCGGTTACGTTGAACTCGAAGGAGCCGCGGCCCTGAGACATTGCACGGAGGATGATCGGGTAATCCATGAGCTCTGCCTTAGGAGCTACTGCTTGAACAGTGGTGTAGCCCTTCTTGTTGGTGCAAGCTTCCATACCCATTACGCTACCGCGACGCTTGTTGAGGTCGCCCATAACGTCACCAACAAGTCCTTCGGGAACGGTGATGTTGAGGTCGCCAACGGGCTCGAGAAGAACGGGACCTGCAAGCTCGAGTGCCTTCTTGTATGCCAAGGAAGCAGCGGTCTTGAAGGAAAGTTCATCGGAGTCAACTGCGTGATAAGAACCGTCATAGAGGTCAGCAGCGAGGTTGGTCATCGGGAAGCCGAAAGCGCCCTTAGACATGCAATCTTGAATACCCTTTTCAACTGCGGGGTAGAAGTTCTTCGGAACAGTACCGCCTACTACGGAAACGGTAAAGGTGAGGCCATCCTCTTCGCCGGGACCGAACTTCATCTTAACGTGACCATACTGACCGGAACCACCGTTTTGCTTTTTATGTTTGCCTTCTACGTCAACAAACTTGGTGATCTTCTCACGGTAAGCAACGGTAGGAGTATCGAAACGAACGTTGAGGCCGAAGCGGGACTTCAGTCTGGAAGCGAGAACTGCAAGGTGCATATCACCCAGACCGTAAATGAGGAGTTGCTTGGTTTCTGCATCATTTTCAAACTTGATGGTGCAATCTTCTTCAACCATCTTAGCAATACTTTGAGAGATCTTACCCTCGTCACCTCTGGAAACAGGGATCATAACCTTGGAGAGGTAGGGGGTGGGGTAAACGATGGGAGCGTAAGCAAGCTTTTTGGTAAGGGTGAGAGTGTCGTTGGTGTTGGTGTCGTTGAGCTTTGCAACCATACCGATATCACCGCAAGCGAGCTCTTCAACCTCGGTTTGCTTCTTGCCCTTAACGGTGTAAATGTGAGCGAACTTTTCGTTGTCGCCGGTGGTGTTGTTGTAGAGAACCATATCTCTCTTAACAGTACCGTTCATAACCTTGAAGAAGGACATCTTACCAACGAACGGGTCTGCAACGGTCTTGAATACGAACAGAGCAGTGTCGCCCTCTGGATCGATCTCAACAGTGCCTTCAACGAGCTTTTCAACCTTCTTTGCGGTGTGACGGGGGAAGGAACCTGCGATGTTGTCAAGCATGGTCCAAACGCCCCACAGCTTGCTTGCTGCGCCGCAGAATACGGGAACGATGTCGCCGTGAACGATGCCCATGTGAACTGCGTTGAGAGCTTCCTCGGTGGTGATCTCTTCACCGTCAAAGTACTTCATCATGAGTTCTTCATCGGTACCTGCAACTGCTTCCATCAGCATATCGCGATACTTTTCAACATCTGCTGCAGAGTCAGCGGGAACTTCCTCGGTGGAGTGACCGCCGTTTTTATCGAATACGTGAGCTTTTTGCTCGATGAGGTCGATAGCACCGATAACCTCGCCGCCCTTGATCAGCGGAATGGTAAGGGGGCATACGCTCTTACCGAAGGTCTCGGAAAGAGAATCGAGAACGCGACCGAATCTTGCTTCGTTATCGTCAAATTTGTTAATAAAGAATGCCTTGGGGAGCTTTGCTTGAGTTGCGTAATCCCATGCGAGCTCGGTACCAACCTCGATGCCTGCCTTACCGTCAACAACGATTATAGCACTGTCGGCAACGCGAGTAGCTTGCAGAACTTCACCGGAGAAATCCAGATAACCGGGGGCGTCGATGACATTGATCTTAACATTCTTCCACATCAAGGGAGCGATAGAAGCGGAAATAGAGATGTGGCGAGCTGCCTCCTCGGGGTCGTAGTCGCAAACGGTGTTTCCGGCGCCAACGTTACCCAAGCGGTCGGTCTCTTTTGCAATATAGAGCATAGCTTCAGCCAGGGTGGTCTTTCCGGAGCCGCCGTGACCCAGCAATGCGATGTTACGAATGTTCTTTGTTTCAATCTTAGCCATGGTAAAATACCTGTTTTTGTAATACCTTTCGTGTGTTCTCCGGCACCCAAATGGCCGGGTTCTCTTCTATTATACTATATACACCCATTTTTTTCAAGTGGATTTCTCAACTTTTTTACCGATTGAATGTAAAAAACAAGCCCTGATTTTTGTGCAGTTTGCACACATCAGGGCAGGTCAAAAAAGGTGATTGCATTTTGGTAGGTTTGCAGGGCGGCATCTGTGGGGGAGCAATTCCAAATTTGTGCCAACGTTTCAACAACAAATGAGAGATACCCCGAGTGATTGAGCTTGCCGCGATTGGGGTGCGGAGCGAGGTAGGGAGCATCGGTTTCAATCAGCAATTTGTCGCGCGGAACGGCTGCTGCTGCCTCTCTTACACGGGCGGCGTTGGTGAAGGTGACGGTGCCCGAAAAGGAGATATACCAGCCGCGTTTTGTCAGCTCGCGCGCCATTTCGGCAGAGCCGCTGTAGCTGTGAAAAACGCCTTTGACGTTGGGGAACCGCAAGACCGTTTCAAAGCAATCGCCGTGCGCCTCGCGGTCGTGAATGATGACGGGCAGAGAGAGCTTTTCGGCAAGCTTCATTTGTTCCTCAAAAAAGAACGCCTGAAGTTCTTTATCCATGGGAATTCTGCCGTCGTCGTAGGATTGCCAATGGTAGTCAAGGCCGATTTCACCAAGGGCGACGATCTTATTTTGCTTTCTTGCTTCTTCGTTTTCAAGGAGCGCAGAAAGCGCGGCAAGAGCTGCTTCAGGTTTGGTGATAAAGTGACAATCCTCGGGGTGAATGCCAATGGCGGCATACATTTTGGGGTAGCGCGCCGCTTGTTCGATGACCGCGTGTGCATTTTGGAGATTGGTGCCCACGTTCACGATTCCGGCAATGCTTTGATTTTCAAACAGGTCGCAAAGAATGGCATCGGCGCCACCCTCGACCGACTCGAATTTTTTATCAAAATAGTGCGCGTGTGTGTCAAAAATGCGTTCCATCGGGCAAAAATCTCCTTCCTAAAGCATTGCATTTATTATACACTTTTTGAGGAGATTTGTCAAGATGGAATAGAGTCGTTTTAATTGCAAATGTTGACAACTTACAAAAAGTGTGTTATAATGTGCACATAAACGCCGACGGGCTGAAACGGAGATAGGGAATTATTATGTATTGTACAAAGTGCGGAGCAGAGTTGCCGTCAGGTTCACTTTTTTGCCCTTTGTGTGGCACAGAGGTTTTTGACAATTCTGCGCAGGAAATTAAGAAGGAAGCAAAAAAAGCCAGAAAAGAGCGCAGCAAAAAGATTGCTATTGCCATAGTATCCATTGTTTGTGTCATTATTGCTGTCATGATCTTTTTGAAAATTGTTGTTATACCTAATGTAAGATACAATATTGCACTTAACCACATGGAAAACCAAAACTATGCCGAAGCGTATAAAGTATTTCTAAAAATTCGCGGATATCGTGATAGCAATGAATATATTCAAAAATTCGATGTTATGTACAGTATATGTGCAAGGGATAGCCGTTCGGTGGGAGATGAATACATCTATGACAGCAACGGTAATTTGCTGAAGTACGTGTGGAAAATTGATGATGAAATAAGAAGTTCTCATGAATACACCTATGACAGCAACGGTAATTTGCTGAAAAAGGTGTGGAAAAATGCTGATGGCAAAATAGAGAGATTTGAAGCATACACCTATGATAGCAACGGTAATATACTGACATCTGTATGGAGATGGTATAGTGAAGAGTCGACGGGGGGGATTTATTATGAGAACACCTACGACAGCAACGGTAATAGATTAACATCTATAACGAAGGATGTCAATGGTAAAATAGAAAGTTCTTATGAATACACCTATGATAGCAACGGCAACGAGCTGACGTGCGTACGGAAAGATGCTGATGGTAAAATAGAAAGTTCTTATGAACACACCTATGATAGGAACGGCAATGAGTTGACATACGTACAAAAAAATGCTGATGGTGTAATCATTAGTTCTCAGGAATATACCTATGATCACCGCGGCAATATGCTGACTGAGGTAGAGCGTTTTTGGGGAACAGTAATAAACTTCTATAAATGGATTTATGACCGCAACGGTAATTTGCTGGCAGAGGTGTGGAAAGATGCTGAAGGTAAAATATACTACATCTGCATCTATGATAGCTACGGTAATGAGTTGATAGAGATAGGGAGGAACTCTAACGGTAAAATAGAAATAGACTATTTTTATGAGTATACCTATGACAGCTACGGCAATATTCTAACCAAAGTGACGAATCGATTCGCTGATGGTGAAAAAAATACGTATTATGAGTGGTACTCGTACTCGAATATTCGAGTAGTATATACGCCATAATTTTAACTGACTATGAATGGTGCTTTGCGGCGATTGGGAATATCTTTTATTTTGTTTCCTTATTCCCCCGCATAAATCCCCCAAAAACGCGCAAATTATATAAAAAAAGAAAACTTTTTTTGCAAAACCTCTTGCAATTTGGGTTGGATTGTGCTATAATATGTCCGTATGTCGCCCAAAGGCGAAATGATGTCAAAGAACATCAAAATTATGAAATGAGGTATTGAACAATGAAAGAGGGAATCCATCCTAAGTACGAAACCTGCATCATCAGATGCGCATGCGGCGAAACCGTAGAGTCCAAGTCCACCAAGGGCGGCGAAATCAAGGTTGAAATTTGCTCCAAGTGCCACCCCTTCTTCACCGGTAAGCAAAAGTTTGTTGACGCCGGCGGACGTGTGGATAAGTTCAAGAAGAGAATCGCTGCTTTCCAGAAGTAATCTGCAAGGGTCGGTTCTGTGTAAAAAGGGCAGGCTGCGTGTCAGCTTGCCCATTTTTCTTTCGATTGGAGAAAATATTTTATGGAATACCAAGCAAGTCGCGCGATTTTGGTAGGTGTTTGCACCAATCAACGCGAGGCAGATGAACTCGAAAAAAGTCTTTGCGAGCTTGAACGTCTGCTCGATACGGCAGGCGGTGTTTGCTTTGCAAAGGTCATTCAAAATATGGATAAACCCAACCCCCGTACCCTCATTGGCTCGGGTAAGGTTGAAGAGATTGCCGCGCTCTGTGAGGATAATGAGATAGAACTCGTCGTCTTTGATGAAGAGCTCGCCCCCTCGCAAATTCGCAACCTCGAAGAGGAGCTTGGCGATAACGTGCGTGTTATCGACCGCTCAATGCTGATCCTTGATATCTTCGCGCTCCACGCGGTTAGCCGCGAGGGTAAACTGCAGGTCGAATTGGCACAGCTCAAATATACCGCACCGCGCCTGACGGGTCACGGTGTTGAAATGTCCCGTCTTGGCGGTGGTATCGGCACGAGAGGCCCCGGTGAGAGCAAGCTCGAAACAGATAGACGTCACATGCACCGCCGCGTTGTTGCTCTTGAAGAAGAGCTCCGTGAGCTGGAGGGCAACCGCAAGACTATGCGCGCCG
>JAZORZ010000070.1:0-2701 GCA_045656885.1 Eubacteriales bacterium
GGTGAGTTTCAGTGGTCGTCCGTTTTTATTTGCAATATGCGTTCGTTCTCGGGAGGAGCAAGCCCCTCCCCTACCGCAAAATTTTAATATCTATTGTAGGGGCGAAGAGATTGCTTGCAATCTCGTGGCGGCTTGCCGCCTTCCATTAGGTCGCCCGTTTTTTGTACCCAAAATTCTACCATTGGTAGAATGATTAGAAATTTATCGAATTACTCTTGACAAAAAAGTGATTAGATGTGTATAATATCAGTGTGGTCACAAACAGAAATCAAGCAAAAGGAGAAATAAGATGACTTATTTGGAAATTGATAAAGCATTGCACGATATTGTCAATGAGAAATATAACGAATGTCAAAGCAGACTCGATGCGGTACCAAATGAAAACAAAAACGAGCGCAAAGCTTTGATTATTGAAAGAGAGATGTACGGACTGTGCAATCGTGCGGGAATACTCGTGTACGTGTTAGGAAAACGCAAAAATGTTCTTACTATGAGATGTCGAGTAATCGGACAAATTCTTCACAAATATCCCAAATTAAATGAAGTTTTTACTCAACTTGACGAAGAAGAAAAAATGCGATTTATAGCAGCATTGCAAGCAGAAATTTATATGCGCGATCAAATCGTTAATTCCTATTATACTGAATTTGAAGCCGCCAAGACCTCGGGAGATATGAAAAACATTCTTGAGTTCCAAATCAAGATCGGTGGGTGCGAAAATGTATTTAAGGCGTGGGAAGCATGGCGCAAGGAACATGGCATTTATCCCAATTTGATTGATAGAATGGAGGGGTGAAAATGGAAACTTCAACCTTTTTCCAAAATGCAGTTAAATTGATTAACGAAGAAACGAAAAAATTAGAATCTTTTTGTAATGAGTTAGACAAAGATCCCATTGCCAAAAAGAACAATATCGCGGAATACAAATGCGCCAAATACAGATATGCCGGTGCAACAGCAGTGTGGTGTATGTTTTTTCACTCTCACCGAGTTGCCGAAAAAAACGCCCAAAATCATTATCTGATTCCGCAAGTAAACGATATTTTTGTCACTGTACCCGAATATGTGGCACTCTACGAGAGTGCTCCGGATAATGAAAAACGTGACTATGCCCTCTACTATGGTGTCCTTGCTTTTGCAAATGATGAGATTGCAAAGCTTGAAGAAAAACTCACAAACGCATCCGACTGGGAGAAGATCGAACTTGAAGAACGCATCGGCGGGTTGCAATTTGCAAAGGTTTGCCTTGACGAGGCATGGCAGAAACGAAAGGATGTGGTAGTGTGAAAGAAAAGCTTGCTCTCCTAAAGCTTCTTGCCGACGAAACACGTCTCGAAATCCTCAACATTTTGCTCAAAGAGGATTCCTATGTGGAGAAGATCGCCTGTGAGCTTTCCCTCACCCCTGCGACCATTTGCTATCATCTCAAAAAAATGGAGTCGGCAGGTGTTGTAAATTGCTCACGTTCGCAATTTTATATGATTTATTCCCTTAACCGCGAGATTTTTGATAAGCCCCTTTACGAGTTGATCAAAAAAGATGATCCGGTTGTGGATGCCGAAGAAAAATATAAGAAAGAGGTTCTCTCTCACTTTTTCAAATACGGTCGCTTGACACAGCTCCCCACGCAACGCAAAAAACGCGAAATTGTACTTTTGGAAATTGCAAAGCAATTTGAGCGTGGGCGCGAATACGATGAAAAAGAAGTCAATGAGATTATTCACCGCTTTCACGAGGATCACTGCACCATTCGCCGCGAAATGATTGCTTGCGGCATTATGGCACGTCAAAAAGAAACGTATTGGTTGGTGTAAATTATGACTATAAAAAGAATTATCGTTTCACAAAAGGTCAAAGCTTTTCGCCGTGAAAACCGCCTGACGCAGGAGCAATTCGCATCCTGTTTAGGTTTATCACCACAGACTATTTCCAAATGGGAACGCGAAGAATGTTATCCCGACATTACCTTCCTCCCCACTCTTGCCGACACACTCGGTTGTACGGTGAATGACTTTTTTGAGTAGAATGTAATTAGATTACGTAAGGGCGACCTCGGTCGCCCTTTTGTGTGTTTTGCTTTCCTTTTCCACAAAATGGTATTTTTTGCTTCTTGCGGGCGCGCGAAGTGCAAAATATTCTATAAAATATATAAATATAGTAAAAAAATTTCAAAAAAGTATTTACAAAGCGAAAAAAGTGTGGTATAATACTGTCGTATGCGTGAGCTCGGTTTTCGGACACGAGGCCGTCCAGCGGCTGATTCACCCACCGATTGCTGAGTGAAACGTAAATAAATATTTTTTTGAAAGGTGAAAATACCATGCAGAAAGAACTCAAGAACAGCATCATCGAGCAATACGCTACTCACGAGGGCGACACAGGTTCTCCCGAAGTGCAAATTGCTATCCTGACCAACCGTATCGCTAACCTGACCGAGCACTTGGAAGTCAACAAGAAAGACTTCCACAGCCGCCGCGGTCTGCAAAAGATGATCGGTCGCAGAAGAAGCCTGTTGAACTACCTGCAAAAGAACGACATCGAGCGTTACCGCGCGATCGTCAGCAAGCTCGGCTTGAGAAAGTAAAGCAAACATTGGGAGTTGAGAGCAGCGGCAGTTTTGTCACTGCCCTCACTCCTTGTTTGTTTTTTTCTCAAAACACCATTTCTCACGGCTGGATTAGCAGTTAACCGTGTGCCGGAG
>JAZORZ010000071.1:0-67306 GCA_045656885.1 Eubacteriales bacterium
GTTCTGGCAGGTTGAGCCCGAGGTTGCTTTTGCAGAGCTGCCCGACATTATTGAAATTATTGAAGAATATATCAAGTTCATTGTTGGCTACGTTCTTGAAAACTGCTCCGCCGAGATCGATTTCTTTGAAAAGTTCTTTGAGAAGGGTCTGCGCCAAAAGCTCGAGCTTTTGACCAACTCCGATTTTCAAGTTCTTGCATACACCGACGCCATCGAGCTGCTCAAAAAGGCAGAGGGAGCAAACTTTGCATTCGCTCCCGAATGGGGTGCTGAATTGCAGAGTGAGCACGAGCGTTGGCTCACCGAGCAGATCTTCAAAAAGCCCGTATTCGTTATCAACTACCCCAAGGATATCAAGTCCTTCTATATGAAGCAGAACGACGACGGCAAGACCGTTGCGGCTACCGACCTGCTTGTTCCCGGCATTGGCGAGCTTGTTGGTTGTAGCGAAAGAGAGGCAAACTACGACAAGCTCGTAGCCGCTATGGAAGCGCGCGGCATGGACGTTTCCGCTTACTCGCAATACCTTGACCTCAGAAAGTACGGTTCTGTTCCCCACAGCGGATTTGGCATCGGCTTTGACCGTTTGGTTATGTACGTCACCGGTGTTTCCAACATTCGTGACGTTCTCCTCTACCCCAGAACGCCTAAGGAATTGAAGTAATTACAATAAAAAAGCAACTCCCACTTTGGGAGTTGCTTTTTTGATTAGAATATCACTCTCAACCAGCGCCAAAGGTAAACAAGCAAAGCAATGAATACCCACACGAGCGAAAATGCGATGGTAACACAGAAAATGGAGAGCACGGGCAAATTGAAGCGCATCAATGCGCTCACGATGTCGCCTTGCAAGCCGAATGGCATAGTAACACCTGCAAAGATAGCAAGCACGCCCGTGTAGATGAGGAGCGCCTTGAAGCATCCCTTCAGGTCGGCAAAGCTCAAGGTGATGTGTTGCGAAACCGAAAGAATGATGAGCAGCCCTACCACAGAGCGCACGGCATCGCCTTTGATTCCTTCAAACAAAGAGAACAGGAGCGAAACTCCACCTGAGAGCATCTCACGCACGCCGACTCCCGCCGCTACCATTGCGCGCGAGCTATCAAGATAGGCATTCCACTGTGTGGGAAAGCAAAGGGTGAGCACCAAGATCATTACACCAAGACCGCTGAAGATGGGACCAAAGCTGATAAAGAGATCTCCAAACACCGCCCACAGATTTTTGCGGTTGTAGGTGTGCTGCACGTAGCCGAGCGTTTTGGAGCGGCGGCTTGGGGGCAAAAGCAGCTTCATATCGGTGATGCGGTGTGCAAAGGGAATGCACATCAGGGCGTGTCCCAGCTCGTGCACGGGAGTGCCCACCACCGAGGATGCATAAAGTACAAGCGTTGCCGAGTCGCCCACAAAATACATAAATATCTGTCGCGCGATCCACGCAACGAGACCGCAAACCACCATAACGCCAAGCGTCAAACCGAGCAGCTGTCCTATATAAATCAAATATTGGTCCATGTAAAAATTCCTTTCTTGTTTGGCTTTTCGGCGGGACTAAGTTCTGCCTCCCTTGTGTAAAGGGAGGTGCCGAGCAACTGCGAGGCGGAGGGATTGTAAAGAAAAAAATTTTGCAAAACAATCCCTCAGTCCCTTGTCGCGCTCGCCTACAATACGATAGACTTAATTAATTGATGTGGTTATAAAACATTATTTTTCAAAACTGACTGTCAAATGCATCGTTCAGCTTTTGGGCAAGCGCCTGCATACGCGCGGCATCTACCTTGCAAACTTGACGGTCATAGGTTACAAGACCGTTGGTCTCGTCCTCAACGTCGCTGACCTGTGTGAGCACCGTAGCGCAAAGTCCTCCGTTTTGAATACAAGGAATGATCTCGTCGCTATAGAGCTTTTCAAGTGCGTCCGAAAATGCCTCGGGCGTTGCGTAGGTACTATACCCGTAGTTTTGGTCAAGATTGAAGGAGTGCCCCTCTATTTTGCAGGAGTAACCGCCAAACTCGGAGAGCACCAAGGGGAGCTTGCGGCTCTTGAGCTTGACCTTTCTAAAATAGATGTGCTCGCTTTGCACGTCGCTGCGCGGCGTTTTGAACCACCCCGATGCGGTATCCCAAATGCGAGTGGAGTCACACGCTTTGAGTTGGTCATATACGCGAGATGCACCGAAATACTGTCCCCAACCCTCATTGAAAATAGTGTAGTAGCACACAGAGGGGTGATTGTAAAGCAGATCGATCACAGCGCGTGAGCCGTCCTCAAAATCGGCACGGCGGCGACGGCTCACCGTGTGGAAGAATCCCCATCGCCAGCCCGCAGTGGGCAGTGCGGTATCAAACACGAAATCATAGTGACCGCTGTTCATCATATCTTGAAAAACGATCATGCCCTGCTTATCACACTCGTAATAAAAGATGTCGGGCTCGATTTTGATGTGCTTGCGCAGCATGTTAAAGCCGAGCTCCTTCATTTTGGAAATATCATAGCGATATCCCTCGGGCGTGGCGGGGGTGTAGATGCCGTCACTGTAATACCCTTGGTCAAGAAGCCCATGGAAGAAATAGGGCTTGCCGTTCAGGCACAGTCGCGGCTTGCCCGCAACCATCTTGGATTCGATGGTACGCAGAGCAAAATAAGAGTCGATTTTATCGTCTCCGTCCGCAAGGGTAAAGGTGTAAAGGTGAGGGTTTTCGGGAGACCAGAGAATGGGATCTTTCACCTCGATCTCAATACGGTTTCCCTCGTAGGTGTAAATCTTATCGCCCTCGGGCAGGTGGAGTGTGAGCGTTTTTTGCGCGTTGCCGCCCAAGGTTTCAACCGTTACAGAGGACAGCGTGGGCGTAACGTAGAGCGAGGAGATATAATGCTCGGGAACGCTCTCAAGCCACACCGCTTGCCAAATGCCGCTGATGGGTGTGTACCACATTCCGCCGCGCTTTTTGCGCTGCTTTCCGTATGCAAGCTGAATATCCAGCTCGTCGGTCACGCGCACGCGCAGGGTGTTGCTTCCCGTCTTTGCGGCGGCGGTAACGTCAAAGGTAAAGGGCAGATATCCACCCTCGTGCTTGCCAAGATAGGTGTCATTGAGCCACACCTCGGCAATTTGGTCGACCGCGCCAAAATGCAAAAGGATTTTTTCTTTCGTAAAATCGGAAGAAAGGTTGAAGTTTTTTTCGTAGACGTATTTTTCTTTCTTTTCAAGGGTTCGATTCACACCCGAAAGCCGTGTTTCGGGAGAAAACGGAACGGTGATATTTGAAAGAGGTGTTACAACTCCTTTTTTCTCAACACTCAAATTCCAAACGCCGCAAAGGGAAAGATAGGAGTCGCGCTTCATTTGCGGGCGAGGATACTCCCTCTCCCACTCGTCTCCCTTTGCGGCTATCTCAAAAGGGGTTTTCAGGTCAACGGTACGAGCCGGCTTTTTGGGGCGCAGAACAAGCAGCAGAACCGTCAGTACCGCCGCTACAACGAGCGCCGCCAAGAAAATGTTTTGGTTGGGCAGGAAGGAGAATGTTCCGTCGTTGTTGGGAACAAGCTCGGCATTGCGAAGAACCCAGCTACCGATCTTAGGACCGATAACGCCGGGAACGAGCACCTGCGCACAGATGCGCACGCCTTGCAGCATGCCCGCTTTGCCGTCGGGGGTGAGGTCACGGATCTTTGCGCCAAACACTGCCATACCGCAAAGGTAGCCGCACATCATAAAGAGCGAGCCGACAAACACAAGGGCTGTTTCTTTGAAGAAGTACAAAAGAACGTAACCGAGCATTAAGGATGCGATTGCGATAAAGCCCGAAAAATCAAAACCCTTTTTGTCATATACCTTGCCCCAAAGCGCGGTTGCAACCGATGCCAGAATGATGGCACGTGCCATAATAAAGACGTAATCTGCCATGCCCAAAGACTTCTCATAATAAATAATGAGGTAGGGCATAAAGATTTGAATGGAAATGTTAAAAAGGATAAACGCGGCAAGATAGAAATACAAAGATCCGTTGCCCTTTACAGTTGAAGGGCGGAAGCCGTAAATGATGTTTTGGAAATATCCCGTTTCGGATTTGACACACTTAACGGGGTCTTTGATGAGGAAAATGCCAAGAATACCAATGGCAATAACAACAACACCAATGATAGCAAAGATCCAAGTCCAGCTATCGGCTTTGGTCAGATCAAAGAACATAAAGCCGCCAAACACAACGAGAATGGCAACCAGCGGCATCATAGAGTTGATGCCCTCGGCAGCACCGCGGTTGGTGCTATCGGTGCTATCGGTCAACCATGCATTAAATGCCGCATCGTTGGCGGAAGAGCCGAAAAAGGTCATTAAGCAATCGAAAATGATTACAAGAGACACCGCAACGGCAGAGGAGCTAACGGTCAGCCACGCGCCTGTGTTGGCTTGGTCAACGCGAATAAAGCAAAAACCGAGAATAGAAATACCCCAGAGGATATAACCCGCGCACATAAAGAGCTTGCGCTTGCCTGCGCGGTCGGAGAGCGCACCGATGAGAATTGTGGTCAAGGCGGCAGAGATAGCACTTGCCGCAACCATGGTGGAAATGTCGTCGGCGGTCGCGTTGAACATGTTGTAGATGAACACGTTGAGATACATATTCTCCACAACCCACGCCACCTGGCCGATCAAGCTGAACAAGGTCAGCGCACACCAAAAACGGGGGGAAAGCTTGGTTTTCATAAAGTCCTCCTATTTATAATAAAATGTCTTCCCTTTCATTATAGCATATTCCCTGCGCGTTTGCAAGAGGGCAGGAAAAAGTGCAGAGTGAAGAATGCAGAGTTGGGGATTGTTACATCGCATAAAAAGCCACCGAAATTTTAAGCCATATCCCGCTGCGGCTACGCCTTGTGCTCAGAATGACATACAGTGGGGTTGTCGGGTTGTAATTTTTAAGTGCGGGCGACCAATGGTCGCCCCTACGTTTCTCTTATAATTCTGTACTCCTCTTTGTGTTTCTTTTTCCTTGACAACCCTTTTGATTTGTGGTACAATAAAACCGATGACTTGGCGCGGTTGGAAAACCCAAATTTTCGCGCACAAAAGGAGACTATTATGAAACGCAAAACAAACGGATTTCATCACCTCGCGCTCAAATGCGTAAACGAAAAACATTTTGATGATACGGTGCATTTTTACCGTGACCTGTTGGGTATGGAAACGGTTCGCACGTGGTACGATGCAAACAATCATCCCTGCACAATGCTCGACACCGGCTCGGGCGTGCTCGAGATCTTCTCTACCGGAGGGACTCCTTTGCATAGCGCATATAACGGTGTCAGCGGCGCTCTCAATCACATCGCGTTCGCAGTAGATGATGTGGACGATTGTATCGAGACCGTCCGCGCGTCGGGCTATCTTGTTACCGTAGAGCCGAAGGACATTTGTATCCCATCCAACCCCCCCTACCCTGCTCGCATCGGTTTTTGCATCGGTCCCGTAGGCGAGGAAATTGAATTTTTCCAAGAAAAATAAAACAAAACAGACAAAATAGAAAGGCACATCTATGCGTATTCTTGCCCTTGGTGACGTTGTTGGACACGTTGCCATCGATTATCTCGCCGACAAGCTTTGGGCGTTCCGCTCGAAGGAAAAAATTGATTTTTGCGTTGCAAACGGAGAGAACGCCACCGAAATTCGCGGTATTTCCGCCGCCGATGCCGAGTCTCTCCTCGATACGGGCGTTGACCTCATTACGCTTGGCAACCACGCCTTTGGCATGCGTGACATTTATTCCTATCTCGATGCCAACGATGGGCGCATCATTCGCCCCGCAAACTACCCCACCGACGCGCCCGGCGTTGGTTACACAATTTGCGATGTGAACGGTTGGCGTGTGCTTTGCATCAACGTAAGCGGCAGAGTTTACCTCGATCCGCTTGCCTCTCCCTTCGATACCGTCGACCGCATTCTCGAACGCGAGAACGGTCGCTATGACCTCGCCTTGCTCGACATTCACGCCGAGGCGACCAGCGAAAAGCTTGCCATCGGTCGCTATTTCGATGGGCGCATTCAGGTGATGTTCGGCACGCACACCCACGTCCCCACTGCCGACGAGCAGATCCTGCCCCACGGCTCGGGCTACATTACCGACCTCGGTATGTGCGGCCCACAGGATGGCATTCTCGGCACCGATGTCGATGCCGTCATTCACCGCTTCCGCACACAAATGCCCACGCGCTTCTCCGTCGCTTCCGGTGACGTGAAGGCACAAGGCGTCATTTTTGACATTGACGAGAGCGCGAGAAAAGTCCGCAGTGTGAGGAGAATTAGTTTCTAAAGTGTATGCGGGGGAAACTTCTTGAGAAGAACAACGCAACGTTCCGTTGCTACGATAATATTTCGCAGGCGAAATATTATGCTCCCCCGCACCCCCTTCAAGAACACTCGCACAAATATATCAAAAGAGAATTTCCAGCACACGGACGGACAGTCGGCGCGAGCGCAACGCTCGCTTTTGCTCTCGCGAGCGATTAGGGACCACTAACCCTACTCGCTAAGAAAGTTGTTTGGTATTGGCTAACGACAAAAAGCAAACAAAACCTTACCGCCGCCCGTGATATGTGAGATAGAAAACCTGTTTATTATGGTATGGTTGGTTTTATCCATCAGCCGATCATCTTGTCACAAAGAAAGGGGTTTTTATGGTAAGAAAAATTTTACAGGTCATTTTTACGGCAATATTTTGCCTGGATATTGCCGTTGGTGTCATCAGCGCCTTTTCCTATCCTCATGATAACGAGGCATACGAACAGCTACAACCCGAAACATTTACGCACGAGCCCATCGACTCGGTTTACATCAAGGAAGATTTGCAGCAAATTTACGTTTGCTACAATGCGGCGTCCTATGTCAACGTATATACCGTTGACGGCAAATTTCTCTGGGCGATCTCAACTCCCGAATTAGGCAACAACACGTATTTTGAAATTTTGGATGACAATCTGGTCGTTTACGATTCGGAAACCGCCTACCTCTACAACGCGAAAAACGGTGCTTTTGTTGCCAAACGAAACGCCGAAGAGTTGGAGTTGGCATACTACTTTGACTCCGGCGACGAGTCACTGCCCGAGCCCGCCCCGGGAGATTTTTGTTTTGATGCACACCAGGTATACAAAATAGAAGCGGACGGCAGCGAAACGGTGCTTGTAAAAAGACCGTTCTGGCACAACCTTGTTGACCCCGTTTTTTGCATCCCGCTCACCTTTCTCGCGGCTTTGGGCATCGGTATTTTGACCTTTTCAAAAGTGTTTCAAGAATACCGTTTTGTAAAAAGAAAATATACAACAGATAGGCAAGGCGTTGTTGTCGGTCACGCACGTGCAAGATTTATTCAAAAGTATTTTCGCGTAGCATCCATCGTCTACCTGGCGTTTGCGGTTTTGGATGTTCTTTTAGGCATCTTTCTTGACGGCATCCTCGCCGCTGGTATTATTCCCCTCGCGCTACACTTCATTGTATCCAATGCTGTTTTTGCCAATATGATGGAGCGCATTCCCTTGACAGAAGACGAAGAAAAAATTATGAATTTTTGGAGTACCGCGCAATTCGCCTCTTTTTTCATTGCCTTTTTCTCGGTTATGGTTGCCACAGCGTTTGCCACCTAAAATACTCTTTTATATAAGGAGCTCACTATGAAATACATCCCCTACGTTAATATAAAACAAGGTTCGGCGTCGATCTGCCGATTTTCCAACGGCAACACGTTGCCGCTGGTGCAACGTCCGTTTGGTATGGCACCCTTCTGCTTGCAATCGGACGCGGGCGGCGGTCGTTGGTTCTTTCACCCCGACCACCCTTGCACCGAAGGTATCCGGCTGACGCATCAGCCCAGCCCTTGGCTTGGTGAATACGCCACCTTTTTGATGATTCCGCAAAATGACGTTATCTCCAACAACGCACCCGGTGCGTGGTCGGGATACCGTCCGCGCGAGTCGGTCTTTCGCCCCGATTACCTCAAGGTGACCTTTTTGCGCTCCAACTGCACGTTTGAGCTCACCCCCACCGATCGCGGTGGCGCGATTCGTCTCACATTTGGCGATGAACGCCCCTCGGTTCTCTCCTTCCTGCCCGTAACGGGCAACTACGCCTACCGTTATGATGCCGACACACACACCCTCATTGGCACAAACGATGCCACGGGCTCGGGTGTTGCGGTCAATTTCAAATCCTATCTTGCGGTCAAGTTTTTGGGTGATGTGGTAGACGATGAAAAGGTGATTATTCAAAGCGGCAAGCACACCACCAACGTGCACGTACCGCTCAAAAGCAAAACCGTTGAGGCGCGCATCGGGTTCTCCTACATCAGCGAGGAAATGGCACTTGCCACCATCGAGCGCGAATGCGGTTCTCGTTCCTTTGAGGAGATTCGCGTGGAAAGCGAGGACGTTTGGGAAGAAAAGCTCTCCCGCGTTGAGGTAACCACCAAGACCGAGGACGAAATGAAGACCTTTTATTCCTGCTTATGGCGTACCTTCCTCTTTCCGCAAAAGGCATATGAATTAGACGCCAACGGCAATCCCGTGCATTACGTTCCCGCCACGGGCGAAGTCATGCCGGGATACCGTTACACAAACAACGGCTTTTGGGATACAAGCCGCACGGTATATCCCCTCTTTACCTTGACTGCTCGCGAAGAATTTGCCGAGATGCTTGAGGGCTTTGTAAACGATTACAAAGAGTGCGGTTGGCTGCCCCGTTGGCTTGGCTTGGGCGAGATCGGTTGTATGCCGAGCACCTTGATCGACAGCGTGATCGCCTGTGCCGCCGTCAACGGCATTGGCAAAAAAGAAACGCTCGAGGTAGCACTCGAAGGCATGCTCCACCACGCAAACAACGAGAGCGAAAATCCTATCTACGGTCGCAACGGTGCGCTCTCCTATTGCAAATACGGCTACGTGCCGAGAAACGAGCAGCGCGAGTCTGTCAACCTCACGCTCGATGCCGCCTACGGTGACTGGTGCATCGCAACAGTTGCAAAAATTCTCGGCAGAGATGATTTGGTAGACGAATACATGGCACGCTCCAAAAATTATAAAAATCTGTTTGACCCCTCTACCGGCTTTATGCGCGGCCGCGACACCGACGGCAATATGGCACCGGACTTTGACCCCTGCACGTGGGGCGGTGAATACACCGAGGGCTCCGCTTGGCAAAACTCGATGTTCGTTCCTCACGACATAGAGGGTCTTGCCGCTCTCTATGGCGGGCGCGAGCAGTTCCTCGCCAAGCTCGACAAGCTCTTTGCAACCCCTCCCCGCTACCGCGTATTCGGCTATGGCAACGAGATTCACGAAATGACCGAAATGGCTGCCGCCGACTTTGGTCAGTGCGCTATCTCCAACCAGCCGTCCTTCCATCTGCCCTTCCTCTATGCCGCTCTCGGTGAACAGGAAAAAACCGACTACTGGGTAACAAAACTCTGCCGCGAGGCCTTCTCATGGCACAACGACGGCTTCCCCGGTGACGAGGACAACGGCACCACCGCCGCTTGGTACGTCCTCGCCTCCCTCGGCTTCTATCCCCTCTGCCCAGGCCATAAAGAGATGATTAAGTGCAAGCAACAGGTAAAGAGTTATAAGATTAGATAAGGACGCGGTTTTGTGGGGGAACTTCTTTCGAGAAGTTCCCCAACACCCCCTCAAGAACTTGCTGACAAGGGGTTTATCAAAAGAAGTCCGCAGTGCGCCAACGGACGGTCGACGCAAGCGGCACGCTTGCTTTTGCTGCCGCGAGCCGGTGGGCACCACCAAGACCCCGCCGGCTCAGAAAGTTGATTAGCCCAAACCTTCTGTCCATCCGCGCACTGACAAATCTATTTTACTATTTTTTGCGAGTGCTTTTTGGAGGGGGTGCGGGGGAACACTTTTTCGCTGAAAAAGGTTCCCCCGCAAATCCTTCATAAATACACAAAAGGGAAAAACCGGAATGGTTTTTCCCTTTTGTTTTGCATTTATCGGAAGCCGTTAGGCAATTATTTCATCACACTAGAATATATGATAAAATCCGTTTTGGATCGGAGATAAATTATTTAGCATAATCGACGGTACGGGTCTCGCGAATAAGATTCAGCTTGATCTGACCGGGATATTTAACTTCATCTTCAATCTTCTTTGCCATTTCGCGGGCGATGAGCTTCATGCCTTCATCGTTAACGATTTCGGGCTTAACCATAACGCGGATCTCACGACCTGCCTGAATGGCGAATGCTTTGTCAACACCTTGGAAGCTTGCTGCGATTTCCTCGAGCTTTTGCAGGCGTTTAATGTAGTTTTCCATATCCTCGCGGCGTGCACCGGGACGAGCGGCAGAAACTGCGTCTGCGGCTTGAACGAGGACGGCTACGATGGTTTGGGGCTCCACGTCATTGTGGTGTGCCTCTACTGCGTGAAGAACCTCGGGGCTCTCCTTGTACTTTTTGAGTGCGTTAACACCCAGTTCTACGTGCGAGCCTTCCATATCCTGCGGGAATGCCTTACCGATATCGTGGAGAAGTCCTGCGCGGCGTGCGGTTGTGCCATCTACACCGAGCTCGTCTGCCATGATGCCTGCCAGCCATGCCACCTCGATGGAGTGCTGCAGTACGTTTTGCCCATAGCTTGTGCGGTAGCGCAAGCGACCGAGCAGTTTGATCAGGTCGGGGTGGATTCCGTGTACGTGAACCTCAAAGGTTGCACGCTCACCTGCCTGCTTGATAACGTTTTCTACTTCCTTGCGGGATTTTTCAACAGTTTCTTCAATGCGTGCGGGGTGGATTCTACCGTCGGAGATCAGCTTTTCCAATGTCAGTCTTGCAATTTCACGTCTGACGGGGTCAAAGCCCGAAATTGCAATGGTCTCAGGGGTATCGTCGATAATGAGCTCGACGCCCGTGAGGGTTTCCAGCTTTTGAATGTTACGTCCTTCACGACCGATGATGCGGCCCTTCATTTCCTCGTTGGGCAATGCCACAGCGGAAACGGTCGCCTCGGTTACGTGGTCAGCAGCACATCTTTGAATTGCCAGGGACAACAGATTGCGTGCCTTGCTTTCGGCTTCCTCTTTGAATTGTGCTTCGAGCTCGTCAAGCTTTTGCGCCATATCGTGCTTTGCTTCGGATTCAACGCGATGCATCAGCTCGGATTTGGCCTCTTCGGCGGTATAGCCGGAGATCTCTTCAAGACGAGACAGGTGTTGTGTCAGAACCATTTGGATCTGCTCTTTCACAATGTCGTTTGCCTTCAGCTTTTCGTCCAGTTGCTCGTTTTTGCGTTCCAACGCTTCGGTCTTTTTGTCAAGGTTTTCTTCCTTTTGCACCAAACGGCGCTCTTGACGGGAAATTTCAGTGCGACGCTCTTTGAGATCACGCTCGGTCTCATTACGCAGGCGGAGCACTTCTTCTTTGCCCTCAAGGAGAAGTTCCTTCTTCTTGGCCTCGGCGTTCTTTTTGCCTTCTTCTACGATGCGCTTGGCTTCCTGCTCGGCAGAACCGATCTTCTTTTCGCCAATATTCTTACGAATAGCGAAACCGATTCCGCAACCGGCAGCACCTGCCACAACAATAGCGGCCACAACGGAGACAACCAGAACCCATAATTGTACCATTCTTACACCTCCCTTTTCTTATTTCGTTAGTATGCAGTATGAAAAATACAAACTCTTGCCGAGTGTATCATACTTATTTAATTATACACAAAAAAAGCCCTTTTGTCAAGGGCTTTTAGGGGATTTTGTATATAAGAAATATATTAAAATATTTAAGATAAACATAAAAAAGTGTTTTGTCGAATTTTGGCGTATATTAACTATATACGGAAAAACAGGAGGTATACAATGGAAAATTTCAATCAAAGTGTTTTGAACTATGGATTTACTGCCGGAACAAAAGCAATCGACAATTACAATAGCTGTTGTTCGCTATTTGGCTTTAAACAATCTCTTAGCGGGAATTTCACCCAACAAAAAATGTTATATGCCAAAAACGCAACGCGCGAAGGCTATAGCGTATGGATGCTTGCTCATTCGAGTTTAAATGAGTCCTTCAACAAAAACAAAAAATGGTACAATATCTTTGTTTATCCAGATATAATTAGAGAAATTTGGTTTAACCCGAGTGACATTAGTGCTTCTCAAGAAGATTACTCCTATCGTGTTTGCTTTGCCAAAAACAAACACGGTATGTATGTATTTCAAGGAATATATGCACCACAAAAAATCGAGTGGGAGGATGTTTTTGGAAAAAAAGAGCTAGTAAGAACATTTAAAAGAATATCTTTAGTTTACCCCATTGAAGAACACCATAAAAAAGAAATGCCTTCCACTAAAGTTAGCGCGCCTTCCAAAGAAGAAGCATTAGAATTACCACATGTAATTGATAAATGCCAAATAAAAGCCAAAATTCTCGAAAGCAACAAAGACACCACTATAGCAGTCGATATTGTAAACCGTCCTTTTCAAAATATCTTAATTGGTAAAAAGGTAGGCGATCGATTTTCCTTGCCTAATGTAAAATTAACATACGAAATCAAAAAAATACAACAATCTTAGGTTTTACAGCATTTCGCTTAGATTTACAACAAAGGAGTTTTAACATGTCTTTTCATGTGCCATTTGAAGTTGTGCATGACATTATTGGGGTTGGAACAGCAGTCGCTATTCAAATCAAAGACAACAATAGGGTTATTCTAGTGGAATTCGGCGACAAAACCTTAGAGTTCACATATCCCGGACAATTTTGTTTTCATTTGAGAGCAACTAACCCTCTTATTCAAGGAGAAATCCTACAAGATTTAGCACGATACAAACCAAATGTATTTGAAATAATAACCGATACCAAAGAAACAAGAATTCGTTTTAAAAAGAGTAACTAATAAAAATATTTTTGTTTGAGCGCTTTTTTGAAGGGGGTGCGGGGGAAACGTTTTTTCTCATGAAAAAAGTTCCCCCCGCATTCTCTCTCAAATAAACACACAAAAAAGGAGCCGACCGTATGGTCGACTCCTATTTTGTAAGCGTTGTATAAATTACTTATACTTACGCTTTCTGGCTGCTTCAGACTTCTTCTTACGCTTTACGCTCGGCTTCTCATAGTGTTCTCTCTTGCGAAGCTCGGTGAGGATGCCTGAACGGGCGGTTGCACGCTTAAAGCGACGAAGAGCGCTATCCAAAGATTCGCCTTCCTTTACTCTGATTTCTGCCATTTTCTTATCCCTCCCCTCAACCGGTTATACAAGATTTGTTCGCGCGGCTTTGCCTTTCGCGAAATATCCTTCAAAATTATACACGATTTTTGTTTGATTGTCAAGTGTTTTTTGAATTTTTTTGATTTTTATTTTTTGCCCTCCAAAATCACGGGTGGACGGCGCAACTGCTCATCGGCGGCAATGGCGCGGGGCAAGCATTTGGAATAGAGAGCGGCAGATGCCGACTCCAATTCAAACTGTCGTGCCGCGGCAGGCGTTTCGGGCAGGTCGGTCTGGCGTGTAACAATAGGCAGGTCGCTTGTTTTGCGAGCAGATGCAAGGAATGCTCTGCCTACCTCGTTTGCCGCAAACAAACGGACATAGGAAACAGGTGCACGCAGATCCTCCTTCTTGACGCGCAAGAGTGCCGCAAGAACACCACGGCGGATACGCGCATCGGGATATTTTTTGGTGGCACAAAGCTCATAAAACTCGGTGAGCGTGGTGGCTTTGAGCGCGGCGTTGTGCAGCCGCCCCGCAAGACCGCTGCCAAGGCCTACGTAGCCCTCAAGCTCCTTTTGCGGTGTGAGTGCCAGCATGCCAAGCACCAACGCCTCAGCATTTTTGAGGGTTGCGGGTGCTGTTTTGGCTCTGCCCTCGCGGCGGGACACCTCTCCGCAAACACCCGGAAGATAGGACATAATGCTTTCTATTTCGTTTTCCTCCCATGCGCGACGTAGGGCGGTGGCAGAGGGGAACTCTCCCATAACCAACTCCTGCTCGGCATATCCGCTGCCCTCACGCTTAATTGTAACGGGCTTTATGCTCGATTGCAGCGCGCGAATGGCACGCAGATAGGAAATACCGAGAATATCGTTTGGTGCACATATAGCACCCTTATCGTTTGCCATTTGGGAAAGCAGCTTGAAATAAGCACTTGCCGTGCCACCCTCGCGCTCGGTCGCTGCGATGTATGCCGCTTGGAATTCTTGGGAGTCGGCAACCTCCGCATAACGCGAAAGAAGCTCCAAGTCCCCTGACTCCGAGCCAAACCAAACCTCATCTACACCAAGACGGGAAAGGATCTCCACACCGGCGCGTCCAAAAAATTCTGCGCTCGATGCCGCATACGGAAAGGGAAGCTCAACAACGGCATCTGCCCCGCTCGATACCAAAATTTCGGCTCTCGCGTGCGGCGATAGCACCGCCGCTTCTCCGCGTTGCACAAAGTTGCCACTCATAACGCAAATGATGGCGTCGGCTCCGCTCTCGCGTGCACATTTCATTAAATATTCATGCCCCCCGTGATACGGGTTACATTCGCAAATAATACCTATGGTGTGCATAAAAACCTTCTTTCTTTTTTGCGCGGGCACTATTGAACGTCCGCGCAGCTTGGTTTTCTTCTCTTTTGTAATTATACCACAAAAATCGGCATTTGTCAAACAGATTTGCGGATTTTGGCACGCAAAAAAGTTTTCCACACCTTTCCCTCTTGTATGTGCAAAACTGTGGAAAAGTCTGTGGATTATGCGGAAAACCTGTATTTTGGTGCCATTTTTCGCCTTTTTTAGACCGTTTATGCAAAAAACCTGTGGAAAACTTTTGGGTTTGCTTTTTGTTTTGTCTTCTTTCTTTTTGCGTTTCTTTATTATAACTTTTATAAAAGTATTGATTTTTTATAAAAAATCGGTTATAATGGTGTCACAAAACGCTTGAAGCGGGCATTGTGCCCGCAGGAAGGAGTCGAGCGATGAATTTAAGAGAAATGAGCACGCCGGCTCTTGCCTACCTCGGCGACTGTGTGATCGAGCTTTGCGTGCGTGAGCACTTGGTTGCCTCGGGGCTTTCGACCTCGCGCAACCTAAACCGTGAAGCTCTCAACTACGTTCGCGCAACAGCGCAGGCCGAGGCGATGAAAAAGCTCTTCCCAATACTCACCGAGGAAGAAGAAGCGTTCTTCCGCCGCGGACGCAATATCGGGCACACAAATGTTCCCAAAAACGCAACGGTGAGCGATTACCGCACCGCCACGGGCATGGAAGTCCTGTTTGGATATTTGCACGTGTCCGGTCAAAAAGAACGCATTGATGAACTCTTCCGCGCCGCGTATCTCGATGGCGCAGATACAAGAAAGGAAACTGATGATTATGAACAACCCGAAGATTAAAATTGTTGTACGTGATTTTGGCACAATGACCGCCGAGCTCTACCCCGATAAAGCACCCAAAACCGTTGAAAACTTCCTTGGCCTCGTGAAGAGCGGATTTTACACAGGACTCATCTTTCACCGCGTTATCAGCGGCTTTATGATCCAAGGCGGCGGCTACAACGAGGGCTTTGGCGAAACCGATGCTCCCGCCATCAAGGGTGAGTTTGCTGCAAACGGCTTCCCTCAAAATGACCTGAAACACACCCGCGGTGTTCTTTCGATGGCGCGCACCAACAATCCCAACTCGGCATCCTCTCAATTCTTCATTATGCACCAAAACGCGCCCTATCTTGACCGTCAATACGCGGGCTTTGGCGCGGTTATTGAGGGCATTGAGGTAGTCGACAAGATCGCCGCTGTTCCCACCGGTCGCATGGGCTGGTTCGATGACGTTCCCCGCGTTCCCGTCGTCATCGAAAAGATGGAAGTTATTGAGGAGTAATTCTTCTTCCTCAAATTTTTGGAAAGGCAGATATGATTTATGAATATCAAACTGTTAAAGCTATTGAATAAAAACGCGCGACTCTCTCCTGCCGATATGGCAACCATGCTCGGCATCAACGAGGAAGAGGTTGTTCGCGAGATTGCAGAAATGGAAAAGGAAGGTCTCATTCGCGGCTACAAGGCCGTTATCGACTGGGATCAGCTCGACCACGCCTTTGTTTCCGCTATTATTGAACTCAAAGTTACCCCCAAGGCAGGTCTTGGCTTTGAGGACGTTGCCGCAAAGGTAATGAAATATCCCGAGGTTGAGTCGGTTTACCTGATGTCGGGCGTTTACGACCTCAACGTAGTTGTAAAGGGCAAATCTCTGCAAGACGTTGCCAATTTTGTTGCCAAGGAGCTCTCGGCTATGGAGTCGGTGACCTCTACCGCAACCCACTTTGTATTGCGCCGCTACAAGGAGCTGGATGTAGAATTGCTCGGCAGCGGCAAGGATGAGAGAGGAAGCTACTCGCTGTGATGGATTATCAAAAGCTACTCTCCCCCACCGTCGTTGGTATCAAGCCCTCGGGCATTCGTAAATTCTTTGACATTGCCGGCACAATGGAGGATGTTATTTCCCTTGGTGTTGGTGAGCCCGATTTTCCCACTCCGTGGGAGATCCGCAAGGCGGGCATTCTCTCGCTTGAGGGCGGCAAAACGCGCTACACGTCCAACCGCGGGCTGGAATTGCTCCGCGAGGAGATCGGCCGCTACGTCGAACGAAAATACAACGTTACCTACGACGCAAAGAGTGAAATTCTCGTAACTGTTGGCGGCTCGGAGGCCATTGACGCCTGCATCCGCGCAATTGCTTCCCCCGGAGATGAAATTATCATTCCCCAACCCAGTTACGTTTGCTACGAGCCCATTACCGCTCTGTGCGGCTGCAAGCCCGTCATTATTGAAACAAAGGCAGAAAACTCCTTCCGCCTCACGCCCGAGGAGCTCCGCTCTGCCATTACATCGCGCACCAAGGCGCTCATTCTCCCCTACCCCTGCAACCCGACGGGTGCGATTATGGAGAGAGCCGACCTTGAGGCGATCGCCGCCGTTCTGCGCGACACGAATATCCTCGTCATCTCCGACGAGATCTATGCCGAATTGACCTTTGGTGATGCCTCTCACGTATCCATCGCATCGATTGACGGAATGAAGGAGAGAACCGTGCTCATCAACGGTTTTTCCAAGACCTTTTCGATGACAGGTTGGCGTCTCGGCTATGCCTGCGGCCCCGCACCTGTGATGGAGCAGCTCACTAAAATTCACCAATACGCCATTATGTGCGCGCCTACTACCTCGCAATACGCCGCCATTGAGGCACTGCGCAACGGAGACGAAGCCGTTGCCGCTATGCGCGAGGAATACGATATGCGCCGCCGCCTGATTGTAAACGGCTTTAACAAGCTCGGGCTTGCCTGCCGCGAGCCCAAGGGCGCGTTCTACGCCTTCCCTTGTATTCGCTCTACGGGAATGTCCTCTGAGGAGTTTTGCGAAAAACTGCTCTACTCCGAAAAAGTTGCCGTTGTTCCCGGTACCGCCTTTGGCGAGAGCGGCGAGGGCTTTGTTCGCGCCTCCTATTGCTACTCCACCGAGCACATTTTGGAAGCCCTGCACCGCATTGAAAGATTTTTGAATAGTTTATAAGATTTATGGGGAAATTTCTCTTTTGAAATTTCCCTTCTTTTTTTACACAAGGTGTAACCTTTTACCAAAAAGAGCGAGATATAGAGTGAGCCCCTCAAAAACTGTGTTTTTGAGCCCTCTTGCAAAAAGAGGTAAAACGTGGTATAATAAGGATGTACGACATTCCTTTTTGAAAACGTCTTTTTTTGTAAAACCTATTGACATTTTTCGGGGGGGGGGTATAATAAATTTACCACCCGACCCAAAAACCAAAAGGAGGACATTTTATGAAGCGCGTCATTTCCATTTTACTTTTGCTTTCCCTCACCTTTTCGTTTTTCGCTTGCACCCCACACAGGAGCGAGGAGATTACCTGCGAGGATATCATTGCGGCGTATGAGAATGCGGGCTACACAATGGAGCACCATCTGCACGAAGATCCCGTTTATCTCGAGGAAGGCATTTGTTGCAGCTTGCTGTTCCAAGACCCCGAAAACCCCGATAAAAATTATATCTACATCGACCGCTACCGCACCGGAAGAGATGCGCGGGATGCCACTATCAAAAGCAAGTATCATCCCATTCTTTGGTTTTTCTTCGCTCTGCACGGCGAGGGGCGTTGGCGCCGCTCCAAGCAATTTGGCATACTCCACTGCACGACCTTTGACAGAAAAATGTTAAAGCCCTTGCAAAGCATTGTTGAATAAGGAGGTACATCATGAAAAAAACAAGAATTTTATCGGCACTTTTACTCGTTGCCGTTTTATGCGGCACGCTCTCTTCCTGCGTGTTTCTCTTTCGGTTTGGGGATCGAAAGCCGTGGACAGAGGATAAAATTCCCGAAACGTTCTTTGATGAAGAATATCTCGCAGAACGCGGCGTTGCCGATTTTCCCGTGCCCAAGCTTGAGGGCGCATACCTTGACCCCGAAAAGAATATCCTCTACCTCAACCTCTCGCGCACCGAGTATGAGGACTACGCCGAGCTTATTGCCGCCTATTTGCGTGGAAAAGAGGAATTCCTAGTTAAGGGCTTCCACTGCGGCAACAACGATCAATACTTAATGTTTCTTCCCATGAAGAGATATCAATTTGCTTCTCTTGACGTGGATGACGTCCCCTACATCAGAGACAACGAGCGGTTATTTGTTTTTTCTGCCTTTCCTCTGGGAGAAATGTCTTCCGATGGCGCGACAGAAATCAAAAACCCCACACACGTCCTACTAAAGTGGAATGATGCCACCGCCAAAAACGTTGATGAACCCTATACGGTGGAAATGTCCTTCCCCGACCTGCTTGGCAAATCGGAGTTCCTTTCCTGCTATCATGGGCACACGTTTGAAGAGATCATCTATCCCGTTCCCGGAACGGTGTTGACCACAACGATTCGCACCTGCACACGCTGCGGCGAGGAAGAACGCGAGGGCTTCGGCTACGGGAATGTGTTGAAGAAGTTTTCGTGGACCGTAACAGCAGGAACCGAGCATCTTGTTTCGGGCATACATGCCATGGCTTACCGCGGTGAGATCGTTGAAATTGCCGTAAAAGCGCCCGAGAGCGGCGACATCAAAATGACCGCGAACGGCACCGAAATTCCAAAGGTCAAAGAGACAGACGGCGAGTGGATCTACGCATTTGTGATGCCATACATAAATATTGAAATCACGATTGAAGCCGTTGAGCACGAGCATACGGGCAGATGGGGCTGTGGTAAAGAAGCACACTGGTACGAGTACACCTGCGGTTGTCCTTCCAACGACATCGCGGAACTTCACTACGACCACAACAACGACGGATTGTGTGACGCTTGCGCGTATATGATGGGCGTTAAACAATATTACAGCTTGATGATGAATGCCCCCGAGTGCCTCTATGAAGAATTGAAGCATACCTACTATGCGGGAGAGATGGTTTCCGTTAAAATCAGCATGGTCACCGACACGGGCTTTTTGTTCTTCGTTAACGGCGAAGAGATCACCGATTATCAAGACGTTGACGGTCTTTATTGGGAGTTCACCTTCCCGATGCCAGCGTGCGAAACGTACGTTCATTTTAAGACCTATGACGGCTTTTTGCCCGATTGGAATTACGCGGTTTTGATGGAGACCTATTACAGACAAAATCTTGATGCCCCGTTCGTTCACGTCAGACACTACTATGGCGAGTTTGCAAGCGGTGCAATTGTAGCAATGCTTGATACAAGCGGTTACGATGAATATTTGTGGCAAGAGGAAATTGGTGACACCGTTATCCACTACAGAGACGGCAACCGCATTGTTGCCCTGTGCCCCAACAACAAGTTTTACACCCTGACCGAGGCGTTTGAAAACGGTTACCTCACCACCGAGGACATTGCGGCAATTGCAGAGATGCATAATAATCCGTAAAATGAAAAAACAAAGGAGAATATCATGATGAAAAAAACAATATCTATTATCGCTCTTGTGGCTGCTGCCGCATTGATGCTGGCAAGCTGTTCCCTCTTTTTTGATGAAGAAAAATGCATTGAAAAGCTCAAGGCAGAGGGGTTGACCGAGGGCATGTGCTACATCACCGAGGAAGAATGTGCACGCGCGACCTCGCTTACCAACTCCCAAATCAAATTTGACGGCGGCGACTTTACAGTAGAGGTTGTCAGACAGTACGGTTTGATTGAAAACGGCGACTATTCCAAATCCTGCACGTTTATCACCTTTGCTACCGAGGAGCAGGCAAAACAATTTATAGAGCTTCAAATCAAATGGTTTTCTGAAAAAACAGACAACACAAACAACTGGAAATTTGCGCGCAGCGGTTGCATCGTTGTGATGACCAATCTCGAAATAGCACAAAAGATTATTCCCTTAAAATTCAAATAAAAAAGCAAAAAAGCGGCAGAAATGCCGCTTTTTGTGTACTTGAGGTTCGTTTCTTTTTCGGGATGCCGAGGACGTCATCCCCTACAAGGTGTTTTTCATTTTTATTGTAGGGGCGATTCACGAATCGCCCGCCTCTATAAACGATAATCGCTTATTTTGCGGGAGCCCCAAGGGACTCCCCTACCGGTTGATTTTTTGTATACAAAAAAATTGTTGCTCGTGGGGCGCCCCCCGAAACAAAAGCCCTCTGTCAAAAATGACAGGGGGCTTTTGCTTATATGTTTTTGTTCTTCGCCAAGCAAATTGCTTTTTACAATCCAATAAACACCGCCAGCATCAGGAATGCAAGCGAGAGTGCCATGAGGAACAGCTGGAACAAAATTGTCTTTTTGAACCACTGTGCAAAGCTGACGTCGGCAAGGCCAAGGCCAACGAGCAATGTTCCGCAGGTGGGATAGAGAACGTTGGTATATCCGTCGGCAAACAGGTAGGTCAAAATAATAACGGTCTTGCTGATGCCCTCGATGGGTGCGAGTGTGAGCATGGGAATGATAAGAACCGCCTTTGCGGATGCGCTGGGGATAAAGAACTCGATAATGAGCACAAATACATACAAAATGATAACCGCAAGATAGGGTGAAATATCGGTTACCGCATTGTAGAAATAATAGAAAATGGTGTGCAAAATGTTGCCCTCTTGCGCGATGTGCGTAATACCAAAGGCAATCATAATGATGACGATAGAGGGGAGAACGTCCTTGACGCCCTTGACAAAGCTCTTGCCGAGTTGGCGATATGTACCAAGTAAAAGCTTGCCCACAATGACTGTTCCCACAATGAATGCAACTGCCATAAAGACCATTGCAAGTGAACGGAGCGAATCGATGGCGGTAGTGACGATGACCGACAAAAGCGCAACGGAGAACAAAGCAATAATCATTTTTGCCTTGCGCAGATCCTCTTTGTGTTCCTCGGGGGATACCAGCACAAAGCCGTCAACGTCAAATTTTTCGGTGGCTCTCTTTTCGTCGTTCTTGGCAAGCGTTACCAAAAAGAAGGAAGTAACCACATACATCACGCAAAAGATGATCAGGCGGTACCACAAGCCGTCGGTGACGCTCACGCCTGCGGCGATAGACGCCGTACCGATGGTGAGGGGGTTTGTGATCGCGGTGGTAAAGCCAACGCCCGACGCGATAAGCACAAAGGAAATAGCCGTAAAGCGCGACCAGTTGAGCGCGGTGCAGAGCATTGCAAATACAGGGTAAAGAATGAGCAGCTGCTCCTGCAAGCCAAATACCGCAGAGAGTAACATAATCACCGCAGTGATGACCCAAATGGCAATAAAGCGCTTTGCCTGCAGCTTTGCCATAATGACACGAACGAGAGAAACAAGTCCACCGCTCTCCTCAAGCACCTTAAAGGTTCCGCCAAGCACCAAAAGGAGTGCTATGATCATGATCATATTGGTGCTGTTAGAGCCAAAGATCAATGCCTCAAAGGGAGAGGTCAACCAGCGAAAAACGGGCAGACGTGTTGTGTTTTCGCCGTCTTCGAGCTCGCGGTAGGAGTCAATGACGATTTGCTTATTTAGAGATTCGTCTGCGGTATATTGATAAAAGGGTTCGTCGATTTTGGTCTCGTCGTTTGTGTAAACGGTGTAACGGCCTGCGGGAATGACAAAGGTCAGCACGCCAACCACAATCAGAACTGCTATCAGGATTGCTACAACGGTGATAAAGCTTTTGAGTCCAAATTTTACTTTTACGTCCATTTCGGTTGATTTACCCATAAATTTTTTCTCCTTTTGCATAATCGTAAACGTCCTCGCAGGCAGCTCTCCATCTCGCATCGTAAAGATTGTGGATTTCCTCTGCCGCAAGCGTCCATTTGATAAGTCCGCGGGTACCCTCATCGGGAATGATCATAAAATAGTCGTTGTTGTGATAAAACTCTAAAAAGCCCTTTGTAGAAAAGGTGAGCGAATAAAGCGATTTTGCTTCAAAATGAAAGCTTACCGCTTTGCCGTTAAGCTCGCCCTCAAAGGTAAGCCCTTTGTTGGTAAGCGTTGCGTGGCCTTCTGCCAGCAGCTCCCTATCGTGTGGGGGCTTTCTTAACTTATCGAGCTTGAGCGCACATAGTTTTCCGCTCATGGTGATTGAAAAATCATCGCTCCTGATCTCTTCGGCAACACATTTGCGCTGCCATTTGTACCACGCATCAATGTCAGCGGGGAGATTGTTTCCGCCTACCTTGATAAGGTCGTAGTATTCATTCACCTTGGCCGCAAAGCCGCAATGCTCGCACTTGATGGTGTCCCCCTCGACGCGCAGACCGTTTTCCTCCTCGCAATCGGGACACTTATAAAGAATCTTATCAAGCCCCGCGGCGTTTGGCAGCTTGCCAACGTATTTGTGGCGTGCCACCTTGTTAAATGCAAAATCGTTGTAGCTGATCTTCTCGAGCAGTTGTGCGTAAATCTCTTCCTCGGTCAGCTCCAAAAGCATTTCGGGGGTGAACAGGTGTGTGTAATGAACACCAATGTAGCCCTTTTTGCGGTCGCTCGAATAGCGGTTGGTAGCCAAATATGCCCCCTTGGTGGTGCAGACCACAACGTTGGCTTTGCAGTTTTTGATAAAATGTGCCGTTGCGGGATTGATGGGGTGCGTGGAGCCGCTTGTGGATTGAATGCCCTCGGGGAACAGCCCAATGGCTCCGCCGCGTTTGAGAACACGCAGCATGTTTTTGACGCACATAAGGTCGGGCTGATATAAGTATTTGGAAATAACGCCAAGCTTGATGAAAAGATGAAAGAGTCCTTTTTTGAGAATGTTCTGATAGCCGCAAACAACGTTGATATCCTTGCGGCCAAAGCCGTAAACGGTATAGAGAAACTCCAGACGTGATGCATGAGAGGAAAGCAGGACCGTTGGTTGATGCGCGATGGATTTGCGATCGTAATCGTAGCTGAATGCGACCTTATAACGCCGATTCAAAAGCCCTACGATCCACATGCCCACCGTCATCAGTACGGCATCGGGTGCTTTTACCTTTCTGTTCACCAGTATTGTTTTTAAGTCCTTTTTCATTTTTTGAAAGACTCCTTAAACGCTTTTATGTGTAAATTATAGCATATAAATAAGAATATTGCAATACTTATGCAAAAAAATGGCGTTTTTCAAAAACAACAGGAAGATTTTTCTTCCCTTCCCGCTTGTTTGCAAGCAACGGATTTTGTTTTTCTTTTTTCGCAAGTGCTTTTTGGAGGGTGCGGGGGAACGCTTTTTCTCTTGAAAAAGGTTCCCCCGCATTCTCTCAAAAGCAGTCTTACAAACGAAAAAGCGGATTTGGTTTACAAATCCGCTTTTTTCGCTGTGTTTTGGAAATTAAGCATCCTTCTTAACGTCCAGAACCTGCTTTCCATTATAGAAGCCACAAACCTTGCATACGCAGTGATTCTTAACGAATGCATCACATGCAGGGTTGGAGCACTTGTTCATGCCGGGCAGGGTAAGCTTGCTGTTTTGAGAGCGTCTCTTATCTCTGCGAGCGGACGATACTTTTTTCTTCGGTACTGCCATGTCTACACCTCCTCTTAATTCTCTTCCTTAATCTTCCTCATTTTTGTCAAACAGCTTCTTCAGCACGGCAAGCCGCGGATCCGGTTCAAACAAGGAACAACCGCAATCGCCGAGGCGACGGGGTTTTCCGCATTTGGGGCATAGGCCGGGGCAATCCTCTTGGCAAAGGAAGCGCATGGGGAATGAAAGAAGCAGCTCCTCGCGGATCTCTTCGTCAAGATCAAGCATACCGTCCTTAATTACGGCGTACTCGTCTACGTTCTCCTCCAATTGTTCCTCTGTGAGTGTCCCCTCCGCAGCGACCGTCCGTTCAAGCTGAACGGCAAAGTCTCCGCTGACGGGCTCCAGACAACGTGCGCACTCGGTGCGGTAAGCCACGGTTGCCGTGAGTATCAGGTGCATATACCCTGCCTCGTCGGTAACGTCGCCAACCACGTGTGCGTCGCCATCAAACTGGGCGCCATCCGGAAGATCGGGCGTGAGCAGATAGTCAATGTGAATATGTTTTGTTTCACCGCGAAGCATCGGGCGCATATCCAAAATCATACTATCTTCCTCCCATTTTTCGGTTGACATAAAATGCGACATTAAATATTATAACCGCTTTTATTGTATTTGTCAATAGTTTTTTTACATTTTTCCAATCATTTTCGCACAAATTGGCACGGGATATTGCAAAAGAACAACACCGTTCTCACTTTTACTTTACTTTCTTCAATCTCCAGATGCGATCGGCATACTCCTCAATAGAGCGGTCGGCTGCAAACTTGCCGGCTGCCGCAATGTTGAGAAGCGACATACGGTTCCAAGCATCCTTGTTTGCATAAGCACCGATCATGCTTTGACGGGTTTGATAGTAAGACTCGAAATCTGCCAAGCACATATACGGATCTGCCACGCCGTGGCCGTTGTTTAAGAGATATGCGGCAATATCAGCAAAGGATTCGCCCGCAAAACCCGTGGAAAGATATTTGACGATGCGCATCAGTCTTTCACTCGAGATATAATAGTTGGCCGCACGGTAGCCGCTCAGCCACAGCTGCTCGACCTCATCGGCGGTCAAACCGAAGATAAAGATATTTTCACTTCCCACCGCCTCTTGCATTTCGACGTTTGCACCGTCGAGCGTACCGATGGTAAGCGCGCCGTTGATCATCAGCTTCATGCAACCCGTACCGCTCGCCTCTTTGCCTGCAAGGGAGATCTGTTCGCTGATCTCTGCCGAGGGAATGAGTGCCTCTGCCATGCTGACACTGTAATTTTCAAGGAACACAACGTTGAGCTTTTCCTTGATCTTGGGGTTTTGGTCGATATCCTTGCTGATCATGCAAAGCAGCTTGATGATGCGCTTTGCCATGTCATAGCCGGGCGCCGCCTTAGCACCGAAAATAAAGGTTTGGGGCTGCATATCAAGGTCGGGGTTCTCTTTGAGGTCGAGATAGAGACCAATGATGTTGAGCGCGTTGAGAAGCTGTCTCTTGTATTCGTGCAAACGCTTGATCTGCAC
The DNA here is from genome assembly GCA_045656885.1 of Eubacteriales bacterium. Classification (GTDB taxonomy): domain Bacteria; phylum Bacillota; class Clostridia; order Oscillospirales; family CAG-272; genus UMGS1865. The sequence continues at coordinate 25,452 of JAZORZ010000071.1, forward strand.
GTCAAAAACAGAGTGCGTGTCAATGATCTTGCCCGTCTTTTCCTTTACCATCTTGGCAAATTTGACCTTGTTATCGTGCTTGATGGCGCGCACGCGGTCGCGCACGGTGGCATCGTCTGCAAACTTTGCAAAGTCGGCAAGTGCCTCGGGGCGGTGGCGGTAGTCGGTGCCGATGCACTCATCGAGCAGCTCCGCCAAGCCGGGGTTGGAGTAGCACAACCAGCGGCGGTGTGCTATGCCGTTGGTAACGTTATCGAATTTGTTGGGATAGAGCTTGTAGAAATCCTTAAAGGTGGACTCCTTGAGAATGCTTGAGTGCAACTCGGATACACCGTTGACCGAGTGCGAGCCAATAACCGAAAGATTTGCCATTCTGACCTGTCCGTAGCCGACAACACTCATTTGCGAGATGCGGTTCCAGTTGCCGGGAAAGGCGTTCCACGCCTCGGCGCAAAATCTCTCGTTGATCTCCTTGACGATCATATAGATGCGCGGCAGCTTGAGGCGGAAAAGGTCCTCGTTCCAGCTTTCAAGCGCTTCGGGCATAACCGTGTGGTTTGTGTAGGAAACGGTGCGCGTAACAATGCTCCACGCCTGCTCCCAAGAGAAGAAATAATCGTCGATGAGAATACGCATCAATTCGGGAATGCAAAGCGCGGGGTGGGTATCGTTGATGTGGATAGCCACCTTTTCGGGCAGGTTGTCAAGGCGTCCGTAAACCGCCATGTGGTCACGAATGATGCTTTGAATAGATGCCGACACCAAGAAGTACTGCTGCGACAGACGGAGCAGCTTGCCCTCGGTGTGGTTGTCCGAGGGGTAGAGCACCTTGGAGATGATCTCGGCGTTTGTGCTCTGCTCGAGCGCTTGGGTATATTGACCTTGTGTAAAGAGGCGCATATCGAATTTTTGAATATTTCTCGCTCTCCAAAGGCGGAGCTGGCTGACCGCGGAGCTATCCGCTCCCGAGATCATCATATCGTAAGGAACGGCCTCGACTTCTTCGCTATCCTCGTAAATGATCTCGCAGTGTCCGTCGAGCTTCCACTCCTCGCGCACTCTGCCGCCAAAGCGGATCTTGTAGGTGCGGTCGGTGCGGGGAACGAGCCAAACCTCGCCGCCGGGCAACCATACGTCTGGCGTTTCAACCTGAATGCCGTCTACGATCATTTGCTTGAAAAGACCGTATTCGTAGCAGATGGAAAAACCGGTTGCGGGATAATCGAGCGAGGAAAGAGAATCCATAAAGCAAGCGGCAAGACGGCCAAGACCGCCGTTGCCAAGTCCTGCATCGGGTTCACATTCATAAAGATCCTCAAGGTTGAAGCCAAGCTTTTTGAGGGCTTTTTCGTATGCGGTTGCAAGACCGAGGTTGTGAAGATTGGTTTTGAGCGAGCGACCGAGCAAAAACTCCATGCACATATAATAAACGCGCTTTGCCCCCGCCTCGTTGACCTTTTTCTTGTAGGCGGAGCGTTTGTCGCTCAAAATATTCTTGACGGTGATCGCGGTTGCCTTATACATTTGGTCGCGCGATGCTTCTTTTGCACTGCATCCGAAATGGCGTTGCAAAACGCCCTCGATCAGCTGTTTGACTTCGGTACTGTTGGGGTTGTAATTCATAATTCGTTAGGGCCTCCGTGGGGTATCTGTTGGGATTTTTTCTTTTTGAATTTTTTTAAAACCGATACGCCTTGTTTTAGGTGCATGGTTTTCTTTTCGGCCTCTCTCCGAGAGGGAGGTGGCGAACGAAGTGAGCCGGAAGGAGCCTGCGCAACTAACACATTGCGCTCGCAACAAACCGAGTGCTTTTTTGTGCGCGCTTTCTCCTTCCACCGCTATCGCGGTCCCCCTCCCTCCCGGAGGGAGGCCTGTGATAGTTCGCCTTGTTGGTTTTATTGTCGTTTGTAAATTGCTACTATATAAAGCTTGTTTTACACTTCTCTATACATCTGCAAATACTGTTGCGCCGAGGTATTCCAAGAGAAGTCGGTTGTCATAATTTTGTGTACGAGTTTTTCGCGCATCTCGGGGGTGTTCCAAAGGGCGATGGCGGCTTCGGTTCTCTCCTTGAGCTCGGCGGCACGGTAATTGGCAAAGGTAAAGCCGTTGCCCATTATTTTGTCGCCATCCATCCAGAAGGGCTTGATGGAGTCGTAAAGTCCGCCCGTTTCGCGCACAACGGGAATTGCTCCGTAGCGCGATGCGATCATTTGCGAAAGTCCGCAGGGCTCGCTCTTCGACGGCATCAAAAAGATGTCGGTTGCCGCATAGATGCGTTTGGAAAGATCGCGGTCATAGGTGATGAGTGCGCGCACCTTTTCGGGGTATGCCGCCTGCAATGTGAGGAACATCTGCTCGTATTTTTCCTCTCCCTTACCGAGCACGATGAGTTGAACGTCATTGTCTCTTACGATGCTCCAAATGCATTCGGTAACAATGTCAAGACCCTTGTGCGAAGCAAGACGGGAGATGATAGAAAGCAGCGGTACGTCATCTCTTTCGGGCAGTCCTGCCTCTTTTTGCATAGCCGTCTTATCCTTGGCCTTTCCTGCCATATCGTTGGGGGTAAAGCTTGCCAAAAGAACGGGGTCGCCCTCGGGATTGTAGTAGGTGTAATCAATGCCGTTGAGAATGCCGCGCAGCTTGTGGGCATTCTTTTGCAAACAGTACTGAAGACCGTGTGCGTACTCGGCGGTTTGGATCTCCTCGGCATAGCGGGGGCTGACCGTGGAAACCGCATCGGCACACTCGATGGCCGCCTTCATCAAATTGATGCAGCCGTTGTAGTCCATCAGCGAACGGTGCTCCTCGCCAAGCGCGAAAACGTCACCGAGAATAAAATGATCGTATTTGCCTTGGTACTCGATGTTGTGAATGGTGAAAACGGTTTTGATGTTTGCAAACTCGGGCAGCGTGCGATAGAAACAGTTGAGATAAACAATGGAGAGTGCCGCTTGCCAATCGTGTGCGTGCAGAACATCGGGATAGTAATTCAGATGGCGCATGACCTCGGGAATTGCTTTGCAAAAGTAAGCATACCGCTCGCCGTCATCAAAAAAACCGTAAAGTGCGGGACGCTTGAAATAGTATTCGTGATCGATAAAGTAATAGGTCACGCCATCCTTTTGTAAGCTGTAAACACCGCAATATTGCTGACGCCATGCGAGAGAGACCGTAAAAACGGCTTCTTGCTTCATTTGTGCGCGCCATTTTTCATTCACCGCTCCGTAAAGAGGGAGAAAGACCGAGACCTCACATTCACCGGTAGCTGCAAGAGCCGCGGGGAGAGAACCCATTACGTCGCCAAGTCCACCCGTTGCGGCAAAGGGCATCGCCTCCGCGCCAACGAATAAAATCTTTTTCATAATTGTTTGTTTGTCCTTTCTTTCGGTTTTGGCTATTGGAAAGTGCAAAAGCCCTAAACCGTTGCGCCCTTGTCGATAAAGAAGGGCATGGTTTCGTGACCGGAGAGGGTTCTGCCCTCTTTGATAATAACGTTTTTATCTGCCACTACGCAATTAAGATTTACGTTGTCGCCAACGTAAGTATCCTGCAAAAGGATGCAATTTTTTACAACCGCTCCCTTGCCTACGTGTACGCCACGGAAGATGATGGAATTTTCTACCTCGCCCTCAATGGTGCAACCATCGGCGATCATGCTGTTGCTGATCTTTGCGGTGCTATCGTATTTGGTGGGCGCACTGTTGCGAACCTTGGTAAAGATCTGGCGATCACGGTTTGCAAACAGGTCGGCACGAACGTCATCTTCAAGCATCTTCATGGAAACATTGAAATAGCTCTCAAGCGAGGTAACAGACGCACAGAAACCGTCATAGATATATGCGCGGATGTTCTTCTTTTTGAGCTGACGTGTGATGATATCGTTGGAAAAGCTTGTGTAGCGATGCGCGATAGAATCGGAAACGATGTTTTGCAAATCGGCACGGCTCACAACCATCAGATTGGTATGTGCATAGTAGTTGCCCTTTGTGGGAGCGGTGTAAGAGAGAGAGGTTACGCGACCTTCTTCGTTAATGCCGAGCACGTCGGCGTTGTGGCCGAAGAGAGAATCCTTGGCGTTGACCTTTTTGGCAACCAAGGTAATGTACGCCTCGTTGCGAATGTGGTCCTCAACAACGGCAGAAAGATCGATGTTCATGATCACGTCGCAATCGCTGAGCACGATATAATCCGCTCCGCAACGGTTGATAAAGTTAACAGAGCCCATCAATGCCTCAAGACGGCTCTCATAGAGCTTACCTGCGGCGTGGTTTTCAAACGCGGTTACGTAAGGGGGCAAAATTTTGATACCGCCCGAGCGGCGCGCGAGGTCCCAGTCCTTGCCGGCACCGATGTGGTCCATCAAGGATTGGTAATTATAGTGGGTCACAACGCCGACGGTGTTGATGTCGGAGTTGACCATATTGGAAAGCGGAAAGTCGATAAGACGGTAGCGGCACGCAAAAGGAATGCTCGCCGTTGTGCGGCGTCGCGTCATTTCGGGAAAGCCCTGGTCTTGCTTGTTGGAAAAAATCAAACCTGCAACTGTCATAGTCCTCTACCTCCTTAAGATTCAGAGAGCATCGCGCCCGGGGCAACGACCTCACCTGCTTTGATTGTAACGTCGGCACCGACAACGGCGATTTGTGCACCGCTCTCGCGAGATGCGCCAACGATTGCTTTTTTGCCGATGGTAACCTTTTCGTCAAGAATGGCATAACGAACAACAGCGCCATCCTCAATGGTGGTGTCGTTCATGATCACGCTATCCTCAACAACGGCACCCTTGCCAACCTTTACGTTGGCACCGAGCACGCTGTTCTTTACCGTGCCGTAAATTTGACAGCCGGCAGTAACAGATGCATTCTCGACAACCGCACCCTTTGCGATGTATTGCGGGGGCTGCGCCGAGTGGCGGCTGTAAATTCTCCACGCCTCGTCAAGGAGCGAAAATGCGGGAGCATCGCCCAAAAGGTCCATGTTTGCTTCCCACAAAGATTGAATGGTTCCAACGTCTTTCCAGTAACCCTCAAAAGAGTAGGACATCATCTTCTCGCCCGATGCAAGCATGGTGGGAATGATGTTCTTGCCGAAGTCGTTGGCGGATTCGGGATCATCGTTATCTGCTTTGAGGTATGCCTCAAGCTTATCCTTGGTAAACACGTAAATACCCATAGATGCCTTGGTGCTATCGGGATTCTTGGGCTTTTCGGTAAATTTGAAGATAGAGCCATCCTCACGGGTGCTCATAATACCAAAGCGGCTTGCTTCCTCGATCGGTACATCAAGCACGGCAATGGTGCAAGCTGCACCGCTCTTTTTGTGCTGCTCCAGCATTTTTGCATAGTCCATTTTATAAATGTGGTCGCCCGAAAGAATGAGCACGTATTTGGCATCGTAACGGTTGATGAACTCCATGTTCTGCCAAATCGCGTTTGCCGTTCCGCGGTACCAGTCGGCTCCGCTCTGCCCTTGATAGGGTGCAAGAATTTGAACACCGCCAAAGCGACGGTCAAGATCCCATGCGAGTCCGTTACCGATATATTCGTTGAGGAGCAAGGGACGGTATTGGGTAAGAACACCTACGGTATCTACACCCGAGTTGATGCAGTTGGAAAGAGGAAAATCGATGATGCGGTATTTGCCGCCAAAGGATACGGCAGGTTTTGCGGTTTTTTGGGTCAGTGCGTAGAGTCGGCTGCCTTGTCCTCCTGCCAAGAGCATGGCAACACATTCTTTTTTCTTGAACATAGTGTGCGATTCCTCCTTTGTGTGATTTATATAATTGTTTTTTTGTTTCTTGTTTGCTTTATCTTTTTCAAGATCACCGCGCCCATGGGGGGTAAGGTGATAGACACTGCGTGCGTGTAGCCGCGCGGCATCTGGCATTTTTTGGCGGCAAGAATACCCTCGTTGAGGTTTCCTTCTCCACCAAACTCGGCGGCGTCGCTGTTGAAAACCTCCTCGTACTTGCCTGCCTTGGGCACAGCAGCAAGAAAGTTCTCCCTTTTTACGGGTAAGAAGTTGAGGAAAACAACGAGCTCCTCGCCGTTTTTGGCGATACGTCTGTAAGATAGAATGCTCTCCTGATTGTTGTCGGGATCGATCCATTCAAAGGATGCAGGGCCCTCGTCGGCATTCCAAAGCTCGGGGTGCTCCAGGTAGAAGCGGTTGAGACGGGAGACGAACAATTGGTACTTGGCGTGCATATCATAGTCAAGCATGAACCATTCAATTCCGTTGTCATAATCCCATTCGCGGAAGACGCCAAGCTCCGAGCCCATAAACAGCAGCTTTTTGCCGGGGTGCGTCATCATATACGTAAGATACGTGCGTGCGCCTGCAAACTTGGTCTCGTACTCGCCTGCCATTTTATCAAGCAGCGATTTTTTGCCGTGCACTACCTCATCGTGCGAGATGGAAAGAACGTAGTGCTCGTCAAAGGAATACATAATGGAGAAATTCATTTTGCCGTGGTGATAGGAACGCCACAGAGGATCTTCCTTTACGTAGGAAAGGGTATCATTCATCCAACCCATGTTCCATTTGTAAGAGAAGCCGAGACCGTCCTTTTCAAAGCCCGTGATCTGCACGATAGCGGCGGATTCCTCGGCGATGGTCATCACGTCCGGATAATTGGCGGCAAGATAGCGGTTCATTTTTTGGAAGAATGCGATTGCCTCGAGATTGCGGTTGTCGCCGTATTGATTGGGCAACCACTCGCCGGGGGCTTTGTCGTAATCGAGATAGAGCATTGCCGCCATGGCATCTACACGAAGCGCATCGATGTGATATTCGCGCAGCCAATAAACGGCGTTGGAGATGAGAAAGCTCTGCACCTCCTCGCGGCCGAGGTCAAAGCAACGTGTGCCCCAGCCCTTGTGCTCTTGGCGATCCCAGCCCTGATATTCGTACAGGGGTTGTCCGTCAAACTCATAAAGGCCGTGCGCATCCTTTGCAAAGTGCGCGGGGACCCAGTCAAGAATAACGCCAATGCCTGCCTCGTGCATGGCATCTACAAACGCCATAAAATCCTTGGGGCTGCCGTAGCGCGCAGTGGGTGCGTAATATCCGCAGACCTGATAACCCCACGAGCCATCAAAGGGATATTCGCTGACGGGCATCAATTCAACGTGTGTATACCCCATCTGCTTGAGATAGGGTGCGAGGTCGCTCGCGGTTTCGGCATAGGAGTAATAGCTGCCGTCGTCGTGTCTCTTCCAAGAACCGAGATGCAGCTCGTAAATATTGAGCGGTTGCGAGAGATATTTTGCGCGACTGAAGTGCGTTTTGCGGTATTTTAACCAATCCTCATCGCGCCAAGAATAGCCGCTGATGCTGCAAATGAGAGATGCGGTTTCGGGCGGACGTTGCATCGAAAAACCGTAGGGATCGGCTTTGAGAAGCTCTTTTTCCCCGTTGCGAATGCAGTATTTGTAGCACTGTCCCATTTGCACGCGGTCAAGCGGCAAGGTCAGCTCCCAAATGCCTGCCTCGGTGACGCGAGACATCGGATCCGCATCGCCGTTCCAACCGTTAAAGTCGCCGCACACCGAAACAAAGTCGGCATTTGGTGCCCAAACGCGGAATGCTACGCGGTCCCCCTCAAAATGTAAGCCAAGATATTCGTATGCTAAAAAATTAGTGCCCTGATGGAACAGATACGCCGCCATTTCGGTGCCTTGTGTCATCTGCTTTTTTGTGCACGTTCCTTTTTTCACAAACTTCCCTCCCATGTCAAAAATTCAAACAATGGTAGTATATCCAAAACGCGCCGTGCTATCCCAAATCTTCTTGTTTTACGGCTTGGCGCAAGGTTCTCCATCTTCTATTTTATCATATTTTTTTGTCGTTGTCAATGCGCCGTTGGCACAAATTCATCGCTTTATAATAAGAAAATCTATTATATATCTCCCGCGTGCGCGAAAAAGCGACAACAGCCGTCAATTTACGAGCCGACTTCCCCTTTGTTGCCGCTCTGCCACCACACCACCCGGGCGGTGATGTTCTCCCCCAAAAAGGATAGCGGCTCCCCTTTGGGAGAGAGCGTCAACGTGCCACCCGATGGGAAAGCAAGCACAGTGTTCTCCTCCACTCGTTGCACGCTTTTGGCTTCTTCTTTTGGTAAAAACGCGGTAACGGGTCGCAAAAACCCCGCCACCTCAGAGGTATCGCAGACATACCTCACATTCCTCAAGAACACCTCACACCGCTCCCCCTCTGCCTCAAGCACAAGACCGCAAAGGGATGCGGGTGCAAGGTATTCCACACGCACGGGAGAACCGCCCTCCCCTATTTCCAAAACGGCGCAAAACGCTATGCCGCTCATCTCTCCCTCAACCTCGCCGCGCCCTCCTGACACGATGTAGCCCGCATTGCTTCGAGCGGGTGTACACCCAACCGCCAAGGACGACATCACTACGACAAGCAATAGCAAAAAATGTCGAATTTTCATTTCTTTTCCTCCCAATATTTGCACAAAACGCGCTTTCTTATAAGTATTTTTATGAGAATTTTTGAAAAAGATGCAAAAAAGGGATTGCAATATTTGTCTTATAATGGTATAATAGATGCAGTATTTTGAAAGAAAGGTGGAACGCCATGGAAGCATTCTCTCGCACCCCCGCAAAACCCCAACCGAAATATCCTTGGTTTACCTCAACCAAGCGCGCCGAGATCGACATTGGCGCTCTGCAAAACAACTATCGCGCTTGCTTGGAAAAGCTCCGCCAAATCACACCGAATGCGCGTATTCTAGCTGTGGTTAAGGCCGATGCCTACGGGCACGGCTCCAACACCTGCGTGTGGGCGCTCGAAAATGCCGGTTGTGACTTTTTTGCGGTCTCCTGCCTCGAAGAGGCCTATCCCGTCCGTGACCAAGCAAAGCATGCCGATATTCTGGTTCTCGGTTACACGGCTCCGCAATTTGCAAGTGAATTAACCAAGCACGGTCTTATTCAAACACTCCTTTCCCACGACTATGCACGCGAGCTTGCCGAGGTGGCAAAAAAAGAAAAGCTCGCCCCCCTGCGTGTTCACATTGCGGTTGACACGGGCATGGGGCGCATCGGCTACCCCGCCCGCACCGAACAAGAAATTGACGATACGGTAAAAAAGATTCTTTCACTCCGCGATGAGGGCGTGTTTGAGATTTGCGGAATGTTTACCCACTTTGCGCGCGCCGACGAAGGGCTTGCGACCTCAAAAGAAAAAACAACGCTGCAGGCAACGCGCTACCGCACACTCAAGAAAAAGCTTGAAGAGAGCGGCATGATCATTCCCTTTCACCACGTGTGCAACAGTGCGGCGGCACTGACACGCCCCGGCGACATTTTTGACGGCGTGCGCCTCGGCCTTTGCCTCTACACGCCGCCCACGTACACGCCAAAACGCCTGAAGTTGCAACCCGTTATGCATCTTTCGGCAGACGTGGTGCACATTCAAACGATTCCCGGAGGTGAATCGGTTGGCTACGGCGGTCGGTTCACCGCACTCAACGATACCCCGATCGGCGTGCTCCCTATCGGTTATGCCGACGGAATCCCCCGCTCGCTCAGGGGCGCGACACTTTCTATCAAAACCGAAAAAGGCACATTCCCCGTTAAAATCATCGGCAGCGTTTGCATGGACCAATGCATGATCGACCTCTCGGGCATTGACGCAAAGGTTGGAGATCGCGTCAACTTTTTCGGCCACACCCCCACAGCTCTTTCGGCGCTTGCCGAACACGCAGGCACAATTCCCTACGAGCTGCTTTGCGCAATCTCCCTGCGCGTTCCCCGCAACATCATCTGCCCGGAACAAAACGAAAAGAAAAAAGAGGATTGAAAAATGAAACGATTTGTAAAAATATCTTCCCTGTGCATTGTTATCACCTTGATCATCACAATGCTTTGTGCACCCGTAAATGCGATTGGTAACACCGCAAGCAAACAAATTGTTGGACACGGCTCAGTCAGCGACGGTATTGGAAAACACACCACGGTGATTGATTTTGCGAGCTCTGACCTTGGCGGCTTTGTTCCTTTTGCCGGAACCGAGCCCCTGAACTTTGGCGCATCTGCCGTTTGGGGAACCAACGTGCTCAAGACCCCGCTTTCTTCCTCACAAAACGGGGTAGGTATTAAAAAGACCTTTGCCGACGCATCTGCTTTTGCGGGCGCTACCACCCTTTCGGTACAACAGGTAGCACAGGCATCTGCCTACACGCTGACCCTGCACCTTTCGGGCATTGATAAAAACAATACCCCCTTGACCTTTGTAGCAACCGTTGCTGCCACCACAAATCAATGGCAGACTGTTACCTTTGATATTTCCCCCTTCTTGTCTCTTGTCAACGAAAACGCCCCCTTGACGCTTTCGATTGTGGTGGCTACCGATGTCGGGGCCAATTCCGGTGCCGAATGGATGGTCAAGTCCATTTACGTATGCGCACCCCAAACCGTTCCCGAGATTCTTCTCCCGATTGCAGCGGCCGTTTGCGGTTTTGCGGTTGGGTTTGCCATCTTCTTTGTGATTTATCGCACCATGTGTAACAAAAAACGCCGCGCACACTGAGAGGATCGCTGATATGTCATTGAACGTAAAATACGAGCACAAGCTGCAGGACATTGCGTTTTTGAGTGGACATCGCATTCAATACATACCGCACCTGCACCGCGAATTGGAGCTCATATGTCTTTTAGAGGGTGACGTGATCGCCTATGCCGATTCGGTTCGCTACGAGCTGCACGCGGGCGATATTTTCCTCACCTTCCCAAATCAGATCCATTCCTATGAAAAGGTAACGGAAGAAACACACGTCGGCTTTATTTTTAAGCCCGATCTCTTGCCCGAGCTGATGGAGACATTTACCATTGGCACACCTACCTCGCCTGTCATCACGGGGGCGGCAAACGATCCGCGCATTCGCGCGCTGATCGACGCTCTGACCGATACGATCACACGTGAGGACTTCTCACACGTTTCCGAGCTTCGCCGCGGCTATCTGTTGGCCCTGTGTGCTGAGCTTATCCCCATGATGAAGATTTCCAAGCTCCCTTTGGGAGATTCGGAATCCTTACGCACCATCGTTTCCTTTTGCACCCAAAACTATGCCGAGAACCTTTCTCTTTCCCTCTTGGAAGAAAAGCTCCACCTGAACAAGTTTTACATTTCTCACTTGTTCAGCGGACGACTCGGCTTGGGCTTTAACGACTACATCAATTCCCTGCGCGTTTCCGAGGCCTGCCGATACCTACTCAACTCCTCGCTCAGCATCACAGAGATCGGCTCTCTGGTCGGTTTTAACACGCCGCGCACCTTTAACCGCGCATTTATCAAGCAGTTGGGGCTTTCCCCCTCGGAATACCGCAAGCAGCGTATGCCCGAGATGCGCGCACACGTCAAACGCCTCTCCGAGGAGTAAAACGCGCAACCACGACACCCTGTTTGTCGCACATGTCTTATTAAAAAGAAAAGAATAGCAATATTTGTCTGATTGGAGAAATAATATGAGCCAAATTAAGGATATTAAACTCGCACCTTCGGGCGCGGACAAGATCGCATGGGTTGCCTCTTATATGCCCATTCTCAACTCTGTAAAAGAAGAATTTGAAAGAACAAAACCCTTTGCGGGCAAGAAGATCTCGATGTCGATCCACCTGGAAGCCAAGACCGCATATCTTGCAAAGATCCTGCGTGCGGGCGGCGCCGAGGTTTGGGTAACGGGCTGCAATCCCCTTTCTACTCAGGATGACGTTGCGGCGGCTCTTGCTGCCGAGGGCTTCGAGGTCCACGCCATTCACGGCGTATCGATGGAAGAATACGTCGAGCACCTCAAAATGACACTTTCCTGCTGCCCCGATCTCATCATCGACGACGGCGGCGACCTCATCTCGCTCCTTCACAGCGAATGCCGCGAATACGGCAAAAACTTGATTGGCGGTTGCGAAGAAACCACCACGGGTATTCACCGTCTGCTCTCCCGCGAAAAAGCAGGGCTGCTTGACTACACGATGATCGACGTGAACGACGCCGATTGCAAGCATTTGTTTGACAATCGCTACGGCACGGGACAGTCGACACTGGACGGAATCATGAACGCCACCAACCTGATTATTGCCGGCAAGACTGTTGTAATTGCGGGCTACGGGTGGTGCGGAAAGGGCTTTGCAATGCGCGCAAAAGGCATGGGCGCGGTTGTAATTGTAACTGAGGTCGACCCCATTAAAGCCATTGAAGCAACCATGGACGGCTTTACCGTTATGCCCATGGACGAAGCCGCAAAATACGGCGATTTGTTCGTTACCCTGACCGGCTGCGCGGATGTTCTTGTAAAGCGTCATTTTGAAACCATGAAGGACGGTGTTCTGCTTGCCAACAGCGGTCACTTTGACGTAGAAATTAATAAGGATCACCTTGCAGAGCTTGCAACCGAGATTTGGGAACGCAAGCCCAACATTCGCGGTTACCGCATGGCAGACGGCCGCGTGCTCAATCTGCTTGCCGACGGCCGACTTGTCAACCTTGCAGCAGGTAACGGCCATCCCGCCGAAATTATGGATATGTCCTTTGGTATTCAGGCAAAGAGCTTGGCATACCTTGCCAAGAACGGCAAGAGCTTGGATAAAAAAGTTTACGCCGTTCCCACCGAGATCGACCGCGAGGTCGCCCTCATCAAGCTCAACTCCACGGGCGTGAATATCGATGTTCTCACCCCCGAACAAGAAGAATATCTCGCTCGCGTTGAGTAAACCAAAGCCACGTATATTTTTCTTTTATTTCCTTATTTGTTATTTATTTACAATAGCAATATTTGTCTTGTTTTTGTTTTGAGTTCAAAGTTGAAGGAGTTTCCTCTCGATGTTAAATCAACCCCAAAATAACCAAAATTCTCTTTCCTGTCGCGTTGCTGTTATCGGTGCGGGACATGCAGGTATTGAGGCAGCTCTCGCCTCGGCACGGCTCGGCGTTGATACCGTTCTGTTTACAATGTCGCTCGAGTCGATTGCCAACATGCCCTGCAACCCTTCCATCGGTGGAACAGCTAAGGGACACCTCGTTTATGAGATAGATGCCCTGGGCGGCGAAATGGGCCGCGCTGCGGATCTGGTCACCCTGCAATCCCGTCTTCTTAATATGGGAAAAGGCGTTGCCGTACAAAGCAAGCGCGTGCAAGCAGACCGCAAAAAGTATCAATCTATTATGAAGCGCACGCTTGAAACAACGCCCAATTTGCGTCTTGTGCAATCCGAGGTGACCGCAATATTTGTCTCTTCTAACGACAAATGTAGTGAGTTGTTAGAAAAAAGAGAAGATAATACCGCAATATTTGTCTCAGGTTTACAAACGCGCTTGGGCGAGAAATGGGATTGTGATTGTATTATTGTTGCCACAGGAACCTACCTTGAGAGTGCTATTTTTGTGGGCGACGTCAGCTACGAAGCAGGCCCCGACGGCTTTCTTCCCGCCAAGGGTCTCTCTGCTTCTCTAGAAGAGATTGGCGTCAAACTGCTCCGTTTTAAGACAGGTACGCCCGCGCGAATTAAGCGTGAGACCATCGATTTCTCGGTACTCGAGGAGCAACCTGGTGATAAATTTATTCTCCCTTACTCTTCCCTTCATGACGAAAACTTCTTCAAGGATTTTGAACAGATCAGTTGCCACATCGTTTATACCAATTCCGAGACCCACCGCATCATTCGCGAGAATATCACACGCAGCGCCCTTTATTCGGGCAAGATCCACGGCACAGGCCCTCGCTACTGCCCCTCGATTGAGGACAAGCTCGTTCGCTTTGCCGATAAGGAGCGACACCAGCTCTTTGTAGAGCCAATGGGTGCCGATACCTCGGAAATCTATCTGCAGGGCTTTTCCACCTCTCTCCCAACAGATGTGCAGGTCAAAATGCTGCATTCTCTTACGGGATTTGAGAATGCCGAGATCATGCGGTATGCCTACGCCATCGAATATGACTGCGCTGACCCCTTGCAAATGGATGCAACGCTCGAATTTAAGCATATCAAAGGCCTTTTTGGCGCAGGACAGTTCAATGGTACATCCGGCTATGAGGAAGCCGCCGCACAAGGCCTTGTTGCAGGCATCAATGCTGCAAGACGTGTCAAAAACCTTCCTTCTATTATATTACCGCGCTCCGGCAGCTACATTGGCACCTTAATTGACGATCTTGTCACCAAAGGAACCAACGAACCCTACCGTATGATGACCTCTCGCTCGGAGTATCGTCTGCTTTTGCGTCAAGATAACGCAGATTTGCGTCTGACACCCATCGGATACGAGGCAGGACTCATTGATGAGGCCCGTTATCAGGCGTTTTTGTGCAAAAAAGAGGCACAAGAGGCCGAAAAAGAGCGATTGGAGCAAACATTTGTATCTCCCGCACTTGCAAATCCTCTCCTGGAGCGCATTGGCGAAACTACGCTTAAATCCGGCTCTTCCTTGGCAAATTTGCTCCGCAGACCCGCCGTTACCTATGATTTGCTTGCAGAAATTGATACAAATCGCCCCGAATTGCCTTATTCTGTGCAACTTTCGGTTGAAACCGACACAAAATATAAAGGTTACACCGACCGCCAGATAGCCGACGTTGAAAGACAAAAGAAATTCGAGGCAAAATCACTCCCCGAAAGCATCGATTACACAAAAATAAAAGGTTTACGCCTTGAAGCCGCGCAAAAATTGGCAAACATTCGCCCCAAAACACTCGGCCAAGCCGCGCGCGTTAGCGGTGTTAATCCCGCCGACATTACCGTTTTGATGATTTATTTAGAAATGAAATGAGGTTTTTCCTTGGATTTTACTACTTTTTCGCAGATTTTTAACACTGCGGCAGCCAAAAACGGCATTTTAATACCAAACGAAGCACAAATGCTTCAATTTTACCGCTTTACAGAGTATCTTTTAGAAGTAAACGCGCACACCAATCTGACCGCCATCCGAGAACCTGTTGGCGTTGTTGATAAACACTATATTGACTCTCTTTTAGCAATGGATCTCATTCCGAATGGAGCTCGCGTGCTTGATTTGGGTTGTGGACCGGGATTTCCGTCCATTCCACTTGCCATCATGCGCCCCGATTTAGAGATCACCGCACTTGACAGTACCGCAAAAAAGATTGATTTTGTGCAAAAAAGTGCAGAAATCCTGCAATTATCCAACTTAAAAAGTGTTTGCGGGCGTGCAGAAGACGCAAAATTAAGAAAAATGCTTGGTAAGCACGATATTGTGGTAAGTCGTGCCGTGGCGCGGCTCAACGTGTTGTGTGAACTCTGTATTCCATATTTGAAAATCGGTGGCTGTTTGGTTGCATTAAAAGGCGCTAAATATGAGGAGGAATTGGTCGAGGCAACCAACGCAATCAAGATTTTAGGCGCGGAAACCACTAAAACAGAACAAAAAGAGCTCATTACAGCCGATAACCAAGCAGAAACACGCGGAATAATCATTATTCAATCCAAAAAAGAAGCACCAAGCCAATATCCGCGTGCCTACGCAGCCATTCTTAAAAAACCGTTATAAATAAAGTTTCACGTGAAACAATTATCTCTGTTGTTGATATGTTTCACGTGAAACTCTTTGTTTTTATTGCCATATGTTTCACGTGAAACATATGCTCGCTGTTGGGTGTTTGTTTCACGTGAAACGTGATTTTTTTGATATTTCTTTAATTTATTTGCAAAAAACATTGCATTTTTGTAAAAAATGTGGTATAATAATAAAAAAAACACAACCTTTACAACTTACATCAAAGAGAGGATTTACATTATGGGAAAAATTATTGCTTTCGCAAACCAAAAAGGCGGCGTTGGTAAAACAACCTCCGCAGTAAATATTGCAGCATCTTTGGGCGTTTTGGGCTACAAAGTGCTCATGATCGACCTTGACCCCCAAGGAAATGCCACCAGCGGCGTGGGCGTTATCAAAAAGAGCTTGAAAATGACCGCTTTTGATCTTCTGACCACCGATGCTACCGTTCAAGACGTTATGATCAAGACAAAATTTGATAATTTGAGCATCATTCCTACCAATACAACACTTGCACGCGCAGAATATGAGCTCGCAGACGTTGAAAACGGCGAATTTGTTATCAAAAATAAGCTCGCTCCTGTTTTGGACGGCTTTGATTACGTTATTATTGACTGTCCTCCGTCTCTTGGCATGCTTACCGTTAACGCAATGACTGCCGCAAACGGCGTTGTTATCCCCATGCAATGCGAATTTTTCGCACTTGAGGGACTTTCTCAGCTGATGTTTACCATTAGCCGCATCAAATCGCATTATAATAAGGAACTCAACGTTACCGGTATCCTTATTACCATGTATAACAACCGCCTCATTCTCTCCGCACAGGTTCTCAACGAGCTGAGAAAGCACTATGCGGACAAGCTGTTTGAGACAACCGTATCCAGAAACGTTAAGCTTTCCGAAGCTCCCAGCTTTGGTGCACCCGTTTATTACCACGAAAAGCGCTCCAAGGGTGCTATTGAGTACCTGAATATTGCAAAAGAGCTTGCGGAGCGCATTTAAGGAGGTAGCAAATGGCAAAATCAAGAAGTGGACTGGGGCGCGACTTCTATTCCTTGCTTGATGACAATATTTTAGCAAGTGATAAGACGTCTGCTGCCACCAATTTGCGTATTTCGCAGGTAGAACCTCGCAGCGACCAGCCCAGAAAGGAGTTTTCTCCCGAGGCACTCGGTCAGTTGGCAGATTCTATTGCACAATTTGGCGTTTTGCAACCCATTATCGTTCGTGAGAGCGCACTTTTGGAAGGGAACTACGAAATTATTGCCGGTGAACGCCGTTGGAGAGCTTCCAAAATGGCAGGACTGAGCGAAATTCCCGCAGTTATCCTTGACGGTGACGATCTCAAGGCGGCTCAAGTTGCCGTTATTGAGAACGTACAGCGCGAAGACCTCAATCCCGTCGAAGAAGCATTCGCTTACGATGCTCTGATTGAGCGTTTTGGTCTGACACAAGAGCAGGTTGCAAAGCAAGTAGGCAAGAGCCGCTCCGCAATCACCAACTGCTTGCGTTTGTTGGATCTTCCCGATGAGGTTTTGGATCTTTTGAAGAGAGGCGAGCTTTCCGCGGGCCACGCACGTGCATTGCTCGGGCTTGATAATGAAGAACAGATGGCCCCTTTGGCAATGAAGGTTGTTGAAAAAGGTCTTTCTGTTCGCGATGTTGAGCGCACGGTTCGTCTGATGAACTATACCCCTGACGAGGTGGATACCGAAGAGCAAAACGAAGCAAAGCAGAGAAAAGCATACATGCACGATCTCGAGCATCGCGCCGTTTCTGTTCTCGGCAGACGTGTTCGCATTCTTAAAACTGCCAAAAAGAAGGTTGTTGAGCTGGCTTACAGCGACGATGACGACCTGGCAGAGCTCCTTAAGAGCATTTGCGGCGGAGACTTTTTCGCTGACAACGATTAATTTACGATTACCATTTGGAGAAAAACAATGTTAGATATCAAATATATTAAAGAAAATCCCGAAGAAGTGATTGCAAGATTGGCAAAAAAAGGAAAAGATGGAAAAAATGATATAGAAATGATCCTTTCCTTAGATACCGAGCGCCGTGCAATCATTGGTGAGGTTGAGCAGCTCAAGGCACAGCAAAACCAAACCAACAAGCTGATCCCTCAATACAAAAAAGAGGGCAAGGATATGGCACCTATTTTTGCCGAAATGAAGGAGCTTGGTGCAAAAATCAAGGCAGATGACGACAAGCTGAAGGAAGTTGAAACTCAACTGACCTCCTTTATGCTCGGTCTACCCAATCTGCCCGATAACGACCTCCTCCCCGGCGGAAAAGAGAATAATGAGCCCCTGCGCTACTATGGCGAGCCCAGAAAATTCGACTTTGAGTTCAAAAATCACGTTGATCTGTGCACAGATCTGGGGCTTATCGACTACAAACGCGGTGCAAAGCTCTCCGGCAACGGTTTTTGGATCTATTCCGGCATCGGCGCACGCCTTGAATGGGCACTTTTGAATTATTTTATCGACTATCACCTTGGAAATAATTACCAATTAATGCTCGTTCCTCACATGCTTGGCTACGAATGCGGTCTTACCGCAGGTCAATTCCCCAAGTTCCAGGACGAGGTTTATTGGATGGAGACCGCAGAGGACGAAAGACGTCGTTTTATGCTGCCTACTGCAGAGACGGCACTGGTTTCCTTGCACCGTGACGAGATTTTGACCGAGGCAGACCTGCCCAAGAAGTATATCTCCTATACACCTTGCTTCCGCCGCGAGGCCGGCTCTTATCGCGCAGACGAGCGCGGTATGGTTCGCGGACACCAATTCAACAAGGTTGAAATGGTCCAGTACACACTGCCCGAAAAGAGTGACGAGGCATTTGAAGAGCTCGTTGCCAACGCCGAGGGCCTTGTTAAGGGCTTGGGCTTCCACTTCCGCACCGTGAAACTCGCCGCAGAGGACTGCTCCGCATCGATGGCACGCACCTATGACATTGAAATCAACATTCCCTCTATGAACGGCTACAAAGAGGTTTCTTCTGTTTCCAACGCACGTGACTATCAGGCAAGACGCGGCATGATGCGTGTAAAGCGCGACAACGGTAAGACCGAATTCTTGCACACGCTCAACGGTTCGGGCCTTGCAACCAGCCGTATTTTCCCCGCTTTGGTAGAGCAAAACCAAAATGCCGACGGCAGCGTAACTGTGCCCGAGGTTCTTCGCAAGTATATTGGTCTTGATGTTATCAAAAAGTAATTTTTCTCCCATTCAAAACTGTAAAGGAGAATGCTTATGCTAACCCCTGCTGTCGTTTTTTCTCTCGCCGCCAGCTCCTCTTTTTGGGAGCAATTTGCAGGATGGTATCAAAATTCCACCCTTGGCGAGTTGATACGCTATTTTAAGGAAACCTATTTTTCCATTCGTTTTGGGGCATACGACAATTTTTCCGTTACCGAGCAAACCGCAAGCATCATTAACAAAATCATACCCGCGCTTGTTTTGGGAATCATCGTTGCCGCTATCGCGACTGTTTTCAGCCGCCGCGCATTAGGCGGTTTTGTTAAGACGTTATGCAAAAAAGAGGCATTTTCACCCGAGAATGCGGTAACGTTGTTTGATACCGGCGCGTTTCGTAGCACGGTCGTGCGACGCGAACTGTGCCGCGGTGCGTTCTTGCGAAAGGTCGTACTTTGCCGCGAGGAACAAGCGTTTTTGAGTGAAAAAGGGAAGGACGCTACGTACGAAATCGATTTTACCAAGGATCATTTCTACATTCCCGAGGACCTCAAATACCGTGCCGAAAATCGCTTTAGACAAAAGGGAACGGGTTGGCCGACCGTTGTACTGACGGTCATTCTGGTTCCCCTCGTTGTGGGGCTGCTTTGCCGTTTTATGCCCAACATATTGCAATTTGCCGACTCTATTATCACGTTTTTCGCACCATAAAAAAAGAAAAGCACCTGTGTTTTTTCACAGGTGCTTTTTGTGTTGTGAAACTTGATCAGGTTTTAGAAAAAGGAAAAAGAGTAAGCATAAGTTCTTTTCCTGTTGCGAGCATAGAAACAGAGGAAAGAAGTGCTTTTTGTCTAAGCGGAATATGCAAAGAGATTGCGCCGTCGTTCTCGTCTATTATATAATCCTTAAAAATCGGGTGCTTTGCAAAAGATGCAACGTCTGCCGACGATGGAAGATCAAACGCAGTGGGTTTTGCAATTCTTTCCTTTATACTTTGTTCAATGCGTAAGCCGTATTCCTGCGACACGTGTTGCAAATTTGCATGTGTTTGTTCTCTGTCGGGCAGGGCAGATACCTTTCCGTTATAGCGGCGCATTGTCATAAAAGTGCAAAAGAGATATGCGCCAAGACGATCCAGCTTTTGTTCGTCAAGAGAGATTTTTACACGTGAAATCGACATCTCTTGTAAGTGACAGCCAACAAGGTTTGCAATCATCAAAATGTGTGCCACCGCGTTGGTTTGCCGCTTGGCTCCAAATAGGGCGTCCATATAGAATTGGAGCGTGCAAAGTTTGCTCTCAATGTTCAACCCGCGGTTGTTTTTGGGCTCATCTGATGCGTCAAAAAGTGCCGAAAACGCATACCGTTGTGCATTTTCATATGCTTTTTGCACCTCTTTGGGACTCTCATTCAAAAGAAACGCCAGTGCAAGCTCAAGGTGCGGCCACGCAGGGTAAACCAAGAGAGTACCGCGAGAAGAGGGAAGTATTAAAAACTCTTTGCTGCCGTTAAACAATGTTAGCAGAGTTGCCATTTGGGCGGCCGAAAACGCAAAAGCTCCCGTGCCTCGACAGGATGCGATAACGTTAACACCGTTATGAAGATCGACCACAAAGCAATCTTCAAACACCGCACGCCAAAAGCGCGCATCTTTGCCCTGATAAAAACTTTCTTCGGGCAGGTAACTTTCAATTTTATAACCACGCATAGCAATCAAAAAACAATATGACGCACGCGGTGGAGCGCGATCTTTTGGCAGGTTCCGTCAAGGCACATCACGTCAAAAACCGTGTCACGGTTGTAAAAAACGTCACTCGCGCCATTGGTAAAGGTGATAAAGAGCTTATCCTTCATTTTCAGCGGTTGCGTTTCCACGCTCAAATATGCAATGCTACCCGTATCAACGCGCACAAGAGAGCCGTCGGCGGCATCGCAATCAAAAAAGCAATCAGCAAGCATACCCTTGCAAAATTCGCTGTTGCGGCTGTAAAAGCGTGTGCAGTGAAGGATCTGTGCAGGGTCTGCAAAGGGCTCCTTTTGTGCCAACTCATTTGCGCGTTTTTTGATGTACGGAATGGCTTTTTGCGCTGTTAAGAGGGCAATGCCGTCCATTTCCTCGGGGAGTGTGATCTTGCAATCGGGCTCGGCAAAAATCACAACACCGCAAATGGGCGTGGCCGTTTTGTAAAACCTGTGCATTTTATCGATGAATTGCTTGGTTGTGCCAACGGGGCTTTTGAGCGTTTTATGCACACCGTTCTCTTTGTTTTGGTAAAAATCACCGTTTTTTTCCTGCCCGATCTCGCCTTTCCAATTTTTCACCTCGATGACAAACGGAACGTTTTTGTGAATGACAAGAAAGTCCTTTTCGAGATAGAGCTTTTTATGGGGAACGACAACGTTTCGAATAACGCAATCAAAGCTTGTGCAAAGCAGGCGGTAGATGTTTTCCTCGCCGTCCGCTCCAAAGCTTTCAATCTCCTCCAGTGGGGGTAGATGCTTGGCACTCGCGCGGTTCCACATGGTTTTCAAAATTTGACTCATTTTTATAACCTCTTTTATTTCTTCTCTTGCAGTATAGCACAAAATTTCAAAACAGTCAAGGGGAAAAGCAATTTCTGTTGATACGTATAAAAAAGAGCGACCGGCGGTCGCTCTCAAAATCATTTTTCTTCGTCTTTTACGTATTCCAAAATATCGCTTACATTGCACTCTAAAGCCACACAAATGCGGTCTAAAATATAACTGTCATAGCGAATAACGCGATTTTTATAGTAACGGTCGATTGTTTGAAATTTAATTTCCGTCCTTTTTGCCAATTCATATCGGGTAATGCCGCGCTTTTCCAAAATTTTATCGATTGTAAGTCTTATCATTTTTATTCCTCTCTTTCTGTATATATTCTAACGAATATATACCCACTTGACAATCTACTTGTTTTGGTATATACTTATATAAGTATATATAAAAAGAGAGGTTTTATGAAACTTTTAATCGTTGGTTCAAGAAGCATTACAAGCTTTGACTTATCTCCATATATTTCAAAAGAAGCAGACACCATTATCAGTGGGGGGGCAAGCGGTATAGATTCCTTGGCAGAACAATACGCCGACATGCACCGACTCTCAAAGTATATTATAAGGCCTTGCTATAATCGATTTGGCCGCGCTGCACCACTCAAGCGAAATGAGCAAATGATTGACATGGCAGATGAAATATTGATCATTTGGGACGGACATTCAAAAGGAACAAAATACACAATACAGTATGCAATCAAAACCAACAAACCATTAACGGTTGTTACAATTTGATTGTTTTGTGGAATTGTTGAATCGTTTATAAAAAGAACAAAAAAAGAGCGACCTCTGTCGCTCTTTTTGCTGTTTTTTTTACACCGTTATGCAAGTTTGCTTTTTGTGTGTCCTTTTGCCTTTTCTTTTATCGGCTTGCCGTTTGCATCAAATTGCATCTTTCCAAGCTCGTTGCAACGGTTGCAAAGGTATTTTGCAATTTGGTCTCGGCTTTTGTATTTTGCACAAAGCTCCGAATACATTACGGGAGAGTCGAATATGTAGGTGCGGTCACTTTTGCGAAAATAAGAAACGTAGATAGGAAGATCCATACCCTTCTTTTTACAGCAGTCTGCGAGAAGGACAAATCCCTCGTGAAAGCCCTCAAGCTCAGAAAGGTATCCTTTTGTAGAATCCTCGGGGAAAACAACAATGTTATCGCCGCTCTTCAATGCCTCAATACTCTCTCGCAAAGTTTTTACAAGGCGCACGTCACGATAGGTGGAGATCAAGTCAAATCCCGCATAAAAGAGGTGCGTCAGAGGGCTTGCAATCAGGCAGAACAGCCGTGCCAGATGAATATTCCAATGCTTTTTTTCGTGAAAATAAACCTTTGTTTGATATTTATAAAGCGGGATCAATCCCGAGTTCATTTCATGTGCTCCCCACATACGAATGGGCTTGTCACAGTAGATTTCAAGCGACATGGGAGAATCTGTTCCTTCGTGGTTAGATAAGATCAATGCACTGTTTTCAAACGGCTCACCAAGGTAAATAAAACGGGGCTCTTTGTATCTTACCCTCATTATTCTTTTTAATATTCTAAAATACAGTTTTCTTTTGGCTTTTTCTTTTTTCACTGTCATTTCTCAACCTCCTTTACAAAAAGAAAACCTTGGGTAGAGGGTATTATACCACCTTTTTCGACAGAAAACAACCTTTTTGTGTCATTTTGCTTTTGGGCAATTTGGACACATTGTAATACTTTTTATTTTATGATGCCTGTACTTTTTTTATGCTAAAAACAAAAAAGAGCGAACTCGCGTCCGCTCTTTTTCTCTTTTGAATCTTCTTATTTTTCTTTACATTCATAGCCGGCTGCAACAACAGCATCTATGAGTGTTGCCATAGAAACGCTTGATAACGCATCTACGGTGGCGGTTTTGGCGTCAAGGTCTACCTCTGCGGCAGATACGCCCTTAATGCCCTCCAAGGCCTTTTTAACGTGTGCCACGCAGTGCTGACACATCATGCCCTCAACTGCGAGGGTATAGGTGATATTTTCTTTCTTTTTTATACCAAACATTTTCTTTTCTCCTTTATGATGATCAAGTGAAATAAAGCGCAAGCGCAGCGCGTTGGAAACAACAAACAGGGAAGAAAAGCTCATTGCCGCCGATGCAAGCATGGGGCTGAGCTGCCAATGCAAAATTGGGAAGAACACTCCTGCCGCAACGGGAATGCAGATGGCGTTGTAGAAAAGTGCCCAGAACAGATTTTGCTTGATGATACGCAAGGTTGCACGGCTGAGCTGCCAAGCGTCAAAAACACCCGAGATAGCATTACCCGAAAGCACGATATCAGCACAGTCGATAGCAACCTCTGTTCCTGCTCCAACAGCAATACCGATGTCGGCGCGTGTGAGGGCGGGGGCATCGTTGATGCCGTCACCAACCATTGCGCATACACCCGTGAGAGAAAGCTCGTGCAAAATGCGTTCTTTATCCTCGGGAAGGAGTCCCGCACGGTAAGCATCAAGCCCTGCCTGTGCGGTTATTGCCGCGGCCGTGCGCTCGTTGTCGCCTGTCAGCATCAGGGTAGAAATACCTTTGTTTTTCAGCCCCTGCACCGTCTGTTTTGCTTCCTCGCGAATGCGATCGGCAAGAGCCAAAACACCGATGGGCTCGTTTTCGAGTGTGACAAGTACAACGGTTTTGCCTTGGTTTTCTAGAGTTAAAATATCCTCTTGAATATTACAAACACCCGTTTTTTGCACCACGTGTAGCGAAAAAGCGGTGTTTTCTTCTGTTTGAATATTATTTTCGGTGTTTTTTGTTTGTGTCAAAAACTCTGTGCTCGGTCTGCCGATACGCAAGCATTTGCCGTCTATTTTGCCGATGGCACCAATGCCTGTCAGGGTTTCAAAATCGGTGACCTCGTCAAGCTGTGTAACACCGTAGCTTTCCGCGCCCCTGCAGATTGCCGTGGCGAGGGGGTGAATTGAGAGATGCTCCACCGATGCGGCGGCGCGCAAAACGTCCTCTGCGGCGGCGTTGTAGGTATATACGTCGGTCAGAGATGGCTTACCCTCGGTGAGTGTTCCGGTCTTGTCAAACACCACCGTTTGTACCGTTGAAAATTTTTCAAGCGCCTCTGCGGAGCGGAAAAGAACGCCTTTTTTGGCGGCTCTGCCAACCCCTACTGTAATTGCCGTGGGGGTAGCTAAACCGAGCGCACAGGGGCAGGAAATAACCAATACAGATATAGCGGAACGCAACGCCTGCTCAACGTTTTGTGTTGCTATGAGCCAAACAGCAAGCGTGCATGCGGAAATTGCCATAACAACAGGAACAAATACCGCGCTTACCTTATCGGCAACGCGCGCAATGGGGGCTTTTGAGGACGCAGCATCCTCGAGGAGTCGAATGATACGGGCTAGGGAAGAATCCTCTCCTACACGCTCTGCGCGCACCGTAAGAGCACCCGAGAGCAAAACGCAAGCCGCGCGAACCTCGCTGCCCTCGCTTTTCTCTGTGGGCATACTCTCACCGGTCAAAGCCGATTCGTCAACCGTTCCGCTCCCCGAAAGAACCACACCGTCGGCGGGGATACGCTCTCCTGCACGAATGAGAAAAACGTCATCCTTTTGCAGCTCTTCAATAGGCAAAAGAATTTCTTTGTCCTCTTTGATCACCGTTACAAACGCGGGGGCGAGGGTGGAAAGGGAGCGGATGGCATCCGCGGTTTTATCCTTGGCTCTCGCCTCAAGGAGCTTGCCGACAGAGACAAGTGTGAGGATCATAGCGGCGGACTCAAAATAGAGGTCATGCAGATATTTGTGCACCGTGTCTGTATCCTTTGCTGTTACGATCATAATGAATGCAAACAGACCGTACACAACAGACGCGCCTGCACCCACGCAAATGAGAGAGTCCATATTGGGCGAGCGATTCCACAAAGCCCTGGCACCGCTGATAAAAAAGCGACGGTTGAGAATAAGAACAGGAACAGTAAGGAGCAGTTGTGCCAAACACATAAATGCGGCGTTTTCGGCACCTCTTAAAAAAGCAGGCGCATGCAATCCAACCATCGAGCCCATGGAAAGATACATCACGCAAAGGGTGAACAGAGCCGATAGAATCAGTGTGACAATTTGTTTTTTGCTTTCTTTATTTTCTTTTTGTTGCTTGGGTTGCTCGGTAACAAGCTCGTATCCCGCACGCTGAATGGCGGCGGCAAGTCGTTTTTCCAAGCTCTGTACGTCGGTGGTGTCGTCAACGGTAAGAGAGACCGAATTGGTAAGAAGGGAGACGTTTGCGCTCTCTCCCTCGCCTATCACGCGGCCGATCGCCCGTTCCACGTGCGCCACGCACGCCGCACAGGTCATTCCTTTTATTGTGTAGTGTAGTCTCATAAAATTCCTTTTAACAGGACGGCAAGGTCACCGTCTTTTTTGTTTTTCTTTTTCATTATACCCTTTTTTTGACCACTTGTCAACAACCTGTTTTCTATGTAAAATATAAATTATTTGTAAATTTTATTAAAATTACGCGCGCGGGCGTTGTAAAATATTATTATTTATGTTATAATATATATAATTATGAGCACGACATCAAAATTGTGAAAGGAGATCGTCAATGCCTTCTCAAAATTACATCGAAGAAATCAGAGAAATTTGGAATATGGTCAAGGAATCCTTCCGCTCGGAGCTTTCCGAGACCTCGATTGAGCTTTGGTTTGGGGAAATCAGTGTTGTTTCTTTTGACACCTCGGTTTACACCCTTACCCTGGGAATTCCCTCTGCTTTCAAATTCGACATTGTCAAAAACAAATATCTCGCCTCTGTTGAGGAAAAATTCTGCCAGCTTTTGGGGTTTGACGTCAAGGTTAATCTCACCTTTACCGGCTCTGCCGCGGCAGGAGATAGCATTAAGAGTCAGGTGATCGGTCTTGAGCCCGCTCCCAAAAAGGAAGAGGTCAAGAGCCCACTCAACACACTCTCCGATTTCAATTTTGAATACACCTTTGAAAACTTTATTGTAGGCAGCACAAACAAATTTGCACACGCCGCCTGCTATGCGGTTGCAAACCGACCCGCCAACTATGAGTCGGATACAAAATCCTCGCTCTCTACCTACAATCCTCTCTTTATTTACGGCAACAGCGGTCTTGGCAAAACACACCTGATGCATGCAACCATCAACCGCATGAAGCAAAACAATCCCAATATCAAGATCATCTACACCCGCGGTGAGGATTTCACCAACCAGATGATCGCCTGCCTTGCAAACAAGACCATGGCAGACTTCCACGAGAAGTACCGCAATTGCGACGTTCTCCTCATCGACGATATTCAATTTATCGCGGGTAAGACCTCTACACAGGAAGAATTCTTCCATACCTTTAACGCTCTGTATGACGGAAAGAAGCAAATTATTTTGACGTCCGACCGTCCGCCAAGAGACATTAAAACACTTGAGGACAGATTGACCTCGCGCTTTGAATGGGGACTGCTTGCCGACATCGAGCCGCCGGATCTTGAGCTGCGTATTGCCATTATCAAAAAGAAGGCAGAGCAGGTCAATATTACCATTCCCGATGACGTGCTGACCTTCCTTGGTGAAAACCTGCGCTCCAATATTCGTCAAATTGAGGGCGCTATCAAAAAGCTGGGAGCGCTCAGTTTCCTCTCCGGCAAGGAGATCAACATGGAGCTGGCACAGGAATGCATCTCCGAGCTTCTCGGCGGTGCAGAGCCCGTTAGCGTGACTGTTGATAAGATCTTTAACGCAGTCTTTAACAAATACGGCATCTCCCGCGAGAGCTTAACCGGCAACAAGAGAAACAAGGATATTGCCAACACACGACATATTACCATTTATTTGATCCGTGAGCTTACCGAAATGTCTTTCCCAAGCATTGCAAAGATTTTTGAGAGAGACCACTCCACCATCATTTCCTCTCACCGACTGATGGAGACCAAACTTTTGGAGGATCCTGCGTTCCTCTCCGAGATCAACGAGCTCAAAAAGGAAATTTAACTTTTCCACACAAAAATATGAGTTTTCCACACAGTTTTCAACACCTGTGGAAAAGTTGTTGATTTTGATTTGATTTTACACAGTTTTTCCGCAAAATCATGCTGTTCTTGCCGCCACGCGTAGGTTTTTCCCTGTGGAATGGCAAAATGAAGGAATGGTGGAAAAGTCGTCCTTTGTGTCGATTTTCTTCGACAAACTTCGTCTTTTCCACAAGAGTTTTCCACCCACAGCCAAATCGGCAAAACCGAAAAACGACCAATAGAGAAAAGTGGCGCCCTAAAAGAGTGTTTTTGGGTACTTTGAGCCCTCTTGGTGCAAAAAAGCCAACTCTTTTTCCACACCTCTTGGGGAACAAAAATCGCGGTTTATGCGCCACAGATACACAATTCGGGGCTTTCCACAGTTTCCCCTGCCCCTACTACTATTACTATTTCATTTATCTATACCATTCTTTCGTTATAGAGCGCTGCGCGCAAAGAGAGCGAAAGGATACCAAGAAAGGAATTTTTGTTATGAAGATCATATTCAACCGCCAAAACGTAAGCGATGCAGTAGCTCCCCTGATGTGCGCCGTATCGGGCAAATCCACGCTCACGGCAGCCGAGGGTATTTTAATTGAAGCAAATGCCGATGACACTTGTGTAATGACCACCTTCGACCTTGAAAAGGGTATGCGTATCAAGCTTGAGGCAGAGGTTGAAGAAGCAGGTTCCGCTATCATCAACGCGCAAAAGTTTGTGCAGACCATTCGCGTTATGGAAGGCGAGACCGTTACCCTGACAGTCAGCGAGAATATGCAGGCGTGCATTCACAGCGGTAAGTCCAACCACAAAATGACCGCACTCCCCGCCGAGGATTATCCCACCATTCCCCGCCTTGTTACCGAGGACGGCTTTGTAGTCGGTCAGGCAGTGCTCAAAAAGATGCTCTCCAAGGTCATGTTTGCAATGGCATCCAATGACCAACGTCCTGTGCTCAACGGTTGCTACTTCCGCGTCAGCGATGATGAGCTCCTGACGGTTTCCTGCGATAGCTACAAGCTGGCAAGATGTGCTACCAAGGCAAGCATTGAAAACAAGAATGAGGACGGCTCTGCCCTTAAGTTCTCCTTTATTATTCCTACAAAAACCATCAACGAGCTCTACAAGCTGCTCAAGGACGACGAGCGCGAGGACGTTCGCATTTACATGAGCCGCAAGAACATCGTGTTCAACATTGGCGATATGGTATTCTTCTCCCGTCTGATCGAAGGTCAATACATCGATTACGACCGCATCATTCTCAAGTCTCACCGCATTTTTGCAACCGTTGACCGTGAAAGAATGATCTCGGCTCTTGAAAGAGCTGCACTTGTTACCGAGGAAAAGATCGCAGGCAGCGTGCGCTCGCACGTAAAACTTGAATTTGAAGATAGCGTTCTCAAGGTTTCGGCAGTTTCCACCCTTGGCAGCACCTATGATGAGATTGAGACCGAGCAAGAGGGGGACCGCATCCTGATCGCGTTCAACAACCGCTTCCTCATTGATAGCTTGCGCGCAAGTGACGCTGAAAAGGTGAAGATCTCCATGACCTCGGCACTGACCAGCATCAACATTGAGCCCGCAGTAGCAGACGAGGACGCTACTGACCTCTTTATGCTCCTGCCCGTCAGAATGAAAGAGTAATCAAAATAAATGGAATGTAATAAGATCTCCATTCGCAATTTTCGCAACATAGAGGTAGCCGAGATCGAGTTTGACAGAGGCGTTAATATTCTGTGCGGTGAAAATGCGCAAGGGAAGACAAATTTGCTCGAGGCAATTCATTTTACCTCACTGGGCAAAAGCTTTCGCACCT
The DNA here is from genome assembly GCA_045656885.1 of Eubacteriales bacterium. GTDB lineage: Bacteria > Bacillota > Clostridia > Oscillospirales > CAG-272 > UMGS1865. Next base: position 54,567 of record JAZORZ010000071.1, read on the forward strand.
CTCACGATGAGGAAATGATCCGCTTTGGCGAGGAGCTTTGCGAGGTGTCGCTTGACTTTTGTGACTCCGTGCGCCGACAGAACATTACTGTGCGTATGATGCAGGGGAAGAGAAAGCAGATCGAGCACAACCGCATCAAGGTGGGAAGAGTCTCCGACATTGTGGGCGCGTTCCGCACGGTGCTCTTTTGTCCCGAGCATCTATCCCTGATCAAAGAGGGACCGGGTGAGCGGCGCAACTTTTTGGATATTGCGCTCTCGCAGCTTTATCCCGTGTATCTCAAAAGTTTACAACGCTACAACCAAATACTCAAGCAGCGCAATCAGCTCATCAGGGCAGCAGAGGACGATCGTTCGACCTTTGATGCCACGGTGGAGCTTTGGTCGCAGCAGCTTGCACACGAGGCGGCAGTCATCGCGCGTTACCGTTATCGCTATATCAAAATGGCACAGGAGCACGTTACACGCTTCTTTGGCGAAATGACGGGCGAGCGCGAGACACCCATGCTTGTGTATCTCGGTTCGTCAAAACAACCTGTTGAAGAATATGAGGATATAGAAAAAACAGAGACAGCATACCGCACGCTTTTGTCCTCGCATCACGACCGCGAGATTGGAGCGGGGAGCACGCTTTGGGGTATTCACAAAGACGATATTGAGATTTTACTCAACGGTAAGCCCGCACGCTCCTTTGCATCGCAGGGGCAGCAACGCTCCTTGGCGCTCTCACTCAAGCTTGCCGAGGGCGAGGTTTGTGCAACCGTTTGCGGAGAGAAGCCCGTGTTCCTGTTTGACGACGTTTTCTCCGAGCTTGATAGCACCCGCCGCGCTTACCTTTCGGGCAAGATTGGCGAGCGTCAGGTCATCATCACCACCTGCGAGCCCTCGGGCATCGTTGGCGGCAAGATGATAAGGGTAGAAAAAGGAACTTTCCAATCAACGTAAAAATGGAACAATACAAAGAAAAAATAATAGAAATTATGGCAAATTCTTCTATCTCTTTTCTCCTGTTGTTAATCTTGGGGTTGAGTGCATATGAGTTATATCAACTCTGTAAGGCACAAAGAAAACCAAGAAAAGGAAACATTATTTCAGCAGCTGTTATGATTGTGCTTCAAATGTTTATTGCTTTGCTTGAACTTTTAGATTCAAGCATCAACGCAGAAACGTTAGCATATGCAACAATTATCATTGTTGTTTGTCTGTGTTTTCTCATTCCCGAGTCTGTTTTTTACTATCGAATGAGAGGGCAAGAGAAAAAAAGAAAAGAGGAGCCCTAATGTATTTACACGTAGGCAACAACCAAAACATCAGAGAGCGGAACATCATCGGTATTTTTGATGCCGATACGGCAACTGTTTCCACTATCACAAAAAAATATCTCTCGGCGGCGGACGCGCGGCGCGCGGTTGAATTCGCATCTGAGGAAATTCCCAAATCCTTTGTTTTATATAAGGATAGAGAGGGAAACTTTAAGGTCTGCTTTTCACAGCTTGCCGCGGCATCGCTCGTGGGCAGATCGATGCACGGATAAAATAATCAAAAAATAATAGAAAGATTTTTTTATAAAAAAACATAAACCACTTGAAGGCGGGCCGTCGGGGACGTCGGCCCCTACAAAAGTTGTTTAGAATCATACGCGAAAATGCTTTTGGGTTTAGATGAGAAAAAGGACGCGTTAAGTGTTTTGATTTCTCGTAGGGGGCGACGTCCCCGACGCCCCGAAAAACAAACGTTTATTGTGTGCAAGGTTGAACAATACAAAAAACTTTCGCAAAAATAAACATCTGATATCTTTTTAGAAACCCTATTGACAAGATCACAAAGGTTCTGACACCAACAGAAAGGAAACATAAAACATGGAAAATCTGGAACAACGCGTTTATGACGAAAGTCAGATTCAGATACTCGAGGGCTTGGAAGCCGTCCGTAAGAGACCGGGTATGTATATCGGGTCTACCTCGGCGCGCGGTCTTCACCATCTGGTATATGAAATTGTCGATAACTCCATCGACGAGGCACTGGCGGGCCGCTGTAAGCGCATAGAGGTCACGCTTCACCCGGATAACAGCGTATCCGTACAGGATGACGGTCGCGGTATTCCGAGTGGTATTCACCCCAAAATGGGCATTCCCACGCTTGAGGTGGTCTATACCGTTCTGCACGCAGGCGGCAAGTTTGGCGGTGACGGCTACAAATATTCCGGAGGTCTTCACGGCGTTGGTGCATCTGTTGTAAACGCACTTTCCTCTTGGGTAGAGATCGATAACTGCCACGAGGGCAAGCGCTACACCGAGCGTTTTGAGCGTGGTCACGTTGCACGTCCCTTTAAGGAAGAGGGAGCAACCGACCGTCACGGCTTGTACGTTCGCTTCCTGCCCGACCCCGAAATGTTCGAGGAGGTCGTATTCGATTACGATACACTGCTCAAGCGTTTGCGTGAGCAAGCATTCCTCAACGGCGGCGTAAACATCTTTTTGCGAGATGAAAGACAACCTCTTGAGGACGGCACTTATCGCGAGAATGATTTGATGTACGAGGGCGGTATTAAATCCTTTGTTGAATATATCAACGACCAAAAGAAGTGTGAGCTCATTCACCCCGAGGTCATTTATATGAAGGCCGAAAAGGAGAACTGGGTTGCCGAGGTTGCTATGCAGTATAACGATAGCTACAACGAGGCATTGCTCACCTTTGCAAATAACATCAACACCATTGAGGGCGGGACCCACGAGATCGGCTTTAAGACCGCACTAACCAAGGTATTTAACGACTACGGCAGAAAGTACGGCATCATTAAGGAGAGCGAAAAGAACCTCTCGGGTGAGGACGTGCGTGAGGGTCTTTCGGCTGTCGTATCGGTTAAGTTGACCGAGGCACAGTTCGAGGGGCAAACCAAGGGCAAGCTCGGCAACAGCGAGATGAGAACCATTCTCTACACACTCGTTACCGAAAAGCTTGAGGAATACCTTGAGGAAAATCCCGCAGTCGGTAAGGCAATTTTGGAAAAGGCAATGGCGGCATACCGTGCTCGCGAGGCGGCAAGAAAAGCACGCGAGGCAACCCGCCGCAAGGGACTTCTTGAGGGCTCTACGCTCCCCGGCAAGCTTGCCGACTGCCAAGAAAAGAATGCAGAGTTCACCGAGCTCTACTTGGTAGAGGGAGACTCCGCGGGCGGCTCTGCAAAGCAGGGACGTAACTCGCGCTTCCAGGCAATTCTGCCTCTGCGCGGTAAGGTTCTCAACGTCGAGAAAACAAGACTCGACAAGGTATATTCCAATCAATCTCTTATCCCGATCATTCAAGCGCTCGGTTGCGGTATTGGTGAAGAATTTGACGTTGCAAAGCTCCGTTACGGAAAGATCATCATTATGGCCGACGCGGACGTCGACGGCTCGCACATTCGTATTCTGCTCCTCACCTTCTTCTTCCGCCACATGAGAAAGCTCATTGAGGAAGGACACATCTATTTTGCACAACCGCCGCTCTATAAGATTTATAAGAAGGGCTCGAAATACGGCAACGAGCGTTACGCCTACACCGAGGAAGAAAAGGAAGCCATTGTTGCCGAAATGGGCGGTGTCAACATTGAAGCCGACCGCTACAAGGGTCTTGGTGAAATGGACCCCGACCAGCTTTGGGAAACCACAATGGATCCCGCAACCCGTACCATTCTGCGCGTTACTATTGAGGACGCCATCGCATGTGACGAGATGTTCTCGGTGCTCATGGGCGACAAGGTAGAGCCAAGACGTGTATTCATCGAGCAAAACGCAAAGTTTGCCGAAAATCTTGACGTTTAATTCATACCCCTTGCAAATCTTACGAAAGGGGGATAGAAAAACGTGAGAATTTTTCAAAACAAATTTTTCATCATTTACCTGTGCATTGCTTTGGTTTTGACAATTGTTCCGTCGGTATTTTCCATTATGGGTTATCGCAGTCTTGCAAAAAACATTGTAGGAACAGTCACAATGCCTGTGCGTTGGGTGGCAACCACAATCGGTAATGCGTTCCAGGGTTGGGGCAAATATTTTGCCAGCATGAAAGCACTCGACGAAAAAAACAAAGCACTCATTGATGAAAACGCGGCTCTGAGGGAGCAGCTGCAAAATGCAGAGCTACTCGAAAAAGAAAACGAGCGGTTGCGTGATTATCTTGACATGAAGAACAAATATCCCTCTTTTAAGATGGAAGAGGGAATGGTCATCAGCCACTCATCGGGCAACTACATTACAAACTTTACACTCAACCGCGGCACGCTGCACGGCATTGAACCCAATATGCCGGTTGTCACCAAAGATGGCATTGTGGGCTACGTGGTTGAGGTTGGATTGAATTGGTGTATGGTATCCACCCTGATCGAAACGGCAACGTCTGTGGGTGCATACATTCCGCGCTCCGAGGTTGTTGGCATCGTCAGCGGCGATTACAGCATGCGCCAAGAAGGAACCTGCAAGATAGGATACATCGATGCCGCTGCCGACGTACAGGTCGGTGATACCGTTTATTCGAGCGGTACAGGCAGTGTCTATCCTGCAGACCTCAAAATAGGAACAGTTACCTCTATTGAGGTAGACGAATACAACCGCACGCTTGTGGCAACCGTAACCCCCGCAGTGGATTTTTCATCGCTCAAATGGGTCATGGTCATTACGGGTTACGAAAATATTAGCGGTGATAAATAAAACACAGAAAAAGGAGTGAGGACGTGTCGAGAAATCGCATTATGGGCTTTGAAGCACAGGCACGCTCACGCCTTGTGGTGTTTGGTGTTTCGCTGGCACTCCTCATTCTCGGGGGAGCAATTCTTCAAACAAGTGTGTTTGGCAAGCTCACCTACATAGGTGCCGTTCCCGATTTAATGCTCTGTATAGTCACCTGTGTTGCTTTTTTCAACGGGCGACATCACGGAGCGATTACGGGTCTTGCGGCAGGCGCGCTGATTGAAGCCATTGCCTCGAGCGGAGTAGTACTGTTACCGTTGTTTTATATGGTCTTTGGCTACACGGCTGGGCATTACGCACGTGCCGTGCAACCCAAAAGATTTATACCGTATCTCATTTATTTAATGTTTGCACTGTTTTTGCGAGCGTCGGTTACTGTTCTTTACGCTTGCTTGACCTATCAAAACATAAACCTTGTGCAAATTTTCATTCACGCGGTACTTCCCGAAATACTGGCAACGACACTTGCGGGAATTGCACTTTACTTACCGCTCAAACTATTTTGTAAAAAATTGAAAGCTTAATCATCTCTTGAAATAAAGACAGGAAAGGGACAGAAATCGTGGCTAACGAAAAGGACAAAAATTTAGAAAAAGAACAGGAGCTCGCCCTGTTTGAAAATCAGAAAATCGTCGACGTGGGTATGGAAAAGGAAGTTAAAAAATCCTTTATCGAGTATTCTATGTCGGTTATTATGGCGCGTGCGCTTCCCGACGTGCGCGACGGAATGAAGCCCGGTGCTCGCCGTATTCTTTACGCGATGTACGAGGACGGCTTGGTGCATTCCAAGCCCTTCCGCAAGTCGGCTACCACCGTAGGTAACGTGCTCGGTCGCTATCACCCTCACGGTGACGCTGCTGTTTACGGCACTATGGTTCGCATGGCGCAGGATTTCTCTATGCGTTATCCTCTGGTAGAGGGACACGGAAACTTTGGCTCTGTTGACGGTGACGGCGCGGCTGCTTACCGTTATACCGAGGCACGTCTTGATAAGATTGCCGACGAAATGATGCGTGATCTTGATAAGAACGTCGTTCCCATGATGCCTAACTTTGATAACCGCTTGCAAGAACCCACGGTTCTGCCTTCCCGTTTTCCCAATCTCTTGGTTAACGGCTCTATGGGTATTGCGGTTGGTATGGCGACCAATATTCCCCCTCACAACCTTGGTGAGGTCATTGACGCCACCATCTACCGCATGGATAACCCCGAGTGCTCGGTTGACGATTTGATGGAGTACATCAAGGGTCCCGATTTTCCCACTTATGCCACCATTTACGGCGTTAACGGCATTCGCTTGGCATACGAAACCGGCAAGGGTCACATCATGGTTCGTGCACGCGCAACCATTGAGGAAGACCACCGCCGCATTGTATTTACCGAAATTCCCTACGGCGTTAACAAGAGTTTGCTCTGCGAGTCTATTGCAAACTGCGTTAAGGAAAAGAGAATTGAGGGCATTACTGAGCTGCGCGACGAATCGGGCAGAGACGGTATGCGCATTGTTGTGGAATACCGCCGCGACGTCAACTCGCAAATTCTTCTCAATCAACTGTATAAATATACCCAGCTGCAGGAGACTTTTGCTATCAATATGCTGGCTCTTGTTAACAACGAGCCCAAAGTTCTCAACCTGCCGCAAATTCTTGACCATTACATTGCTCACCAAGAGCAAGTCATCACGCGCCGCACCGAGTTCGAGCTTGAAAAGGCAAAGGCAAGAGCGCACATTTATGAGGGCTACAAGATCGCGCTTGATAACATCGACGAGATCGTGCAGATTATGAAGACCTCTCCCTCTATTCCTGCATCCAAGCAGACCTTGATGGAGCGCTTTGGTCTGACTGATATTCAATCGCAAGCCATTGTTGAAATGACCCTTGGTAAGCTGACCGGCATGGAAAGAAGCAAGATCGAAGACGAACTCGCACGCCTGCACGCTCTCATTGAAGAGCTTGAAGGCATTCTTGCCGACATTGGCAAGATCAAGCAGATCATTAAGGATGAGATGGGCGAGATCCGCCGCAAGTATGCAGACGACCGCCGCACCGACATTATGGCGGCCGAGCACGAGATCATTCTTGAGGACCTCATCGAGCGTCACAACTGTGTTATCACACTCACCAACGCGGGTTACATTAAACGTCAACCTGCGGCAGTTTATTCTGCACAACACCGTGGCGGACGCGGCGTAATTGGTATGTCCACTAAGGAAGAGGACTTTATCGAAAAGGTCATTGCCGTTAACAGCCACTCTTATCTGTTGATGTTCACCAACACGGGTAAGGTTCAAATGCGTAAGGCATATATGATCCCCGAGGCGGGACGCACCGCACGCGGACAAAATATCGTTAACATTCTCGAGCTTGAGGCAGGGGAAAAGATCACCTCTTGCATCAGCGTAGACGAGTTTACCGACACCCATTACCTCACCATGGTAACCAGAAACGGTGTTATTAAGAGAACAAAACTTTCCGAATACGAATACCAACGCAAGGGCGGTAAGATCGCGCTCACCCTTGACGAGGGCGACGAGCTGCTTTACGTAGTGCTGACTGACGGCACCTGCGAGCTTCTCATTGCAACCGAGCAAGGTCAAGCAATCCGCTTTGCCGAAGAGGGTGCACGCGCACTCGGACGTACCGCACGCGGTGTTCGCGGCATCAGTTTGCGCGAGGGCGACCACGTTAAGGGCGTTTGCACCGTTGAAGAAGGCAAGGATCTGCTCTGCATCACCGCAAACGGCTTTGGTAAGCGCAGCCCGTTCGATGACTTCCGCTTGATGAAGCATCGCGGCGGCTACGGTGTCACCTGCTACAATCTGACCGAAAAGAGCGGTGACCTGACAGGTATTGCCGCTGTTGACGATAGCATGGATATTATGATGATCACCGATTCGGGTACCATTATTCGTACTCCCGTTGCAGGTATTCCTTCCCGTTCCCGTAGTGCAGGCGGCGTAATCGTAATGCGCCTTGGCGAGGGACAACAGCTTGTCAACTTTACCGTTGTTGCTCGCGAAGAAGAGAACGAAGAGGAAGAAGTCGAATTCGATGAAGATGGCAACGAGATCGTAGCAGAAGTCACTTCTGAAGCAACAGAAGTTGTTGAAACGGCTGAACAGGTAGAGGAAACCACACAATCCCAAAGTGAAGAATAATGGAAGAAACAAAAAAACTCACCAAGGAAATTATCCTTGTGTTTTTCAAAAAGCATTACAAAAAAATTATAGCTGGGGCACTCGCGGTGGTGGTTTTGGCCGTGAGCTGCGTGCTCCTGTTCCAATGCAACGCCGCGCCGCGCATTGAGGATATTTACGATAGAATGGTCTATCTTCTCGAATCCTCGCAAGAGGTCAATGCGCTCATTTACGGTTGCGGACTGCCTGTTTGGGAGGACGACTCCGAATACGTAGCGTTTGAACACATTTATTACGGTCTCGACTCTGCCCAACACTACGAAATCGTAATGCCCAATGCAAAATATCACACCGCGCAGGATATGAAGGATGCCATCGAAAAAATCTACTCCAAGGCGTATCTCGACGAGGTCATCTACACAGCAATTTTCGACGGCTTTGCCATCTCCGATAGTGTTGGTGGCTCGGTTGTCGGCGTTGCGCGATACTACGAGGAAGGTATGTACCTCTGGCAGTCTAAGGAGTTCCGTGTTACCCCCTACGAGGGTATGCGCATTTATGATTTTTCTACCATGAAGGTGCAGTCACTCGGTAAAAAAGACCGCTGCGTCATCACCGTCGACTCCTGGCTCGAGGATACTCCCGAAAACGTCGAAAACGTCGAAATTCTCATCGCCCTGCAGGACGGTCAGTGGTATTTAGATAATTTTATAGTGTAATGGAAAAGTGGGGAAAACTTCTTGCAAGAAGTTTTCCCCACACCCCTTTCAAGAACTCTCTAACAAGGGACTATAGAAATAAGTTGTTAGTTTATAAACAGACAGTCGGCGCGTGCCTCTTGGCACGCTTTTGCTCTCGCGAGCGCGTGGGCACCACCAAGACCCCGCGCGCTAAGAAATTTGTTAAAATAAAAAACAAGGAATATACCATTTCGTTCACAAAATGTTATGTTCCCCCGCACCCCTTCAAAAAAGCACGCACAAAAAAATAAAAATAAAATAATTATGTTCGGCTGGACGAATTATTTAATTCGCATCGTAGTTTTTTATAACATAACACAAACCGATAATTTTTCTCGCAAAATGCGTTATTGCTTTTTCTGTGTTTATGGCGTATAATAAAGATGTCGACACAAAAAGGCCTTGAAAAAGAAAACAAGGAGAGAAAATTATGAAATTGACTATTGGTGAAAACATCCGCAATTTTCGCAAAAAGAACGATTTAACGCAAGAGGAGCTTGCCGACCGTTTGGGTGTGACTTATCAATCCATCAGCCGTTGGGAAAACGGCGCGACCTACCCCGACCTTGAACTAATCCCCGCGATTGCCGAAACGCTCTCGGTTACAATAGACGAGCTTCTCGGTATGCCGCAGATTGAAAAAGAAAAAAGAGCACTTGCAACCTTTGATGAGCTCCGCCGCGAGTGTATGAAAAAAGAATACGATGCCGACAAAATCGTAACACTTCTGCGCGATATTCGCCGAAATTATCTAGATAGCGACTACGCGTGGCGTCCGTGGAGCGAGGGCAACGACCGTACATTCCGCGATCCCAAAATTTTGCCCGAGGTGCGCTTTTTGGCGGAGGAATATCTCAAGCGACATCCTATGTATCCCCATACCATTCAAACGATGGCAGAGGTTGAAGACGAAGAACATCTTAATGATTTCCTAAAAAAACACACTACCTCTTTTGATTGTTCGGAACGTGCATTGCTTTTTAGACGGTATATGTATCGCGGTGATGCGAAACGCTTTGAAACAGAAAGAAACTATCAGCTTTACCACGCATTTAACAAATTGCTTTGCCCGAGTTATCTGTTAAAATGGGGAGAAAGCAAAAACAACAAAGACTATGCGGATGATTTTATGGAAACCATACTTTCTCTGATACGGCGAGATGCAACGGATGACGGTCCGGATATGTGGATAGCCGACCGCATAGAACTTGGATTAAAATCTGCGGTACGATTGATCTCTGTTAACAAGCAGAATGAAGCACTATTACAGATTGAAACGGCAGTAAAACTATTGGAAGAGACCATGAAAATTACAGATGAGGTGTTGTTGCCAACATCCTGCCGTTTTCTTGAGAAAATGGAGTGGAAGGCAAAAGAGGATTGGTTGAGTCCCAATAACAATCCCGATGTTGCTGAAGAACGAATGATCTATATTTATACGTCTATAAACGGTATGAGCACCTGCTATTGCATATACCCGAGCGTAGAGTTGTATACTTTGCAAGGCAAAGAATTCGACCCCATCCGCAACCACCCCGAATTTCAAAGTCTTTGCGAGCGCGTAAAAGCGCTGATTGTAACAAGACCAAAAGAAAAGTAGGCGCTCACGCCAACGCAAAACAACTTTCTTAGCGAGTAGGGGTGGTGGTCCCTAATCGCTCGCGGCAGCAAAAGCAAACGCCCACCGGCGTTGCGCCTCCCGTCTGTTAGTAAACTGGCAAATTTATTTTGATAACCCCTTGTCAGCAAGTTCTTGAGGGGGTGTGGGGGAACTTCTCGAAAGAAGTTCCCCCACATTTTCGCGTCTTCAAAACAAATTCTCCACCGAAAACTGTTCTAATCTTCTCACATCGTCAATGCTGTCTTGCAAGAGGGTGAGGGCGGCGTGGTAGCCGTAAACGTCACCGACCTCGGCACAGGAGAGGAGAGTTTGGCAATGCTCGGAGAGCTTGTCAACGGTGAGAAAACCGACGGTGAGCCCCACGAGGGGCGCGTTCTTTTCCCACTTTTTGCAAAGGGCAGCGGCTTTTTCCACGCACGTGGAATCGTTTGGTGAAGGGAGAGAATCTGCCATCTCTGTAAGACTGTCCGCCAAGCGGTTGATATAAATAAAATTTGCGGTTGCCGCCAAAACCATCGCAAAAACCAAAATAACGGTCGCAATCAAAGATCTCATTTTTTCTCTCCTTTCATTTTGGGTATCCAATAAATCTCGCCTTGGCTGTTCGCAGTCACGCAAAACTGATCTGCCGGAGCCACCCCGCGTCGCAAAAGCTGTTTTTCCACCCACGCGCGATCTTTTCCAATCAGCGAGAGCCCTTTGTCATTGTAACAGTTTCCGTTATACACAACGTGCATCAAGCTTTCCTCGCTCGTGGTGATGTTCATTTGTTCCTGCGTCGGCGGAGAATATCGCGCGCGCGGAAGAATGGTCAATCTGCCGTCCTTTTCGAGAATAGCATACCAAACGCAAGCAAGACTGCAAAATCCCTGTTGACGAATCTCGCTCATCAGCTCTTCAATCGAAAGGCGCGTAGCAACCAGCGCGGTTTGGTCAAGAATGCCGTCTTTGATGAGGATCGTGGGCGCCGCCGATAGAAAATTCTTCAGTTTTGGCACTCTTATTAATATATAGGAAGAAAAAACTTCGAGCGAGAGCAAAACGATCATTGGGATGATCGCGTGCAAAACGGGAATGTTCGGGTCGGTAATGGGGAGGGAGGCAATTTCCGAAAGCAGGAGCGTGGCAACAAGATCGGTCACTTCCAATTCTCCAATTTGTCGTTTTCCCATCAACCGCATAATTAAAATGAGAAAAATATAGACCAAAAGCGTGCGAAAAATCAGCGTTATCATTCAAAATCTCCAAACAAAATGGGGTTTATTTTAGTATCATTTGTGAAACTTGCTATTATGCAAAAAAATGTAAAAAAAATTATAAAAACCCCTTGACAAAAGATTTGTTGTGTGATATAATATGCAAGATGCCGCGCAAAAGTGGCGTCACACGGTCATTGAAAATTGAACAACAAGAGAGAAGTACAAAGCTAAAAAAATAGTATGTGTATTGGATCTCGAACAATTCAAAAGAGAATACTACTCAAACAAAAAGTAAAATTGCTAAGAGCAAAAGCTCGATGTAAACAGATTGAATCAGCTAAGGCTGTTTTAATACAATGATATCGAGAGTTTGATCCTGGCTCAGGATGAACGCTGGCGGCGTGCATAACACATTCAAGTCGAACGGACAAGGGGCTTCGGCCCTGCGTTAGTGGCGGACGGGTGAGTAACGCGTGAGCAATCTGCCCCTGTGTGTGGGATAACGTCTGGAAACGGACGCTAATACCGCATAACGCATGGACATCGCATGGTGACCATGCCAAAGATTTATTGCACAGGGATGAGCTCGCGTCTGATTAGGTAGTTGGTGAGGTAACGGCCCACCAAGCCGACGATCAGTAGCCGGACTGAGAGGTTGAACGGCCACATTGGAACTGAGAACGGTCCAGACTCCTACGGGAGGCAGCAGTGGGGAATATTGGGCAATGGGCGAAAGCCTGACCCAGCGACGCCGCGTGAAGGAAGACGGTCTTCGGATTGTAAACTTCTTTTATATGGGACGAAACAAATGACGGTACCATATGAATAAGCCACGGCTAACTACGTGCCAGCAGCCGCGGTAATACGTAGGTGGCGAGCGTTATCCGGATTTACTGGGTGTAAAGGGTGTGTAGGCGGGACTGCAAGTCAGATGTGAAAATCACGGGCTTAACTCGTGACCTGCATTTGAAACTGTGGTTCTTGAGGGTCGGAGAGGTAACTGGAATTCCTGGTGTAGCGGTGAAATGCGTAGATATCAGGAGGAACACCGGTGGCGAAGGCGGGTTACTGGACGATTACTGACGCTGAGACACGAAAGCGTGGGGAGCAAACAGGATTAGATACCCTGGTAGTCCACGCTGTAAACGATGAATGCTAGGTGTGGGGGTGCAAACTTCCGTGCCGCAGTTAACACAATAAGCATTCCACCTGGGGAGTACGGCCGCAAGGTTGAAACTCAAAGGAATTGACGGGAGCCCGCACAAGCAGTGGAGTATGTGGTTTAATTCGACGCAACGCGAAGAACCTTACCAGA
>JAZORZ010000072.1:0-31688 GCA_045656885.1 Eubacteriales bacterium
TTTTGGTCCTTCAGACGGATGTGTACTGCTACTTCATAGATACCGGCTTTTTCTACGGTAACGGTGAAGTTCAGAGCGTCGGTTGCAACACCGTCGCTGCAGTATGCGTGAGGATAAGGCATTTGGCTTGCGGTGCCTGCACGGATTTCATCATAGTCCATGTGATCACCGGTAGCATCCTTGAATGCATCCAGACGGATTGCGTTGTTGAACTTTTCGGGAAGTGCTGCGGAGAACTTGTATACGTCAGCTGCACCGTCGCCGTCTGCGTCGAAAGCAGAGGTTACGTCAGTGGTGGAGAACTCGTAATCGCAGTATACGCACTTGCCATCTTCGATCTTGTGGGTATGATCGTCATCGATGTAACCGCAAACGGTGCATACGCCCCAAGTCTTTTCAAATCTGGAGGGGTTGTTGAGAAGATCTACTTCATAGCTGTGCTCTTCACATACCTCGGGAGGAGTGGGATCGTCGCCGCCGGGAGTAGTGGTCTCTACAGGTGCAGGAGGAGTGGTCTCTTCGGGAGTGGACTCAGGAGTGGACTCGGGAGTGGACTCAGGAGTGGACTCAGGAGTGGAGTCGGGAGTGGACTCAGGAGTGGACTCGGGAGTGGACTCGGGAGTGGACTCAGGAGTGGACTCGGGAGTGGACTCAGGAGTGGACTCGGGAGTGGACTCGGGAGTGGACTCGGGAGTGGACTCAGGAGTGGACTCGGGAGTGGACTCGGGAGTGGACTCAGGAGTGGTCACAGTGGTGTTGGGTTCGGTCGTTACTACCGGCTTCGGAGTAGTGGTGTCGGGCTTTTTCGCTGTGGTATAAGTCTCTTCGCCACTAAAACAAGAAGCAACGGACAGCATCAAAGCAATGGTCATAACCAGAGCCAAAATGCGGAGAACGTTTTGGTGTTTCATCGTGAAAACCTCCATAAAAAATTTGGAGCCGGGCTCCATGGCAATATTATATCATAATGGTGTTTTTTTGTGCGGTTTTTCATAAAAAATTCACAAATATTTTTTCCAAAAATGCCTATTTTTTTCCGTTTTGGACATTTTCGGTGCTTTTGTGTCGTTCTAGTAAATGTTGGATGGTGTTTTTACTATATTTATATATAAAAGCGCGTCTCAAAATGGTCGTTTTGAACACTTTACCTAACTAAAATGCCGCAAAAAAGAGCCGATTTGGTGCAAAATTGCGCCTCGGCTCTTTCTTTTTTGATTATTTTTTCTCAAATCCGTGCACAAAGCCGGAAACGTCCGCTGAGCAGATATCTCCGCCGATGACCTTGCCCCTGTAAACCAGCACATTTGCCCAAACGGTGCCCTCGTATCCCTCATAATTTTTGACGGCGAAGGTATAGCGGGTGACATCCTTGCCGCGATACTTTGTCAGGTTGAGCCCCTGCGACTTTTGCAGCTCATTGTAGGCGGCAAAAACCTTATCGAACTCTGCGGGAATGGTGACTGCCTTTTCCTCAACGGGTGTGCCCTCTACCTCCCAGCCGAACTGTGCCAAAAAGTTGGCGGCATCGGATGGCGTTTTGACCTTATCGTAAGAATACTTGACCTCGGCATCGGCATCTGCCGCGGGCTGATTTGGAATTACGTAGGTGGGTACAAACGCAATGAGCGTGATTAAAACCGTAAGCGCCACACAAATGACCCCCACCAGCTTAATGGTGCTTGCACGCATAGAATAAACAAACATATTCGGCCTCCCAATTCTTGATGGTTTCTTGTTGCAAATATATGAGGCACGTGACCGTGTTATGACAGGGAAAATTATTTTAGGTAAAAGTTTTGGCTGCAGCAATCAGAGAATAGTTTTTAGCACCGATGCTGATGCGCTCCCACGCCTCGGGAGTGCCCGTGTAATAAACATGGGAAAGATACGCACAGTTATAAAACGCCATTTCCGCGATCTCGGTGGTGACCAAGCTGATGGTCACGCTCGCCCCGGCTCGCATGGGCGGATAGAGCAAAAGCTCGCGCCCGTCGGAGGTGTAAAGAATACCGTCGATGTCGCAATATTCCTCGTTTTCGTCGCTGACCGAAATGTAAACAAGATTGGGGCAATTTGCAAAGGCAAGCACACCGATGTGCTCGACGGTTGCGGGAATTTGAATAGCGTTGATTTGTTTTTGCCCATAAAGCGCTCTCGCGGCAACTGCCGTGACCTTATCCCCTGCGGGGGAATATTCGGGAATGACCACGCAGGCATCGGTGCAGCTCCCAATGCCGACAAGCGTGCAGGTTCCGTTCCCTGCCGATGCAAAAGAGAGCGCATTGCTCTGTGTAGTGACCTCCTCGGGAGTTGTCACCTCTTCGGGCAGTGTAGTCTCTCCCAAAAAGAAGGTCGTTCCCTGCGGTGTCGGTAAGGTCGTCTCCGTCAAGGGCGGCCTTGTGTTCTCGCTCTCTACCCTCATATACGTAATGCTGATCATCGCGATGGTCAGCGCCAACGCCACCGCAAAAACGATGGCAAGAATAATTAAAAATGTTTGAGTCATTTTCATTTCCTCTCTTTTTTGTGGGGAAAACTTCTTGGGAAGAAGTTTTCCCCACACCCCTTTCAAGAACTTTTGCACAATAATTTTCTAAATAAATCCGTCAGGTTACAGACAGACGGGCGGCGCGAACACAAGGTTCGCTTTTGCTGCCGCAAACGGTCAGGCGCCTCCAAGACCCTGCCCGTTAAGAGAGTTGACCGAGTGGAAAACAACTCTGCACTTTATCCAATTATCCCACGTCGCTCTTTTATTGTCAAGAAAAAGCGTGAGACAGAAAAGGACGGAAAATGACCGAAAAACACCCAAAACGAGCGCACGTATGCGCGTTTTTGTCGCACATGTGCGCTTTTTTGCGCTTTTGGACGAACATTTTTTGCTCTCTTTCTTGACAAACGTGGGTTTTCTTTGTATAATTGGGAAGAAGGACACAGAGAAAGGGGGAGAGGCAAAATGTACGAGGAGATTATTCGCGAATTGATGCGAGCAAAAACAATCGGCATAATCATTGACATCGTTCTCTTCGTGATTGCTCTTGTGCTGATCTACTTCTTTTCTGTGCGTCCTGCAAAGAAGAAAATGTCCAAAAAGAAACGCAGATGGTATGAACAAAATCACGATAAATCGTGGGCTTGGTTTGTGGCGGTCACTCTTATTTTTGTCATCTCCTTTGGGGAGGATCTGTATTACTATCTTTCCTTGCGCCAAGATTTGATAAACGAGAATTACGCAACATATACAGGCGAATTTTACTACCATTATTCTCCCAAGGGCCCCGATTACGTGGAATGGACAGATGACCAAGGGAAAACACAAAGAGCAAGATATCTTTACCGAATAGAGAAATTTCAAGACGGCGAACACCGCCTGAGAGAAGATTACTACAAAGGCACGATTGTTTACGCTCCCAATGGCGGACATTTGCTCTGGTGGGATGCCGAATTGATAGAATAAAACGATGACTGGAGAGAAAATGTATACTGAAATCATTAAACACTTGATGAAATGGGAAGTTGTCGGAATGATATTTTGGGCACTGCTTCTTTTGGTTCTCCCAAGTGTGGTTTATGCCTGCATTTCCCGAAAAAAGAAGAAGAAAAAGAAAACCACAAAGAAGAAAAAATGGAATAATTTAACCGCCTCCCCTGAAGAACAAGCATTGGCGTTTGTGATTGTTGGGGTTCTCTTGTTTGGCATCGTCCTTTCCATAGAATTATTCGATTATCTCTCTATGCGCGAGGATATGATAAACGAAAACTATTCCACATACACGGGTGAGTTTGAGTACTACTCCTCTCTCTCCGGAAAGCGCATGGGAAGACGTTCGAGGAGTTATTATATCAAATGGACAAACGAGCACGGAGAAACAAAAACCATAAAATATAACGCTCACATTGAGAAATTCCAAGCCAACGGCCTACGGCCGGAAAAAGGATATTATCAAGGCACCATCGTCTATTCCCCCTCAAGCGAATATCTGCTTTGGTGGGATGCCGAGCGGATAGAAGAATAACAGCGAAAGGAAGATACCAATGTACGCCGAAATTGTTGAAGCACTGATACTATCCAAAATAATCGAAATATTTTTTATGCTTTTCGCTTTGGTCGGTACCTTCTTTTTGATTCGCGCGATTGAGAAACATTTTGAAAAGAAAGAAAAATCCGTTCCCAAAAAAGGAAAGAAGAAAAATCAACAGCCCCAAAAAAGGGACAGTCTCCCTGTTGTGGCGTTTTTGCTTTCGGTCATCTTTTTGATTGGCGTGGGAATGAATTTATACACAATCTTCTCCTTGCGCGAGGATATGATAAATGAAAATTACGCCACCTATACAGGGGAGTTTTATTATCATAATGTTTATATCCGTAGAGGACGCCGTAATCGCTTTATCACGTGGGAAAACGAAAACGGCAAAAGCCAAAACGTAGACCACGACCACTGCATAAACAGTTATCAAGAAAACTATATCCCGTTGGAAGACGGTCGCTACAGGGGCACCATCGTCTATTCCCCCTCGAGTGGCTATCTGCTCCGGTGGGATGCCGAGCCGATTGGAGAATAAATTTCAACATCGCTAAGCAGAACTTACTTCTGCCTCCCTTGTGTAAAGGGAGGTGTCAGCCGTTTATCGGCTGACGGAGGGATTGTAATTTTTGCTTGGTTTACAGAACAATCCCTCAGTCCCTTGTCGCTTGCGACATTTGACAGCATCCCTTTACACAAGGGAGACCTCACTAAAACCACACTGCAAAAAGTTGTTTTTTAATTTCATTCACTGTTTAGTAAAAATGAGAAAAAGCCACAAAAACGGAGACCTTTATGAAAATTGCTGACATCAAAATCAAAAACGGAATATGTCTTGCTCCTTTGGCGGGGGTGAGTGACCGCACCTTTCGCGCCATGGCGCGCAGGTTCGGCGCGGAGTACACCGTGAGCGAAATGGTGTCGGCAAAGGCGCTTTGCTACGAGCAGTTGTGCAAGCGTCCCGTCACCGAGGAACGCACCAAAACCGCTCCTCTGGCGGCGGTCCTCGCCGAAGAGCTCCCCATGGCGGTGCAGTTGTTTGGAGCGGAACCCGAATTCGTAGCACAGGCCGCGGCTCTCCTTGAGAGAAACAACTATCGCGGATGCATCAGCGAGGTTCCGCCATCGATCATTGATATCAACATGGGATGCCCTATGGCAAAGATCGTGGGCAACGGCGAGGGCTCGGCATTGATGAAAAACCCCACATTAGCCGCAGACGTGGTGCGAAAAACGGTAGCCGCCGTCAAAATTCCCGTCACCGTCAAAATTCGCGCGGGTTGGGATAAGGATAGCATCAACGCGGTGGAGCTTGCCAAGCGTCTTGCCGATGCGGGTGCTTCGATGATCTGTGTGCACGGCCGCACAAAAGAGCAGATGTACGCGGGCAAAGCCGATTGGAGCATCATTCGCGACGTCAAAAAAGCGGTGGATATTCCCGTGGTTGGCAACGGCGATATCTTCTCGGCGGCGGATGCTCTGTGTATGTTTGAAGAAACCGAGTGCGACGGCATTATGGTGGCTCGCGGAGCGCAAGGAAATCCGTGGGTATTTGCCGAAATTCTCGCCGCCATCGAAGGAAAAGAATACACGCCGCCAACGTTTGAAGAACGGTTTGCGGTCGCACTTGAGCATGCACGCGGTCTTGTGCAGGAAAAGGGCGAGCGAGTCGGCGTTGCCGAAAGTCGCAAACACCTTGCTTGGTATTTGCACGGTATGCGCGGCGCGGCAAACGCGCGAAACGCAGTGATGCAAGCCACTACCCTTGCAGAGCTTGAACAAATTTTGCAGTCTCTTTTGTAAAAAAAGCAAATAAGCATTGACTTTTTTGGGATTTCGTGGTATGATAATAAAAAAAACAACGACAATAACTCACAGGAGGATACGATAAATGGCTGATACAAGAGCTAAGGTAGAGGGCAAGTACCTCGAATATTTGGATAAGCCGCTGGTTCGCGAGGGCAATACCATTTGCTACGGCGATATGAGCGAAAAATGCATTTTGGTTTTGGAAATTATGTCCTATAAAGAGGTTGCGGGTAAAAAGCTCCCCAAGGACGTTTTCATTCAGGTCATCGATTCCAAGGACCCCAACAAAATTCTCAAGCAGGGCAAAAAGGAAGGTCTTTACGATGCCTTCAGCATGGGTATCGTTTGGCTTGATCTTGCATTGAAATCCAAAGATTAACAAACAAAAAGAGAGACGGGATAGCGATTTTGCTATCCCGTCTGTTTGTTTTTTGGTTATTTTATTAAGCGGTTTCCTCTGCTGCCGCCCTCAGTTTTTCTACTGTTTCTTCAATCAGGGGGTTGATGCGTGCCTCAATTCCGCTCATTGCCGGGCCGTAGGGGTTGGAGGTTTCAATGGCGATTTTTTCAAGCATTTTTTCAAGTCCGCCCCAGTCGTACATCAGGGCGATGTCATAAACCATCGAGCGTCTGATCATGTCGATAACTCCGCGCGAGCCGTTGTCGGGTGCGGCGTTAAGGTAGATGGTTCTATCGTAGTATGCGTACATGGTAGACTCGTGCAAGCTGGAATAAACCGCCATAATTTGCATCATACGCTGTGCGTTTTCAAAGTTTTCGGTCATGCTGGGAATTGCCCAAAGGTGTGCCCAGTTGTTGAAATAAACCAAGCTGTGATAATTATCTCCCTCCTCGTAGAGCGGGCAAGGCAAAATGCCGTACTCAAACTCGGCGCGGGGATAGATCTCCATTCTGACCTCAAAAAGTGCACAGTCCATAAACAGAACGTCGCCTGTCAGGAAGTTATCGTTGAGCACCGCAGATGCCGCGTGCGGAATCCAAGGAGCGGCGATTACATGGTTGAGGTGATCGTAGATGTAGTTTGCAATATTTTGGTTTCTTTCGGTGTGAATCGTCAATTCGGGAACGCCCTGGTCGTTTTTGGTCGTAATGCGACCGCCCGAAGCGTAGAAATACCAAATTGCAGAATAAAAATATTGGTGATAACCGATAGTGTCGCCCTTATCGATAACGCTCAGGTCGTCGCCGTCGGTCTCATCTACGTCGCTATTTGCCATGGTGGCAATGGTCATCATGGTTTCCATCGTCCACTTTTTGGAGGTTACAAGAGAATAAACATCGGCGTAAGCGGTGTCTCCGCCAAATGCCTCTACAATGCTCTCTACCAAATCGGCATAGAAATCCATATTCACAAGCGAAAGACCCGCTACCTCAAGGGTAGAAATATTCATATCGCCGCTGACATAGTAGAGCTTATCCTCGAAGGAAAGCTCGTTGACGGCGTTGGGGTCAAAGGATGCGTGTGTAAGATCTACGTATTCCATGCTGTTGAGGTCACGGAGCAGATTTTGCGTTGCGATCTGTGCCGCGGGCTTTGCCGAAATGATGGTCAGGTCATATCCGTCACCGTTGGTATAGGCCGCTATCAGGTGCTCGATTTGGCTGCCGTTGGAGGAAACCTGACGGATCTTGCAATTGTAATCTGCCTCAATGCGGTTGTTGCGGTTGTAAACGGCATAGGAAATGATATCGTTTTCGCTGTTTGCCTCGTCGATCCAAAAGTCGATGCATTGGTAACGGTTGTTGCCGTGTGCCATTTGTTGATCAAGGGCATCACCCGCATAGGTGCGCACGTATGCTCTGTAAGTATAGCCGTCCAAATCGACAAGATCGGGCATGATGATGTCTGCATCGGGGTCGGTGGTCACTTCGCTGTCGCCGCCACCGTCATTCCCTCCACCGTCGTTGCCACCGCCCGCGGGGGTGGTTTCTTGGGGGGCATCTGCCGGGGGCTTTTTGTGGTTGGCGCCTTGGTTTTTCTTGTTGCAAGATGCCATAAAGGGCAGCATCAGGCACAGTGCCAAAAGGCAAATGAGAACTCTGGTAAGTGTCTTCATTTTTTTCTCCTATCAAACGCAAAAAATCAACAGCCGATATTATAAATCAACTATATAATATTATAACAAATCAACATTTGGTTGTCAAGTCCTTTTGGGAATTTTTACAGTCCCCCTTGCATCGTCGCCGCAAACAACAGAGAGACGGTTCGGCCAAGCAGCCGTTCCGTCTCTCTTGTGTTTTATCAAATTACTCTTCGGGGTTTTTCAGCTTTTCCACTGTTTCATCAATCAGCGGTTGCACCTTGGTGGAAAGTGTACCCATGGCAGGCCCATAGGGATTGGAGGATGCGGTTGCCAACTCATTCAGTGTGGTTTCGAGTCCGCCCCAGTCATACATCAAGGCAATATCGTAAACCAACGAACGTCTGATAACGTCCAAAACCTGACGCGAGCCGTTGTCGGGCGCGGCATTGAGATAAATGGTTCTATCGTAATATGCATGCATGGTAGACTCGTGCAAGCTGGAGTATACCGTCATGATCTGCATCATACGCTGTGCCATTTCGTAGTTTTCGTTTACAGTGGGAACAGCCCACAGGTGCGCCCAGTTGTTAAAGAAGATAACACTGTTGTAGTTCCCACCCTCTTGGTAGATCGGGCACGGAAGAATACCGTATTCAAATTCGCAATAGGGGTAAATTTCCATGCGGATCTCATAAAGCGAGCAATCCATAAACAGTACGTCACCTGTCAGGAAGTTCTGGTCGAGGATCGCGGAATAGGAGTTGGGGATCCACGGAACGGAGATGACGTGGTTGAGATGATCGTAGAGGTAATTGGCAAGGTTTTGATTTCTTTCGGAATCGATAACAAGCTCGGGGATTCCCTCGTCGTTCTTATCGGTAATGCGGCCGCCGGCAGCATAAAAATACCACAGCGTGGAGTTGAGATATTGGTGGTAACCGATGGTGTCGCCCTTATCGACAACACTCAGGTCTCCGTCGGTCTCATCCACGTCGATGTTTGCCAGCGTGGCGATCTTCATCATGGTATCCCATGTCCACTTTTGCGACATAACAAGAGTGTAAATATCCGAATAAGCCACATCACCCTCAAAAAGCTCAACGATGCCATCAACCAATTTAGCGTACAGATCCATATTGACAAGGGAAAGGCCGGCTACCTCAAGCGTGGAGATGTTCATATCGCCGCTGATGTAGTAAAGTCGATCTTGAAAAGAAAGCTCGTCGATAGAGTTTTGGTCGAAGGACGGGTGCGTAAGATCAAGATAGGGCATATTGTTGATATCACGAAGCAGATTTTGCGTTGCCGCCTGTGCCGCGGGCTTTGCCGAAATAATGGTCAGTTCATAACCGTCGCCGTTGGTATAGGATGTTCTGAGGTGGTCGATTTGACTACCGTTGGAAGAAACTTGGCGAATTTTGCAGTTGTAGTCTGCCTCAATGCGGCTGTTTCTGCTATAAACCGCATAGGAGATAATGTCGTTTTCACTGTTCGCTTCATCGATCCAAAAGTCAATGCATTTATAAAAGTTGTTACCGTGCTGTAATTGCTCTTCAAGCGTATCGCCTGCGTGATCGCGCACGTATGCTCGGTAAGTATAGCCGCCCATATCAACAAGCTCGGGCATAACAATGTCTGCGTCGGGGTCGGTGGTCACTTCGGGATCGCCTACGTGGTCGCTTCCGCCGCCTACGGGAGTTGTTTGCTGGCTATCATCACCTGTGGGGGGCTTTTGATGATGTCCGCTTCCCCCTTTTTTCTTGCACGAAGCAATACAAGGCAAAAGCAAACACAATGCCAAAAGGCAGATCAGTATTTTGGTGATAGACTTCATTTTTCCCTCCAAAAACACAAAAATCAACGAGTGATATAAAATATCAAATATCAACTACCGATATTATAACAAATCAACCATCGGTTGTCAAGGCCTTTCCAAATACTCTTTTGAAAACGAAATAAAAAACGCATGCAAGAAGTCTTACGTGCGTTTTTTATGCCGTATAAATTATTGAGCAGGTGCGGGCTCTGCTTCCTCTTTGGTCTCAACGGTTTCTTCGGTTACTGTTTGTTCGACAACAGTTTCTTCAGCTGCGGGAGCTTCAACCTCTTTAACAGTCTCTACTGTTTCAACGGTTGCAACAACCGCTTGCAAAGCAGCCAGACGTGCTTGCAGCTCGTCATATTTGATCTCTTCGTTAGCAAGTTCAATTTCAAGATATGCCTTGTGGAATGCCGCGGCCTGCTGGCAGAGCAGCAGCTCTTCTCTCGCCTGTTGGGCGCGCTTGATGCGCTTGCGTTCTGCTCTAGTCATACGTCTCGGTCTTACCTTTACTCTAACGGTTGTTTCCTTCATTGTTTTGATCTCCTTTTATGTTGGTTTTATTAAATACGTGGTTCAATTTAGCGCGTTTTCGTCATCGCGCGGAAGTTCGGTTACGGGTTCGGGAAAGCTATCGGCAAATGCTGTTGCAAGCTTGTCGCACCGCTCGTTGTAGGGGTGACCGTCGTGCCCCTTTACCCACACGAGCTCGACCTCGTGGGTGTCAAGAAGCAAAAGGAGCTTTTCCCACAGATCGGGGTTGAGCGCGGGGGATCTGTCGGCACGTCTCCAACCCTTGGCTTGCCAAGATTTTGCCCAACCTTGCGTGATGGCATCAACGAGATATTTGGAGTCGGACGTGAGTGTGACGCGGCAGGGCTCCTTAAGCGCCGCGAGTGCCTCAATGGCCGCGGTGAGCTCCATGCGGTTGTTGGTTGTCTGTGGCTCGCCGCCCGACAGCTCGCGTTCAACGCCGCGATATACCAAAACCGCGCCCCAACCGCCACGGCCGGGGTTGCCTCGGCAGGCACCGTCGGTATAAATTTCTACGTGCTTCATCAAAAAAGCACCGCCTTTCATACTTTCTGTTTTCATTATACACGAAAAAAACGAGAATTGCAAGGGGGTGAAGCAAAAAAAGATTGTGGAGAGGGGGAAAACTTCTTGCAAGAAGTTTTCCCCCTCTCCACGCCTCTCCCCTTTTCAAGAACCTTCACTAAAAAGGGTGTTTTTGTATGTCGCTTTCTTTTTATTTTCTTTTGAAACGGTTTTTGATCTTGCGCCAAAAATCGTTCGTGTTATTTTCAACAACCTTCTCGTCAAGATCTTTTTTATCCAACACCCACGGCAATTTTATTCCATAAACGAAAACGACAAAATATTCATCCTTCTGTTCGTTTGGAATATACCGATCATCAATGACAATGTTCAAAAACAGGTTTCCATCCTGCATATCGATTTCGTATTTATCGTGTTCCAAAATTTTGCCATTGACGGTATAAGCAACAAAGTGGTAATCAGCAATACCATTCGCCACATCCCAGCCGGTCTCATCAGGGCGAGAAGCATCTACACCAAGCTCTGACAAAAACGCTGTGAGGTTTGGAAACACAGATGCAACCTGTGCACAAAAATTGCGGCAAGCAGGACAATCACAAAGAGGATGCTCTCGACAATACTGCACCGTTTTATCTATATCAACATCCATTTTGCAATCTTGTTTTTGTATGATCATTTTTGTTGTCCTTCCTTTTTTTCTACTCCCATTATACACAAAAAAGCAAAAATTGCAAGAGGTGTGGGAAAATAAATAGCGAAACCGCGCACCGATTTGCCATGTTCCTCGCAACTTTTTTATTATAAACGCTGTATTTTCTTGACAAGCGGAAAATTTTGTGTTACAATAATATGTTGTATATAATTTTAACTATATTTTTACTGAAATGAGGTTCTGAAAATGCATTGGTCAGAAGAAATCGCGCAAAGAATTATTGCGCGCAACCCCGAAAAAGAAGAATACGTTTGCGCCGCGGGCATTAGTCCCTCGGGCTCTGTTCACATTGGTAACTTCCGCGACGTTGCTACGTCGCTGATGGTCGTTCGCGCCCTTGAGAAGCTTGGCAAAAAGGCAAAGCTGCTCTTCTCTTGGGACGAGTATGACCGTTGCCGCAAAATCCCCGCAAACGTGCAAGCGGTTGTTGGCAGCGACTACGATAAATATATCGGCTCCCCTTACGTTGATATTCCCGACCCTTGGGGCTGCCACGAAAACTACGCAAAGCACTTTGAGGAAGAGTTCCTGAAGGCAATGGAGCAATTCGGCATCACCCTTGATTGCCGCTATCAAGCAGATATGTACCGCTCCGGCAAATACACCAAGGATATTATCGAATCCTTGCAAAAGAGAGAAGAGATTTTTGAAATTCTCGACTCCTTCAAAACCAAGGACACCACCAAGAGCGAAGAACAGCTCAAAGCAGAGCACGATGCCGAAAAGGCAGTTTACTACCCTGTAAGCATCTTTTGCTCGGAGTGCCACACCGACTTTACCACCATCACCAACCTTTCCGCCGATTGCACCGAGGCAGATTATACCTGCCGTTGCGGTCACAAGGGGCATATCAACTTCTTGACCGATTTTGATTGCAAGCTTGGTTGGAAGATCGACTGGCCGATGCGTTGGAGATATGAGCAGGTAGACTTTGAGCCCGGCGGAAAGGATCACGCCGCTCCCACCGGCTCTTACTCTAACTCCAAGATCATCTCCAAAAAGATCTTTGGCTTCGAGCCCCCCATGTTCCAGGGCTATGAGTTCATCGGCATTAAGGGTATGACGGGTAAGATGTCCTCTTCCTCCGGTCTCAACCTCACTCCCGAGACACTCCTCAAGCTCTATCAGCCCCAGATCATTCTTTGGCTCTATTCCAAGACCGATCCCACCAAGGCGTTTGATTTCTGCTTTGACGACGGTATTCTTCGCCAATACTTTGAATTTGACAAGATGCTGACCGACGTGCGCGAGGGCAAGGCATCTGACGCGATTGCCGACATTATGTATAACTGCAAAATCGAGGGCCGCGAAATTGAGACCGTTCCCTTCTCGCTGCTCGTTCAGCTCGGCTCTATCGTTAACTTTAACGTGCCTATGCTTGAGACGGTGTTTGAAAAGATCGGCACCCCCTATTCTGCCGAGCAGTTTGCCGACCGTCTTGACCGTGCAAAATTCTGGCTGGAGCAATGCGCTCCCGACCAAGTCAACCGCCTGCGCACGACCCGTAACTTTGAGGTTTGGAACACGCTTGACGAAAACGAAAAGAAGACCATTGAGCTGCTCCACGCCTACATTGCAAAGGGCGGCTACACGCTGGACGAGCTCAACACCGAGCTCTACGCCATTCCCAAGACCGTTTACGGCACCGAGATGACCGACAAGGAGCTCAAGGGTCTGCAGGGCAACTTCTTCCGCAACGTTTACCGTTTGCTCATCGATAAAGAAAAGGGCCCCCGTCTCTATCTGTTCCTCTACGCAATCGAGGCAGATAAGTACGTAGGTCTCTTGGACTTCTCCTATCCCCAAACCGAGGAAGAGATCGCCGCTGACACCCCCTGTGAGGAATGCGCCCCCGAAGAGGAAGTCCCCGAGGTTCGCGAAGCCGACCCCGTTGCTCCCGTTAAGGATCAAGTTACCATTGACGAATTTGCTCCCCTTGATCTGCGTGTTTGCAAGATCCTTAAGGCAGAGGCAGTTCGCAAGTCTCACTCCTGCCTCAAGCTCACGCTCTTTGATGGCATCGGTGAGCGCGTAATCATGTCCTCTATCAAGGAATTTTATTCTCCCGACGATTTGGTTGGCCGCAAGATCATCGTCTTTGCCAACCTCAAGCCCAACCGCATCTGCAACGTCAACTCCCAAGGCATGCTCCTCGCCGCAACTAACAATGCCTGCGGCTGCAAGGTCATCTTTGTTGACGATTCTGTACCCGAAGGAACTGCTATTCACTAAGGTTTGAAGTGGAACGATATGGGGGAAAAGAGGACTCTTGCAAGAGTCCTCTCCTCCCCCACACCCCCTCCACACCCAGAACCTTCACAAAACGCAGACCGCCGATAAACCACCCACGCGGCGGATTATCGGCGGTCTGTGCGCTTCGCGCAGGGTTATGCGCGTGAGGGGGTTGTTTTGAATTGCTAACTTGTAATCCTTTTAAGGGCTTTTTGAAGAAGATGGCTACACGCTCTCTTTATTTCCCTTCTCGCACCCAAAAAGAAGATTTCACCACGGACGGGGTGTTCACATTCCGTCCCGTGGTGAAAGTTCTTGGGGGTGAGAGGTTTGGAGAGAGGGGACTTCTTTCAAGAAAGTCCCCTCTCTCCAAAAACCACTTCACTTTTTAAGGAGCTTTATCATGAAACTGAACGTAAACATCAAGCTTTCGCGCGGAATGAGCGCGCCCGAATATGCAACGAGTGGCTCGGCGGCGGTCGATCTGCGTGCGGCATTGGAAGAAAACGAGGTTGTCGTTCTCGCACCCGGTGAAAGAAAATTGATCCCCACGGGGCTTTCGATCTCTCCCGAATCGAGCGAATACGTAGCCATTATTGCAGGACGTAGCGGCCTTGGCGTAAAAAAGGGCGTATCCCTTGCCAACGGCATTGGCGTTATCGACAGCGACTATCGCGGCGAAATTGGCGTTTGCTTGATCAACAAGGGCGAGGAGCCCTTTGAGGTCCACCGCGGCGACAGAATTGCGCAAATGATGTTTTTGCCCGTTGCGACCGCCACTTTCTTTGAAGTCGAGTCGCTTGACGAAACCGAGCGCGGCGAGGGCGGCTTTGGACATACGGGGATTCAATAATCCTTTTGTGAAATAAAATCAAAGAAAGGAGACCCACATATGAACGGCTTTTTAGGACGGCTGAAGACTGCGTTTGGATTTGAACGGATCGCTTGCCGTTTGATTCTTTCGTGGTGTTGCTTTATTGTTACCACGTTG
Organism: Eubacteriales bacterium; assembly: GCA_045656885.1. Lineage (GTDB taxonomy): Bacteria > Bacillota > Clostridia > Oscillospirales > CAG-272 > UMGS1865. Next base: position 14,693 of record JAZORZ010000072.1, read on the forward strand.
GGTCAAAAGGACGCCTTCACTCAGCTCTCTTGGATGCAGGATGCAGAGCTTTCGCGCATGGCTGTTATGATGCTCGGATTCTTTGTATTGTTTTCCTGCTTGGCGATGTTAAAAAATATCAATACCGACGCGCTCTCTTTGCTTTTCGGCTCTACCGTGTGCATTGCTTATTGGTGCGCGTATGCTCCTTCTACCGGACGCGAATGGTTTTTGATCTCTGCTATTTTGGTCTATTCCCTGTTTGTGGTCTATTGCATCAACCGCCTTTCCAACGTGTGGGAATACCTCAAAATGCACACCCCCGTTGCCATTATTTTGGCGGCCGTGGCAGGACTCGTTTGCTTTGGCGTAATTGCCCTGATGGGCGTTTTGCGCTATAAGACCTTTGCCTCGCCTAACTTTGATTTTGGCATTTGGTGCAACATGTTCTACAATATGAAAGAAACCGGGCTTGCTATGGTGACCTGCGAGCGCGATATGCTGCTCTCACACTTTGCCGTACATATTTCTCCCGTTTACTATCTCCTGCTCCCCTTTTATTGTTTGTTCCCCTCTCCCCTGACCTTGCAGATCGGTCAGGCAGTTGTGCTTGCGGCGGGTGTTGTTCCCGTGTTTTTGTTGGCGCGCCATTTTAAGCTCCCCAACCACGTCACGGTGCTTTGCACAATGCTGTACGCATTCTTCCCTGTGATCACAACGGGCTGCTCCTTTGATCTGCACGAGAATTGCTTTTTGCCCCTCTTGCTCCTGTTGACCTTCTATTTTTACGAGATCAAAAAGCCGATTCCTATGTACGTATGCGCAATTTTGGTGCTTTCGGTCAAAGAGGACGCAGCCATATATCTGCTCTTGTTCGCTCTGTTTTTGCTCGTTAGCGAAAAGAAATATCTGCACGGCGGCATTTTGGCAGGACTTGCTGTGGGATATTTCCTTTTGTGCGGATACATTCTGGAGACCACCGGCACGGGTATGATGAGCGACCGCTATAACAACCTCATCTACAACGCCGACGACGGATTGGTAGGTGCTATCAAGACCGTTCTCCTCAACCCCGGGTATCTACTCACACAGCTGTTTGCCGACAAGGACCTCAAATGGGACAAGGTCATGTATCTTGTTTACACAATCCTGCCCTTGGGATTTTTGCCTTTTGTTACCAAAAAGCCCTCGCGCTGGTTGCTCACCGTTCCAATGCTGATTAATCTGCTCACCATGTATCCCTATCAACCGCGCATCGGCTTTCAATACCACTTTGGTGTTGCGGCGTTCCTGATTTACGCAATGCTGAAGAACCTGCCCGAGATCGAGGTTCCCAACGTGCGCCGCACGCTCCTCTCCCTCGCCGCCGCGGCTTGCCTGTGCTCTTATCTTGTTACCGTTGTGCCCCTGATCGGTCCGCGCGTTGGAAATTGGAAAGAAAACAAAGAGCACTTTACAGAAATGGAGACCTTCCTGCAAGAGTCCATTCCCGATGATGCATCGGTTGCCGCTTCTGCTTTCCTTTTGGCTCACATCGCCGACAGAGACGAGATCTACGAGGTCTATTACCACGGAAATAAGCCCGACGTTGAGTACGTTGTTCTTGATGCACGTTACAAGGCCGACTACGAAAGGTTTTTGGCCGCTTATACTGCACACGGCTACACCGTTGTTGACCGACTTGATAACCGCATTGTCGTTTTGAAACAACCAACGGAATAAAATAAAAAGCAGAGCGCTTTTTGGAAAGCGCTCTGCTCTTTTTTTATAAGGTTGCTGCCATAACAGCTTTGATGGTGTGCATACGGTTTTCGGCCTCGTCGAAAACAATAGACTGCTCCGACTCAAAAACCTCGTCGGTGACCTCCATGGCATCGATGCCAAACTTTTGGTGAATCTCTTTACCGACGGTTGTTTTGAGATCGTGGAACGCAGGCAGACAGTGCATAAATACCGCCCCCGGGCCTGCTTTTTCCATCAACTCGGCGTTGACCTGATAGGGGGAAAGGTCACGAATACGCTCCTCCCAAACCTCGGCGGGCTCGCCCATTGAAACCCACACGTCGGTGTAGATGACGTCGGCGTTTTGAACCGCTACGGTGGGGTCCTCTTCAAAGGTAAGGGTTGCACCCGTCTCCTTGGCAATCGCCTCGCACGCCAAAACAAGTGCGGCGTTGGGAAAATACTTTTTGGGTGCGCAGGCAACAAAATGCATTCCCATTTTGGCACAACCGACCATCAGCGAGTTACCCATATTATAGCGCGCATCTCCCATGTAAACGAGCTTGATGCCCGACAGCTTGCCGAATTTTTCGCGCACGGTAAGAAAATCGGCAAGGATCTGCGTGGGATGGAACTCATTGGTGAGCCCGTTCCAAACAGGAACACCTGCGTAGTGTGCGAGTTCTTCGACGATTTCTTGACCGTAGCCGCGGTATTCGATGCCGTCGTACATTCTGCCAAGCACACGGGCGGTATCGGCAATGCTTTCCTTTTTTCCAATCTGTGAGCCGGAGGGATCGAGATAGGTCACGCCCATGCCGAGATCGCGCGCGGCAACCTCAAAGGCACAGCGCGTACGTGTGCTGGTCTTTTCAAATATGAGCGCGATGTTTTTGCCGTCACAGAGCTTGTGCGGAATGCCCGCCTTCTTTTTTGCCTTGAGAGAAGCCGCAAGATCGATCAGCCCCTCTATTTCGGCAGGGGTAAAATCCAACAGCTTGAGAAAGCTTTTTCCTTGTAAGTTCATAAAAAAATCCTTTTTGCGATACGTATATCAATTTTCTGCTTGTTTTTGCAGAAATACTTTTACAGATGCCAGCTGCTCCTTGACCGATTGCGGCCCCGTGCTGCCCGCGGAGATGCGCTTGGCAATACAGGTCTCCAGCGAAATTTCTTCAAACACGTCTGCCTCAAAGAGCTCACTCTCGGCCTTGTATTCCTCGAGTGTAAGGGTTTCAAGTGTTTTGCCGCATGCGATGCACTTGGTAACGAGCGCCCCCACCAGCTTGTAAGCCGTGCGGAAAGGCATTCCCTTTTTGGTCAGGTAGTCTGCCAAGTCCGTAGCGTTGAGAAATCCCTTTTGTGCCGCCGCGTACATGTTTTGGCGAATGGGCTTCATTGTGCGGATCATAGGTGCAAAAATACCGAGGCAGGCCTTTACGGTATCCACCGCGTCAAATACGCTTTCTTTATCCTCTTGCATATCCTTGTTATAGGCAAGCGGCAAGCCCTTGAGCATAGTCAGGAGTGCCATCAGGTCACCGTAAACGCGACCTGTCTTTCCGCGCACGAGCTCTGCCATATCCGAGTTCTTTTTTTGTGGCATAATGGAAGATCCCGTTGTGTAGGCGTCATCGAGTTCGACAAAGCGGAACTCCCAGCTCGACCACAGAATGATCTCCTCGGAAAAGCGAGAAAGGTGCATCATAATGAGCGAAATTGCCGAAAGCAGTTCTACGCAAAAATCTCTGTCCGAAACGCCGTCAAGACTGTTTTCCGTGATGCCCGAGAAACCCAACTGACGGGCAACGAAGCTTCTATCGATAGGATAGGTGGTGCCTGCAAGAGCGCAGGAGCCGAGCGGCGAATAGTTCATTCTTTTTGCTACGTCATCAAGCCGTTCTACGTCGCGGCGCAGCATCATTGCATATGCCAGAAGGTGCTGTGCCATAGTGATGGGTTGCGCGCGTTGCAAATGCGTATAGCCGGGCATAATGGCATCTTGCGTTGCCTCAGCTTGCCCGCAAACAGCCCCTATCAAATTCAGCAGAAGCATTTGGATCTCCTTGATCTCATCGCGCAGATACATACGGATATCGAGTGCCACCTGGTCGTTGCGACTACGCGAGGTATGCAATTTTTTACCCACGTCACCAATGCGCGCAGTCAGCTCCGCCTCCACGAACATATGAATGTCCTCGGCTTCGGGATCGATGGGGAGTGCTCCGCTCTCGATATCGTCAAGAACAGTCTGCAAGCCGTCGATGATCTCGGTGCTTTCCCTATGGGAAATAATGCCGCAAATTGCCAGCATGGTGGCGTGCTCCATAGAGCCGGTGATATCCTGACGGTACATCCGTCCGTCTACCCGTATGGAAGAATTGAAATCGTCCGCCTCTTTGGAGAGTGCGCCTGCGGTTCTGCCCGCCCACATTTTTGCCATGTTACTTGTTTCCTTTGGTTACTTTTTTGAATTACTTATTCTTGTTTTTTGCCGCAACGGCTGCTTGTACCGAAATGGGCAGACCCCACAGGTTTACAAAGCCCTTGCTATCCTTTTGGTCGTAGACGTTGTCCTCGCCAAAGGTTGCGATCTCCTCGGAGTAGAGCGACCAATCACTCCACGCGCCCGCCTTGATGATATTGCCCTTGTAAAGCTTGATGCGCACCTTGCCGGTAACGTGCTCCTGCGTTTTGGAAACAAACGCAGAGAGTGCTTCACGCAGGGGGGTGTACCATTGACCGTTGTAAAGCAGCTCGCCAAAGGTGATGGAAAGCTCCTGCTTTTTGTGCATTGTCATTTTATCAAGACAGAGCGTTTCGAGGTAATTGTGCGCGAAATAGAGGATTGCACCGCCGGGAGTTTCGTAAACGCCACGGCACTTCATTCCTACCAAACGGTTTTCCACAATATCCAAAAGACCGATGCCGTTTGCACCGCCAAGCTCGTTAAGCTTTAAGATGATCTCCTTGGCACTCATCTTTTCGTCGTTGAGGGCGACGGGCTTGCCTGCCTCAAAATCAAGGGTAAGATAGGTAGGGGTGTCGGGTGCCTGCATGGGAGAAACGCTCATTTCAAGGAAGCCGGGCTTATCGTAAAGCGGCTCGTTGCCCGCATCCTCGAGGTCAAGTCCCTCGTGGGAGAGGTGCCACATATTCTTATCCTTGGAGTAGTTGGTCTCGCGGCTGATCTTCAGGGGTACGTTGTGCGCCTCGGCGTAATCGATTTCTTCTTCGCGAGACTTAATATCCCACTCACGCCAGGGAGCAATGATCTTCATGCCGGGAGCAAATGCCTTAATAGCGAGCTCAAAACGAACCTGGTCGTTGCCCTTGCCCGTACAGCCGTGGCAGATAGCATCGGCACCCTCGGCAATTGCAATCTCTGCCAAACGCTTGCCAATAATGGGGCGCGCCAAAGCCGTGCCCATCAGGTATTCCTCGTATTTTGCGCCTGCCTGAACCGAGGGAATGATCATTTCCTCTACAAATTCATCGGTCAGATCCTCAATATAAATTTTGGATGCGCCGGTCTTGATTGCCTTTTCTTCAAGCCCCTCAAGCTCGTCGGCTTGACCAACATTACCGGAAACGGCGATGATCTCGGGGTTATTATAATTTTCTTTGAGCCACGGAATGATAATGGAAGTATCCAGGCCGCCCGAATAAGCCAAAACTACTTTTTTTACAGATGTGTCCTTCATAACAAAGTCCTCCTCAGTCACCCAATTGCGGGTGAATATTTCTTGTTTATATGTGCATAATTATACATCTTCAATAAATATTTGTCAAGTGTTTTTCTGAAAATACTTTATTTTTATTCGGTATATACAATATTTTTCACATTGGTTTATTGTTTTTGTGTCATCTTTTGTGAATAATTATTCATTTTTTGAATAAACATCGGCTTGGCTCGTCTGTTTTAAGCGAAACGAGAATTTTCCTATCCTGAGAATGAGGATTCTTGTTCCGCGCGAATCGCAAAGAGTCGGTAGGCCAACCGAAATCGGCACGACACAAAAGCCAGATAAAAAAGGAAGAAACCCACCGATATTTTCGGTGGGTTTCTTCCTTTTATAAGTTTGCTTTAAGTTTAACTTGAATTTGAATTGTCTTTTAAGTGTGGCTTTCGTTCTGCGCAAACCTCGGCAGCCCTTAATCGAAAAAGACGTCCTCTTGCTTGGGATCATTCTCCTCGTCAGAGGGGAATGTTACCGTTTCGGTGACTTTTCCGGGTGTCGTTTCCTCGGGGGTGGTGCTATCTGTTGTGGTTGTGGTAACATCCTGACTCGGTGTCGTTTGCTCGGGTTCTTTCTTATCCTTGCACGCAACAAGGGAAACAAGTGCCATCAAAAGGCAAACCACCAACGCGATGCTGATATGTTTTTTGAAATTTGCTTTCATAAAATCGTTCTCCTTTTTTGATTTCGTCTCTTTGCTTATTGCGCGTTATCAAGCTGTTTTGCATACGCTACGATGGATTGCCATGTGTCGCCTGCAAAAATTTCTTGCATTTGCTCTGCATATGCAGATGCTGTGTTGAGATATACGGGAATTTGTGCAAGGTTTGCAGAAACAGTGATGTTTTGACCGACAGAAACTATGGTCTCGCCCGTGTTCAGATCGATCCACTCACCTGCGGGCAGATAAACCGTGCGGGAAATGGTAGATGCGTAATCAAGCAACAGCTTGCCGTTTTCCCAATGGTTCTGGCAAGTAAGAATAGGAGCTACCAAAAGCGCATCACCGTACATAAACTGATCGTCAACGTTCACTACGTTTTTATCGTTTTGATATTCGAGGATCATATGACGGATCATCGGCATACCCGTATCACAGGCGATTTTGGACATTTCTTGCAGGTAGTCGGCAAGCTGCTCGTGCAAAGCTGCGTAAAGTGCCGCGATCGTTTGTGCTTCTTCGGTCATGTGATAAACGTGACGGACGTATCCGTGCGTTTGAATCAGGTTGCCAAAGGTGGTGAACTGCAGTGCGCGAATGAAAATTTCGGACTCGTATTCCTCGGCCGCTCGCTGATCCTTGAGATAGTAGGCGCTTTGTCCATCGGGAACGGATTGCAGCTGTCCGCCGTAGTAGTGGTAAGCCGTTCCGGAATATGCGTATCCACCCATATCATAGGTCATGAAGGGAATGCCCGAAATACCCGAGTTGATAACCGCCGCGAGCTGCGTGGAAAGGTTGCGGAAGGTACGGGATTGGTCGCCTGCCCACAAATAGGGATTGCGCTGCGCACCGATGCCGCCGCCACGGGTGATGAGAACAAAGCCGGTGTCGCCGTCTCTTTGTGCTGCCTTTTCTTCCATTGCCTCGTAGAACATGGAAACAAAATACGAGGGGTATGCGTGGTGGATCTCGGTGTTTTCAAACATAGAGGGATCGTGCCAGTTGTATTCCAAGTAGCCGGCTTTTTCCTCTCCGTGAATGTAGATCTTTTGGTAATAGCCCTGATTGGGTACAGATTCACAGAAGTCGATCTTGATACCGTCAATACCCAGCTTCATCATTTCGCCCCAAACGGTATCCACGTACCACTTCATTGCGGCGGGGTTGGTGATATCTAAGTAGACCTGCGAGCCGTCGCTCGTGGTATCGGGGTTGTCGGTGCTATCACTCTTGGGAATATTGGTCACCTTTTCGGCAATCAGTTCATCGGTCTTTTGACCGGTGGTAGCATCATAGCCCCAAAGGTTGATGGAAAGCTTGTATTCACTTTTGAAGCCCTTGCCCATACCGCTGCCGGTAACGTAACCGAGAGAGGTGTAAACAAGTGTTTTGATGTTTTGACTGTCCAAATACTCAACGTAGTTTTTGAGATTTACCCATTGCGTGGTATCGGTTGCCATGTTGTACCATTGTGCACCTTCCAAAATGACACCCGTAGGTCTCATGCCGGCTTCGATCAAGCTTTCTACAATGTAGGCGGTTCCTGCGCCGCCGGGGCCACCGCGTGTGCCTACACGCAAGAAATAGGACTCGCCCTTAACGCCGTTGTAGTTAAAGTCTTCGGTCTCGTCCTCGATGATGTAGTGGTAATAGGTGCCGCCGGAGGTGACGGACTTTTTATGGCAAAGCGCGTCGGGGTTTTCTGACAGCTTTACCTTGGTGGGGTTATCGTAGTAGCATTCATCCTTGTTGGGCAGGTCTTCGTAGCTGTAGTAGTAAACACCGCTTTGGATCTCACTCTTGAAATAAGATTCGCCCTTTTTGCCGTTGCTGTTTTTATCTTCGTTCCAATTCTCTTTGATGTAGGTGTAGTATGTAATTTTGCCGCTCTTATCTTGGATAACGGCGTTTTTAGCAAGCGTTTTGGCTGCCTCTGCGGTCAGGGGCAGGTGGGGGGTATAGGTAAAACCGTTGGGGTTGGGGAGCTCCTCATACCAATAAACGCCGTCACGGTTGCCTGTGGTGCCGTCAAGACTGTTAAAGTCGGGCGCGTAGCGGCAAACAAGATAGCCCTGTGCCCACTCCTCGGGCAGAGATGCGTGGCCGGTCATGTCGGTGTATGCTTGCAGGACGTCGGCAATATTGCCGGTGGCAAAGAAGTAACCGTCAACACGATCAGCGCTAACGCTCAATGTCCAGTTTCCGGCATATCCCATCGTCGGGAAATAAATGTTCATGGGATCATATTTGTTGATAAACATACCGCCGCCGCGAGAGGTGCTGAAGAGCGGAATGGCAACGTAGGTGCCGCTTGCATCGTATGCGTCAGAGATGTAGAGACTGATGTTTTGACCGCGTCTGTTAGAGTCGCCAAAGCTTTCACCGCCACCGTAAACAGCATCGTTGGCATTCATCGCACCCTTCCAAACGATATCGCCCTTTGAATCGACCAACATAGTGTTAACGTTGAAGAGCGTGCCGTCTTCCGCGTTATTGAAATCAACGCTCAAGCTGTTGCAGTTAATATGTACAGACGATTCCGTTCCCTCAGCGGTAATCGTGATGCCGCTTGTGGGATCATCCCCGGTGCATACAATGTTCAGGGGCGTTTCAACGTCGTGGAAGCCCTCGTCCATATACATGGCAAGCGACTGACCTGCGCCGATGTCCTTGAAATGGTTGTAGCTCTTGGTGTTGGTCTGCAATCTCCAGCCGTTGGCACCGTTGTAGGTGATGCGGTTGTAGAATGTTTGCCCATTGTTGTTGACATAAGTGAAATAAGCTTGGCTGCGCGTGTAGCGGAAGTCGGTAACGGAAGTGTTGCCAACGCCCACGGTTTGGATCTTTGTGTTGGCAAGATCCTCGATCATCGCGCGCTCGTCCTCGGTCCAGGTGTCCTTCAGGAGCTCTTGCTCTGCAACCTCGGCAAGGTTTTTGGAGTATTTTTCAACAAGATCCATTTGCTGGTTGTCGTAGCTGTAGATCGTGAAGAAATTGCCGTCGAGCAGGGTGAGCTGAACATAACCGATGGCGGCAAAATTGCGCGTGCGGTTTTCCAGTTTGATGTTCATAATAGAAGCCACAAACTGCTCATCATATCCCTCGGCTACCGTTTTTTCGCCGTCGTAGAAATCCTCGGAGTTGGCTTTGATATCAAGATAAGCGGTTTTGTATCCCAGTGCATCAAGTGCTTCGGTGCTGAATGCGCCTGCCTCCAAAACGTAATCAAGAGGCGCGATCAGGGTACCGACCGAAACACCCTCGATTCTTCTTTTCTTGCAAAACTCCTTGAGAGCCGCATATTTTTCGAGATTAATGTTGGTGGCAAAACGAATGCCGCCGCTGTTTTCGGTATTGATGGTTGCCGCATCGCTGGGAGCGATAATACCATCGGTAAGCCCTTCGGGCATATTACCGATGAAACCGCTTGTTGTTGCCGCGATAACCGGGCCGACAGCCGCGCTGAGCATGGGAACGAGCATTGTAACCGTCAACAGCCACAAAAGCGCTCTTTTGAAACTTCTTTTCATAAAAATGACCTCCAAAATGAATTTTGCGATTTGCCCAACCGTAGGGGCAAGAAAACCCGTTATTGCTTTCTGCGTGACTCGGGAACGCTGAGCTTAAAAAGCTCCTCGGCGGCAAGTCTTGCCTTGGCAACGGGGGTGTTATCTTTGATAAAGCAGTAATACAGACAATCGCGGTTGCCTATGGAAATGATGTCACCGCGCTCGTAAAAATAATAGTCGGCGTTGACACTGTAGGATGCGCGCGGCTTTTGGCTGTATTCGAGCTTGCCGTCGCAACCCGTGAGAGTAAAGCCCTCCTTGGTGTGCGAAAGATGACCGTCGCCCACGATGTAAATTGCCTTGTGATTAACAAGCATGCCGATTTCAACATCGGTTTCAAGTGCATAGCTGCCCTCTTCTATCTCGCGGCGAACACAGTCGCGCTCCCAATCGAACCAAGCGGGAATGTGAGAGATCTCGGTCTCGCCCTCAAGTGCTTCCATTTCGCCAAGCTCAGTGAGTTTCCAAACCTTGCCGCAGGCGTGGCACCTCAAGTGCTCACCCTCGCCGCGCATCTGCCCTTCCTTTTGGCAATGCGGGCACTTGTAAAGCACGCGCTCAAGGCCGTTTGCACGGTAGGGCTCGGTGATGCGGATATTGTTTTCCTTTTGCCACTTGAAGTGGTCAAAGGAGAACGCTTCATCAAGAATCGCATCGAGCTCCTCAACGCTCTTGTCACGGATCTCTTCGACGGTGAGGAGACACTTGACCTCGGCACTCACGGGCACCTTGCGGTTTTTGAGCTCGTTGTAAAGAGGGGTGCGCAAAAATGCGCCGTCGACATGCACCGAAAGAACCGGCACCTTGAGCAGCTTGAGCAATCCGCCCATCTTGCGTGGCAGTGTGGTAGCGCGTCCGTCCAAGCTATACCCTGCTTCCGGGTACATCAGAACGCTGGTCTTCTTCTTTTTGAGCAGATAATCCATATCGCGCACGAGCTGCAGGTCGCTGACAAATTTTTGTGTGGGAATACAGCCGATTTGTCGCATAAGCCAATCCTTACCCACAAAGCCATCGGACGTGGCAACGATGCCGTATGCCATGGGATAAAGAACCGCCGAGGCGATCTCCAGATCCAAAAAGCAGGAGTGATTCATCAAGATCAGGTATGGTCCCTTTCCCGCTCTCTCCATGTCCTTTTTGACATGGGTGAACTGAATGGGAATGAGATCCTTTGCCGATAAAATGCGAATTAAGGTGCGAAAGAAAATATTAGGTCGAATCGGTTTTTTGTGCGGGGCGCGGGGCATTGCTACAACTTGTTCGTAGCTTTTCTTTGCAAATGCTGTTTTCATAGGGGCGCTCTCCCGTTTTCTCCATAAATTTATATGTATAAGAATACCATATTTTTTGAGATTTGTCAACAGAAAGTTTCGTGTTGTGCACTTCCCTGTCGCGTTCTTAACTTTTTTGTAAATAAATGCTTTTTTCTATTGCGTTTTGGGGCACTTTCTTATAAAATATTAGAGAATGTTCCATTTCTTATACAAAGGAGAACTTATGAAACGCTTTTTATCGCTGTTGCTTGTTTTGCTCATTCTCGTCCCCTGTGTTTTGACGGGATGCAAGGACAAGACCCCCACAGAAACCACACCCGAGAGCACGGATCCCGCGGTAACCACTCCCGCACAGACCACCCCCGAGGAAACCACCCCCGGCGATGTAGAAGTCATCCTGCCCGAAGGTCACAAGGAGATCAAAACCGTGACCGTTATGTCAGGCGACACCCCCGCCGAGCAAAATGCCGCCGCAGAGCTTAAAAAGTATTTGGGCAAAAAGGGCGTTGCGGTTGATGGCTCCGACGGTTTCCCCATTACGATCGCCATTAACGAGGAGCTCGGCAACGACTCCTTCCGCGTAACGGCAACGGTTGGCGAGAGCAAAGAAGAGGGCCTTTTAATTGAGGGCGGCAACGGCCGTGGTGCCCTCTATGGCGTTTACCGTTTTCTTGAAGATTACGCCGACGTGCGCTACTTTACCCCCGAGCTTGAGGTGTGCGAAGAAGGACTCGTTTCCTTCCCCGACGGCGTTCTGATCGATTACACCCCCACCTTTGAATTGCGCCAGACAGACTGGTACCGTTGGATGTCCGATGCGGACGGCTTTACCTTTTCCGTCAAAAGCGGCATCAACCTGATCAGCGGTTGGACACCCACCTGGGGAGAGGAATTCGGCGGCAGTCTTTCCTACGCCCCCAGCATGTTTGTGCACACCATTGGCAAGCTCGCGGAGCTTGACACTCCCTACCCCGCAACCGCTCCCAACCCCTGCCTGACCGATGAAACCATTTACAAAACGGTGCTCAAAAACGTGCGCGCTGTGCTGGCGGCAAACCCTACTGCTAAAATTCTTTCGGTTTCGCAAAACGACAACGAAAAGCACTGTTCCTGCGACAACTGCAAAGCCATTGAAGCCGAAGAAGGCAGCGCATCCGGTCCCTTGATCCGCTTTGTTAACAGAATTGCCAACGAGATCGCGGACGAGTATCCCGAGGTAACCATTGACACCTTGGCTTATAAGTACACGCAAAAGGCACCCAAGGTCACCAAGCCCGCGCCCAACGTTTGCATCCGTCTCTGCACCATTACCTGCCACTTCAATCACCCCATTACAAAGAGCGATTGCACGGCTTGCAAAAATTTTTGCACGGCCATTGAAAACTGGAGCAGTATTTGCGAAAACATCTACATTTGGGACTACACCACCAACTATTCCTACTATCTTGCCACCTTCCCCAATTTCCACGTTCTGCGCGAAAACATGAAATTCTTTGCACGGAACAACGTAAAGGGCGTTTTTGAGCAAGGCAACGCATCCGGCCCCTCGGGTGAGTTTGGCGAGCTGCGCGCTTATCTGATCGGCAAGCTTTTGATGGACCCCTATATGAGCAATACCGAATACTATGCACACATGGATGAGTTCCTTGCCGCCTACTATGGCGAGGGCTGGCAAAATATTCGTCAATACATCAACACCATGACACAGTATGCAAGTATGTCGCCCAGCGGCATGGGCATTTACAGCTTCCCCTTTACCGTAATGCATAAGGACACCTACGCCTCGATGGCAGACAAGATCAACAGTTGGTGGGATGCCGCAGAGGCAGCCGCAGGCGACCGTTTGGCATACGTTCAACGCTCCCGTTGGCAGGTTCGTTATATGCTCCTCTTCCCCATGCCCAACGAGGCAGAGGCAAGAAAATTGGTTGCAGAGGTTGAAGCAAACGGAACAAAGTGGAGCGAGCAGGTCCCCAAGCTCCTTTGGTACGTTGAGGAATACAACCTGTATGCACAAGCCCCCAGCACCTGGTTTACAGACCCTTCCAAAAAAAGCAATTAACTCCTTTGGCATTCACATCACCTAAATTGAAAGGATTTCTCTATACGTATGATCAAATCCCTATCTTTTTTGCTTGCGGTCGTTCTTCTCTTGACCACCCTGACAGGATGCAAGGACAAGACACCTGCCCAAACAACCCCCGTAGATAACATCCCCACAGAAACAACGCCCAAGGAGACCACTCCCGAGGCAACCACTCCCGAGGAAACTACTCCGGGAGAAGCGGACCCCACAGTGCCCGTCCCCACAAAAACGCTGACAGCTGTTTCTATCACCTCGGGCGACACCCCCACCGAGCAATTGGCGGCGGCAGAATTGCAAAAGCATCTGGAGATCAAGGGTGTTGCTATTGAGCCGAGCGGACTTCCCATCACGCTCTCGGTCGACCAAACGCTTGGCGACGATTGCTATCGCATTGAGGGCTCGGTAAACGTGAGCGAGGAGCAACGCGGTGAGGAATACGTCAATATCATCGGTGGCAACGGCCGCGGCGTTTTCTACGGTGTCGTTCGCTTTTTAGAGGAATACGCAGGCACGCGCTTTTTTACATACGAGCTTGAAACACACACCGCCGATCCCGTGACCCTTCCCGAAACGATCCTCATTGAATATACTCCCGTTTTTGAATTCCGTTCCACAAGCTGGACTGCCATGACAACAGACCCGCTCTTTTGCGTAAAAAGCGGAGTGAACGGATTTGTCGGAAGCATCACCGACGATATGGGCGGCATCATCACCTACGGCAGCGGACTGTTTGTTCACACCTTTGGCGTGCTGACCGAAACCGATTACCCTTACCCCGGCTACGCACCCAACCCCTGCCTCGCCTTGGATACTGCCATAGGGCAGGAAAACCTTGCAAAGGTCATCAAAAACCTGCGCGCGGTGCTTGAAAAAGACCCCACGGTAAACATCGTTTCGGTTTCTCAAAACGATACCGAGGATCACTGTGAGTGCGAAAATTGCCTTGCCATTGAAAAAGAAGAAGGCAGCCCTGCAGGTGTACTTCTGCGCTTTATCAACGCCGTGGCAGACGATCTTGCCCCCGATTATCCCAACCTTGTAATTGACACCTTGGCATACAAATACACACGTAAAGCACCTCTTATCACCAAACCGAGAGACAACGTGTGCATTCGTCTTTGCTCGATCGAGTGTCACTTCAACCATCCCCTTACCACCGAAAATTGCTCGGTCTGCTCAGCGTTCCGCTATGATCTGGTGGAATGGAGCAAGATCTGCGAAAACATCTACATTTGGGATTACACCACCGATTTTTCCTACTACATCTCCTTCTTCCCCAACCTACACGTCCTGCGTGAGAATATGCAATTCTTTGCCGACCACAACGTAAAGGGCATGTTTGAGCAGGGCAACGGTCAAGGACCTTCGGGAGAATTTGGCGAGCTGCGCGCTTACCTCTTGGCAAAGCTTATGATGTACCCCTATATGACCGAGGAAGAATACTACGCACACATGGATGAATTCCTAGCCGCCTACTACGGTGCGGGCTGGAAAAACATCCGTTCCTATATCGATCAGGTTTCTGCTCTGGCTCTGAACGGCCCCGGACACACCATTTACCATCAACCCTTTACCGCCGTAAACGACAACTTTTACCGCGTGATTGAGGACGGTGTAACAAAGTGGTGGGACAAGGCCGAGGAGCTTGCGGGTGACCGCCTCGAATACGTGCAACGCTCGCGCTTGCATTGGCGTTATATGCAGTTGATGCTGCACCCCGATGCCACAAAAGCGGCAGAGCTCATCGCCGAGGTCGAAGGACTCGGCATGGCTTGGAAGGAAGGCAGATATCGCGTTAATATTGAAGAATCCAACCTGAACCAAGGCCCCGGCAGATGGACTTATTATTAAACCACACATACAAAGGACCGCTCAAAAAAATGAGCGGTCCTTTGTATTTTGGCAAACCGAAATAAACAAAATCGGTTGACATTTACAAAATTTATGCTATAATAAATTTATACACCCCTGTTGAAAAATCATTTTGAAAGGAATGTGCAAAATGAAAGCTTTTAGAATTCTTGCTCTCCTGCTTGTTTTTTCTTGCCTGTTGGTTGGCTGTAACAAGCCCACTCCGCAAGCAGAAACAACGCCCGAGGAAACTACCCCCGCACAAACCACCCCCGAGGTAACTGCGCCCGAGGAAGAGGTCGTTCCCGCACCCACTATGAAGCTGACGCACGTCACTATTACGGCCGGCGATTCCCCTGCGGAGCAAACCGCTCTTTCGGAATTGACCGCGTATCTTGAAGAACGCTCCATTGTTGTGGCAGAGGGCGGATACCCCATCGACATTTATATCGACGTCACTCTGGAAGAGGACGCCTACTGTGTGGAAACCGTGCTGGAAGGTAAGCACGCCGGCATGGATATTCGCGGTGGCAACGGTCGCGGTGTTCTTTACGGCGTTTACGGATTTCTTGAGCAGTATGCAGGTCTGCGCTCCTTTACCCCCTACCTTGAGGTCTACCCCTCCGAGGGTGACATTGTCATTGAGGAAGGTATGATGATCGAATATCACCCCGTGTTCCAAATGCGCATTAACGACTGGTACAAATGGGTTCCCAATCAATACAGATACGACTGGTGCGTAAAGAACGGTGTTAACATGGTTGACGGTTGGTGGAACTCCTGGGACGAGAGTCTTGGCGGTGCTTGGGACTACGGCAACTTGTTTGTTCACACCCTTGGCACCTTGACAGAAACCGGCGGCGGCACCTCTGCCAACCCTTGCCTGACAGACCCGAACAACTTGGAAAAGGTTATCAAAAACGTAAAGGCACGCCTTGAAGCGGTGCCTACCACAACCATTATTTCGGTTTCGCAAAACGATACCGACGCGCGTTGCCACTGTGCAAACTGTGCAGAGATCGATGCCATTGAGGGCAGCCCCTCCGGTACGCTCTTGCGCTTTGTCAATGCCGTTGCCGATGCCATTGCCGAAGAATATCCGCACGTAACCATTGATACCCTTGCCTACGACTACACACAAGCGCCCCCCAAGATTACAAGACCGCGCGAGAACGTTTGCATTCGTTTGTGCGCCTTCCACTGTCACTTTACACATCCCATCAACGATCCCACCTGTGGTGAAAATGCAAGATTTTGCCGCGACCTTGAGGCGTGGAGCGAAATTTGCGACAACATTCACATTTGGGACTACACCACAAACTTCAAATATTACATTCCCACTTACGCAAACCTGCATGTTCTGCGCGAGAATATGCTGTACTACGCCGAGCACAATGCAAGAGGTATGTTCCCGCAGGGCAACCGCGAGGGTCCCTCGGGTGAATTTGGTGAATTACGCGCTTATCTTCTTGCCAAGCTGATGATGGATCCCTATATGACCGAGGAAGAATACTACGCGCATATGGACGAGTTCCTCGAGGCCTACTACGGCGACGGCTGGGCTTACATTCGTATGTATATCGACAAGACCTCCGAAATGTATTCGGAAGGTTGCGGCAATATGTATATGCATCCGTTTAACAGACTCCCTGCCGAAAGATACATTGAAATGCAGCAGGCATTTACCGAATGGTGGGATAAAGCCGAAGCAATGGCTGACGAAAACCACAAGGAAAACGTACACAGATCCAGCTTGCAATGGCGCTGGTTTGTGGCAAGACTTGATAAAACCCTGCAGCCCGGATTTGAACAAGAGGTAAGGGACTACGGCATTTGGTGGGGTGAAGGCAACCAGTACAACACCATGTGGTAAACAGCCAACAAAGCAATTTTAACATTTGAGAAAGGAATAAAATTGAGTATGAAAAACAGAATATTCGCGCTCCTTTTGTGTGTTGCTATGTTGGTATCTCTCCTGTGTGCTTGCAACAAGACAGACGATCCCACCCCTACGGGTGACGCCCCCACAAATGCAACCACTCCACAAGCAACCACCCCCGAGACAACTACGCCCGAGGATATCCTCCCCCCCGATCCCCCCACGACAC
>JAZORZ010000073.1:0-20236 GCA_045656885.1 Eubacteriales bacterium
ATCAGCCTTGCGATCCACTCAAGCTTCTTATCCATATCCTCCTTAGAGGAAGCGCCTGACTTATATTTCCAATGCGCCGCGATACCGTATTCCGCGATATGGTGCATCTCTCTCGTTCTGATCTGAACCTCAAAGGGGATACCGTCTCGACCGATGACCGTAGTATGGAGCGAGCGGTACATATTGGGCTTCGGAGTGGAAATATAGTCCTTAAAACGACCGGGAATGGAGTTGTACATTTCGTGAATGAGACCGAGCGCGGTATAGCATTCAAGCTCCGTTCCTACGATAATACGAAGTGCGTAGAAGTCGTAAATTTGATCGAAGGACTTGTTTTGATTATACATTTTTTTGTAGATGGAATAAACGGATTTGATACGTCCTTCAAGCGTGAAATTGATCTCGTTTTCGGACATCTTTCCGCCAACCTCAACCTGAATCTTTTCCATAAAGTTTTGGTTTTCGCCATACTTATCGTTGATGTGTTGACGAACTTCCTCATATCCGATGGGATCGAGGAATTGTAAGCTGAGGTTTTCAAGCTCCAACTTGATACGTTGCATACCAAGGCGGTGTGCCAAGGGCGCGTAAACGTGCATCGTCTCCAAAGCCGTCATGCGGCGCTTGGGGTCGGGCTTGGCGGCAAGCGTTCTCATGTTGTGAAGGCGGTCACACAGCTTAATGAAGATAACACGAATATCGCGCGACATTGCCAAAAGCATTTTACGCAACGTTTCAATATGAGCTTCTTCTTTATCTTCCACCTGAAGTGTTACGATTTTGGTAAGACCGTCGACAAGGATAGCAACGGGAGCCCCGAACTTCTTTTCGATCTCCTTTAAGCTTGTCTTATCCGAGCAATCCTCAACGGCATCGTGCAAAAGCGCGGCACAGATTGAGTCGGTATCAAGCTCAAGCCCCGCCACAATCTCAGCAACCGCAATGGGGTGCGAGATGTAGGGCTCGCCACTGGCGCGGAACTGCCCTTGGTGAAGCTCGTTTGCATACTCATACGCCAGAGTGATTTTTTCAATATCGTATTTCTTTCCGGTGGCTTGCAGCATTTCTAGCAAGCCCGAGATATCGGTGTGTACAGTGTCGTTCATATCTTCACCGCCTTTCGTAAAGCGTGTTTATCGCGGTTCCTCTCCTCGGTAAAGCTGAAGCTTTAATTTTTTGAGAATAGAGGATTTATCAATGCTGGTTTTTGTGGGGTTATAGTAAAAGTCAAATACAAAGCAGTCTTGCACGGGCTCGGTGATCTCACAGATGTTGAGCTCCTGCATAATGCGAATAATGGTTTTGAGCTTGTAGTATCCGATCGCACTTCCCTGCTGACCGACCATCGACAAAATGCGGCGGATTGGGAAACAGGTATGTCCGATTTGATGCTCGCGACGCAAAAGCGTGTAAACGCACGCCATATCCTCGCGTGTGGGAATGACATCTTCCTCGGCCGTAATGGGTGCGCCTGCGCGGATCTCCTCGTAACGCTCCCAAGCATCCTTGAAGGAATCCTCATAGGATCGAGAAAGTTGAATATCCTGCACGATCATTTGGAGCGTGGTAACGTTTTGAAACTCGTTGATGTTGAGTTGGAACATCACGTCAAGACGGTCACCAATCTCAAACGGAACGGCGGTGGATTCTGTACCAAACCAAACGGCAACCATTGAAATGCCGTCCTTTTCGAGTATCAGCTTGGTGTGCTTGCCGTTGCCCATGGGAATGACACGCAAAAGCGATGCATCGCGCAAAACAAAATTGGGAACGGGATTGGACGTGCCAAAGGGCTCAAGCTTATCGATTTCTTGTGCCAATGCGAGTGTCAGCTCCGACATTTTTACCTCGCAATCGGCCTCAACAGAGATGCAAAGCATATCGTCTGTGAGATGCTCGTGTGCATATTGGTTGATCTGCTTGCGGAATGCATCGATATTTCCGCGGCGAATAGTAAGGCCTGCCGCCAGCTCATGACCGCCAAAGCGTGCGAGGTGCTCCTCACTATTGGCAAGTGCTTCTACAAGGTTAAGGCCTTTAATGCTTCTTCCCGATCCTTTGCCAAGGTCGTCCTCGCTGGGATAACCGCGTGTTGAACCGTCAAAGGAAATGAGAATAGACGGAAGTCCGTATTTTTCGGTAATGCGTGAGGATACGATACCGATAATGCCCTGCTGCCATGTGTCACCCTCTATAACAATGATGCGGTCGCAAAGCTCCGGGGGTATTTGCTCGATCTTTTGATAGACTTCAACCGCTATACGGTTTTCTTCTACCTGACGGGTGGTGTTGAGGTTGCAAAGCTCCTCGGCAAGCTCTGTTGCTCTCTCCATGTCGGTGGAAAGCAAAAGCTCAACGGCGATGGAAGCACTGCTGACACGACCGGCGGCGTTGATGCGAGGGGCTAAAACAAAGCCGATAAAGCCGGAATTGATCTTTCTCTTTTTGGGTGGGAATTTCTGGTCGCTGACGCGGTTGCCGGATGCGGCATCAATCAGCGCGCGCAAGCCGGGACGGTCGGTTTGCTCAAGAAGCTTGAGTCCAAGCGCTACGATCAAACGGTTTTCGTCCACAATGGGCATAACGTCCGCAATGGTGCCGATGGCAACAAGATCGGCATACTCGCGACAAACCTCACGAACACCGTCGATCTCAGAGCGCCCCTCCTGTTTGCATCGGGTCATCTCCAAAGCACAAATAAGCTTAAATACCACACCAACACCTGCAAGATCCTTAAAAGGATATTCGTCATCTGCTCGGTGTGGGTTGACGAGCGCGCATGCTTCGGGAAGCTCGGGGCGACATTCGTGGTGGTCGGTAACGACGGTTTCAATGCCGAGCGAGGTTGCATAAGCGACTTCTTCCATGGCGGTGATACCCGTATCGACCGTGATAATGAGCTCTACTCCTCTTGCCTTGAGTGTGTCAATAGCAGAGGTGGAAAGCCCGTAGCCCTCGCGGCTGCGACAAGGAATGTAGTATCCAATATCCGCGCCGAGACGGCTCAAATATGTATACAAGAGACTGACAGAGGTAACACCGTCAACGTCATAGTCTCCGTAAATGGCAATTCTTTCTCCCTTTTCGAGTGCTGCAAGAATACGCGCAACAGCACGATCGATATCCTTGAGCAAAAAAGGATCGTGCAGACTGGTTTCTGCCTGTTGCAAAAATGCGGTTGCTTGATCGGCCGTGCAAAGTCCGCGTGTAAAGAGCAGTTTTGCCGTTGTGAGGGAAACCCCCAGCTCATCGGCAAGAAGCTTTACCGCCGCCACGCTCTCGGCCGTGGGAGCATACCGTATACTCCACTTCTTTTTCTTTTTCAATTCTTTCATTTCTACTCTTTCTGTGGGCGGTAAGATCCATCGGCATACTTATCGTCCAAACCATCATCAAAATTCTAAAACGCTATTCTTTTTTTCTTCAAATCCTTGCGTCACAACGGCACGCAAAAGATTTATTGTTTTTTGTGAGTGGGTGCAAAAGCAGACATCAACGCCATCGCTGCGCGCAAACCGTCTACTGCCGCACTCGTAATACCGCCGGCATAACCGGCACCCTCTCCGCAGGGATAAATTAAGGAATGACCTAAAGCTGTCATTGTTTCCCTGTTGCGTAAAATACGAACCGGTGCCGAGGTGCGCGTTTCTGCCGCAGTCAGCATGGTATCGGGGGCATCAAAGCCCGCTATCTTTTGCCCAAAGGAACGAAATCCGTAACGCAAGGAATCGACCACAAACGACGGAAAAACCGTAGCGAAATCCGCCTCACGAACCTTGCCGTCTCGATACGACGGTTCTACACGTCCGCGTGTGTGCACATTTGTACCCTCGAGGAAATCCTGCATTGTCATTACGGGTGCATAGTAGTCCTTGCCGCCTGCAGCAAATGCCGCACGTTCGATGCGACGTTGAAAAGCGATTGCGCCAAGCGGAGCACTTCCCTCTTCCTTTTCGTAGTCCTCGCATCTGATCGATACAGCCACCGCCGCGTTTGCATTGGGATTGCTACGTGCGTGATAGCTCATACCGTTGACAACAAGTCCGCCGTCCTCAGAAGCTGCCGCCACGACCTCACCGCCCGGGCACATACAAAAGGTGTAAACGCCTCGCTCTGCCTTTGTATCGGAGAGTGCATACTCGGCAGGACCGAGATTGGGGTGCCCTGCAAAATCGCCATAAAGTGCGCGGTCAATATCGGCTTGCAAATGCTCCACACGAACGCCAATCGACATCGGCTTGGCTTCAACAGCGTAGTTTTGCTCAATGAGATAACGGTAGGTATCTCTTGCACTGTGTCCCGGAGCCAACAAAAGCGCACCTGCATGCAGGTCCCCCTTTGTTGTTTTGATCGAAAGTGTCTTGTCCGAGCATTCCGAAATACCGTCCATTCTGCAATGGTAGATCACCTGTCCACCAAGACGCTCGATCTCGCCCAAAATATTGTCAACAACCACGCGCAAAATATCGGTTCCCACATGGGGCTTGGCTTTAATGCAGATATCCTCCGGTGCTCCAAAAGCCACCAGGGATTTGAGCACATAATTGCAAAGCGGATCGTTGATGCGTGTGATGAGCTTGCCGTCCGAGAACGTTCCCGCACCGCCGGCACCAAATTGCACGTTGGATTCGGTGTTAAGAATTCCCTCGCTACGGAAACGGTTGACGTCTGCCGTGCGCTCAGCAACCGAGCCGCCACGATCGATCAATATGGGAGCATATCCGTTTTGCGCCAACAAAAGAGCAGCAAAAAGACCTGCCGGTCCCATACCTACCACAACGGGTGGAGCAGGCATTGCATTTTTGCCAAAGGTAAGCTTGGGATCCTCTTCGTTCAGTACCCGTGCTTGTGCGCGTGCGAGGATTTTTTCATCAAGCGATTTAGAAGGGATCTCCCCCTCTGCCAAAACGGCACATTCAAAGCGGATATCCTGCTTATTTCTTGCGTCAATAGATTTTTTATAAAGCCGAAAATGAAGCGATGCGGTACTGATGCCTGCTCGCTTCATTTTTTCCTTTGCCTTGTTTGCGATCATTTCGTCTGAGCAGTCAATGCTCACACGAATCCTCTCAATGAGAAGCTTTGTTTTCATCATGCGGTTATCCCAGTGCGTTGGTATTCAAAGCCGTAACGGTCAACCAAATGAGAAGTGCCAACAAAAGACAAATGATGCGTGCAGGGATATGCCAAGATGCAAGTCTGCTCTTTACGGGAACTTTTTGATAAAGAATTCTACCAACGGCATTCTTTTTCATTGTATTCTCCTCCTTGTTCTTTCATTGGGAACGATCAGAGAGTATCGTCCTTATCGGTTTCTTCGTCGGCCTGTGTAATTGCTGCCTCGGATTTAACATTTTTCTGTTCTTCTTGAGTAAGAACGGCGTTTTCATCTTCAGCAATACTGATCTGACCCATATCCAAAAGGTCACTGGTCTCCTCTGTTTGGCGGTGATAGGGTGGTACTCTGTCAAAGGGGTTAACGTGAACACCGCGCTTGGTACGCAAATAAAGGCGACCTGCAAAGTAGGTCATCAAAACATCATATAAGGTTTCGCGGTCAACGTTGCGCAATAGCTTTCCGTCCTCGGCGAGAGATACAACGCCTGTCTCCTCGGATACGATAACGACCAAAGCATCACTTACTTCGGTAACACCGACTGCGGCACGGTGACGGGTACCCATGCTTCCAAAGTCCAATTCCCCACCGCTTGACGGCAAAACACAGCTTGCAGCCCAGATGCGCATATCGCGAATGATCACTGCACCGTCATGCAAAGGTGCTTTGTCATAAAAAATGTTCATCAAAAGGTGCGAGGTAACACGAGCATCGATAATTTTGCCGGTTTGAATATGGTCACCAAGCTTGGTCAGGCCCTCCATAACGATAAGTGCGCCAACTCTCTTTTCGGACATTTGAAAAACAGCATCGGTAATTTCTTCGGCGGCGGATTTTGCCAGCGACAGATGCTTGCGCGGCAAGGTATCGCTGCGAGGATTGAGAAAAGTGGAGTTGCCTATGCGCTCCAAGGCATCGCGAATTTCGGGCTGATAAATAACAACGATGCAGAAAAAGGATGCCGCGACAAAAAGATCACTGATATAAGAAAGTGCCGGCAACCGAAAAAGCTTTATGAGCGTTAAACCAAAGATTAAGATCAAAAGACCGATCGTAACACGTCCTGCGCGTCTGTTTTGGGCAAAGCGAAAGAGCTCATACAAAATGAGCGCCAAAAGGAGCACGTCGATGATGTCGCGTGCGTTCATATTCATAATCGGTTCGGCTACATATTGCGTAAAGAAACCGCAAATACGAGCCCATACCTCTGACCAGAAATTCATAATCCGCCTCCAAAAGCCAGTTTTGAATACATACACTATAATTATAACATATCTATTTATAAATTCCAATAGGTTTTGCCAAAAATCTTTTTGATTTTTGCGTTTTTCTTCGTCTTTTTTTGCAAAAAAGTACAAAAAGCCGAAACGCACAAAAGCTGTGCGTTTCGGCAAAAAGATTATTCCTTGTAAGCTTTGCGACCTTTGAGCATTTCATGCTTGATATCCCACAGCTTTTGAGAAAGGTCAACGTAGTAGTTGTGGGGATTGCTGAAGCGGCGAACCTCATCCCACATTCCCGCAATCTCTTCCTCGCAATGCTTGCGAATTTCTTGCAATGTGGGAAGCTTGTAAACCTGCTTACCGTTTTTAAACACAGGAACGAGCAACTCGGTTGCCGTAAAGTTCTCCAACGTTTTACGCTTCCACGTGTGGTGAGGATCAAAGATCTCCAGGGGCTTGCTATCGTCAATTGTCTCATCCCAAACGCAGATCAGATCTGCCTCGGCTTTGCCTGTTTCTCTATCACGCAAGCGGTAGATTTTTTTGAAGTGTGGCGTGGTAATTTTACCAACGTTTTCGCTGATTTTGATTTTGGGAAGGATCTCACCGTTCTCTTTTTCAACGGCGCAAACCTTGTAAACACCACCAAAAACGGGATCGCTCTTTGCAGTAATGAGGCGCTCGCCGACACCAAATGCATCAACGCAAGCATCCTGGCGGATCAACTCTCGAATGAGATATTCGTCAAGAGAGTTGGAAACAACGATCTTACATTCCGTCCAACCGGCATCATCAAGCATTTTGCGAACCTTTTTGGAAAGATAAGTAATATCGCCCGAGTCGATGCGGATAGCGCATTTTGTAATGCCCTTTGGCTTGAGAATCTCGTCAAAGACTCTAATGGCATTCGGTACACCCGAATCAAGCACGCTATAGGTATCAACGAGAAGCGTGCAGGAGTTGGGATAAATGCTGCAATAGGTTTTGAACGCCTCATATTCGGTATCAAACATTTGCACCCAAGAGTGTGCCATGGTGCCTGTTGCGGGAACACCGAAGACCTCATCGGTAATGGTGCAAGCGGTAGCACCGCAACCGCCAATATATGCGGCACGTGCGCCGAGAATGGCAGCATCTGCCCCCTGTGCACGGCGAGAACCAAACTCACTAATGGCTCTTCCCTTTGCGGCACGCGCAAGTCGAGATGCCTTGGTTGCGATCAGGGATTGATGGTTTACCATCATTAAAAGATAGGTCTCAACAAATTGTGCCTCAATGGCTTTTCCGCGAACGATTAGGAGCGGCTCACCCGGAAAAACGACCGTCCCCTCGGGAATTGCCCAAATATCGCCCTCGAATTTGAAGGTGCTCAAAAACTCCAAAAACGCCTCGGAGAAGCAGTTTTTGCTACGCAGGTATGCAATATCATCCTCGTCAAAATGCAGATTGTTGATATACTCTACGATCTGCTCAAGTCCCGCAACGATAGCGTAACCGCCGTTGTCGGGGTTGTCACGGTAGAACATATCAAAATAGACGATTTTGTCCTTCATTCCACATTCAAAATAGCCGTTGCTCATTGTGAGTTCGTAAAAATCACAAAGCATCGTCAAATTTCTTGAAATATCCTTCATTGTCTTCCCTTCTTTCAAAAAGTAGAATTGATTGCCCTTATTATACCACGCTTTGGGGATAATTGCAAGTAAATTTGGATTTTTTTGCAAAAAAGCAGTGCCACGGACATGGCACTGCAAAAAATTATGTTTTTTTATCAAGCTTGCGTAAAAGCGTTGCGATGGGAAGAATGAGTATTCCAAGCACGAAATTTCCAATTGCGGGTATAATATTAAAAGTCAAACCGGAGATGAGTGTTAGCCCTATCCGATTCCAAGGAATACCGGCAAACAGCACGTATGCAGGAATGTAAAATACGTCAAACAGCAATGTATGTAGAGCCGGGAGAAGCATATAAACAATGGGAGCTATACGTCTTGGCATATTTTGCGGAAGGAGCATTGTGACACCCCAAAGAATGAACCAAATATAGGATTCGGGCAGCCATCCAAAGAGATTAAACCCTTCCCAAAGTCCGTTTGCAAACACGTAGCAGTAGATAGGAAAGAGAGCTTTTACCCGGTACGTCAATGTAAAGGCAACAACAAACGTTCCCAAAAGATGCATGTTTGGTAAGCCCTCCATTACCACTTTTGAAACAAACATAATTGCTCCGAGCATTGCAAAAATGGCAATTTCGCGCGTCTTTAATTTCATTACTTCTCCACCTTAAAGGAATAAGTCGCGCCCTCTACAATATCGGTAGTGTCAACGCCGCTCATCGCATATTCACCGTTGATGTAGAAAGCCCAATACGTCTTGTCGATATCATAGTCGGCAACGATACCGTTCACCTTTTTCACGTACAAGCCGTAAGCACCACTCTCGCCCTCAATCAAACCCGCTGCTAAAAGTGCATCTCCAACCGTCTTTTTATCGCTGGAGAGATTAAAAGATGTCTCTTTGCCGTCTTTATCAACTACGATAAAGGTAAAGTTCTTTTTTGTTGCGGGTTGCTCGGCTTCTTGAGGAGTTGTTGCTTCCTCTTTTTTGAACAAGTCGTTACAAGCCGTTGCAGTAAGTGCCATAGCCGCAATCAGCACCGTGCAAAGGAAGAACGACAGCAGTTTTTTTAGTTGTGTCATTTTCATTGCTTTTTTCTCCTTTTGTATTTGTTTTGCATTTACTCCGAACCGGCGCCCGCAGTTCATTTTGGAGCATATTCTTGATGCCGGGTATTTCGACTTGACACAACGCAATTCGGCCTTCTCGGACTATTCCAATGACCCTTTCCCAAGATGCGGCTCTCGGTAAGAAATGCGCACAAAATGTGCCTTACGGCGACGGGCTCGTACAGGATTTTCACCTGTTTCCCCGAAACATCACCACAATTATAACACCTTTGAAATAAAAAAACAAGTTTTTTTACAGTTTTTTCTCAAAATAGCCAAACCATTTTGTGCTTTTAGACACTATATAAGTGAAAGTATATATGCTTTTGCAAAAATAAGATGCAAAACTCAACCAACAGTATGTTGACACCTTCCAAAAATTCTGTTATAATGGATTTTGTCGGAGGATATGGGAAGTACAACCATATTTTCAAGATAAAAACACAGAAAGGAGGCGGGTTATGTTCAATTCTAACAAAATCGGATATTTTTCTTTCGCCTCAAGGGTATCTTACTCCCACTAACAGGTAGGAAAATCCTTGCTCGGCAAGAGAAAAATCTCCAAAAAATCGGGGGTGTTTCTCTCCTTGTAAACACCCCCTCACAAAAAAGGAGATGTCAATGCTGAACACGGAAGAATTCGGCCGCAGACTCGCTGAGCTGCGGCACAAAACGGGTAAAAAGCAACATGAGGTTGCCTATGAGCTCGGTGTTACACCGCAAGCGGTTTCAAAATGGGAGCGCGGTCTCTCCTGCCCCGATATTTTGATTCTGGATGAGCTTTCCGCATCGCTTGGTGTCACCATTGCCGACTTATTCAAAAAGTATGAATCCCGTTGAGAAAAGAGTCTTATGGTGGTATAGGCATCTATAAGACTCTTTTTTCTATCATCGGTTGAGCACAATACAACCAATACGTTATTGACACTTTGGTATTTGTTTGCTATAATAAATACAAGAAAACTATTAAAATATAGGAGGATCTATGAATAACTACAAACCTTTTATCAATTATTTTAAGCGTTCCGACGCAACAGCTCCCCTTGGTATGGGCATGCTTGTGGGCGGTGTGATCTTGCTTTGGCTGGGCTGGTCCTTTTATTGGCTGTTCTTCTACTTCGGCGTTACGATGCTCCCTATCGGATTTGGCATTTACCTTTACGGCACCACCGGTCGCTCCGACGAAAATGAGCTAAATAAGATCATCAAGAAAAACACCGACGACATCAGCTTTGCCGACATCAAGGAAAGCAGCGAATTTCGCAGACGTATGTCTAAAAACCCCACGGAAGAAACCTTTGGCGGATACATTTTTGGCGACAACGTGTTGATGAAAAAAGCGAAATCAAGCGCTATGGTATCTTCCGAATACGTCTGTGCAAAAATGCTTATTCTGACAGATGCACTCTACATTCGCTCTTGCTCTTTCTCCTTTATTGCCGATGAAAAGCATGAAAGTGGGCTTGAAATTCCCTTTTCTTCCATTGAAAAAGTAGAACTCGAGCGTCAAACCCAAACGTTTCAGGTTGACAAGAAAGAGTTTGTTGTAAAGACCTGCTTCTTTGTTATCACACACGAGGGCGTTCAAACACGTCTCCCTCGCAAAGACGATATTTATGCTGACGAATTAATCGTAACACTCAACCGTTTGCTCAAAAATCAATAAAAAAAGGCCTCTGTACTTTAGCGTGTTATCCTTAACGGAGAACACGCTAAAACTAAGTTTGCCCCAAGGGGCAAGTGAAGTTTACTTCGTAAGTGAAGTTATCCTACGGATAGTGAAGTTTTGCCTTCGGCAAAGTGGGCAAGCTTAACTTCACTGCGAGCCTTGGCGAGCAACTTCACTGTGTATTACACAACTTCACTTTTGCGACAGCAAAGACTTCACTAACAGAAAAAAAGAGCAGACACATAAGGTTTTTACGCCTTGCGTGTTTGCTCTTTCTGCTTGTATAGGGGTTTGGGCTTAGCCCATAAAGTATTTGACCAGACAAATGCGATGCTTGCACTTTCGTCAAAGTTAAAATTCTCCGCTAAGGACATCACCCATTGATACAGAGGTCTTTTTATCAATAAAACGTTGCAACTTCCTGCGCGGGCGGTACCGCAAACTCGGTTTTGGTAACATAAAGAACAGGACCGGGACCGCGGTAAAGCTTATGCTTTTCTACTTTGATTGTACCCGTAAGCGTTACCCAATCGCGTGTTTTGAGGTTGGTCTTTTCCTCAAAAATACAAACCAGCGGATTGAAAGCAATATCGTCAACACAGCAGGTCATTACGTGTCTGCCTGCCAAAACGCTCTTGTTGCCAAGAGATGCATCGGCTGCAACAATGCCCTTAAAACGAATGGTCTTTCCGTTATATTTTTCCATTTCCTCAGAGAGATCACGGTAAAAGAGCGCGTAAAACTCGTCCTCAATGTTTACAACGGGAGCTTCGAGGTCAAAAGGAAGCGGATCTTCTATCTCATCATACTCTACGTGTCCGTCGGGATAATCGTAGGTGATGGCTATACGGCGAGAAATGCCGCGAATGACCTTGTGGATCTCTTCCTTATCGATAACGGCGGGGGTACGGTTGAGAACGATCATTTCGGCGCCCATCAGCTTATCTACCATCAGCTGGCGCATATTGGTGTTGTAAGCGAGGAAGGTATTTGCATCAGCAAACATCATTTCCTGATAGATCGCCCAGCTATCGGGCAGATTTTGATAGAGCGTATTCAGCGACCACATACCGTTATACTCAATGATAACGCGATCAAGACGGTGCTTTTTGCCGAGCTCGGTGAGATATTCTTTGGTGATATCCTCTTCGTTCTCGATGGTTTCAAGATAGACGTTCTTACCCCAAAAGCGGTCAAGATCGAACTCGTCAATTCCCTCTTCGCATTGAATGATCAAGGTCTTTTCGCCCGAGTTAAAGCGTTCATCTTCCATAGATTCTTGAATAATATGGGTCTTACCGCCCTCTAAAAATCCGGTAAACAGATAGACCGGTAATTGGTTGATCATAGTCAGTCGTCTCCTTATTTCAGTTCTGTACCGAACAATTCTTCAAGTGCGTGGCGGTCGAGCTTAGAACCGATTACGCAGAGTCTGCCCGTGATAGCAGCAGAGCCCTCGCGTACGTCGCCCTCGCCGGGAACGTAGTCAAAGTGCAGCCACTTGCCACACTTGCACTCTACAATGCCCTTTGCGCGCAAAACGAAGCCGTATTTTTCGTCGGAGAGT
Organism: Eubacteriales bacterium; assembly: GCA_045656885.1. Lineage (GTDB taxonomy): Bacteria > Bacillota > Clostridia > Oscillospirales > CAG-272 > UMGS1865. The sequence continues at coordinate 12,302 of JAZORZ010000073.1, forward strand.
GCCGCAAGAATACCCTCAAGCTCTTCTCTACCAAATTTCTTTGTGGTTTCTGCGCCAAAGCTAACAAATACCTCGTCGGCATGGTGGTGATGGTGGTGTCCGTGCTCGTGTCCGTGTTCGTGTTCGTGGTGGTGGCAATCACAATGCGGATCGTCACACTCATGATCGTGGTCGTGATGGTGATGGTGATGATGGTGCTCATGATGCTCCTCATCTTCATCATGGTGATGATGGTGGTGGCACTCACATTCAGGGTCATCACATTCATCATGATGGTGATGGTGGTGCTCGTGGTGACATTCTTCCCCGTCATCGTGATGGTGATGATGACAATGGCAGTCGGGATCGTCACATTCCTCATCATGGTGGTGATGATGGTGGCAATGACAGTCGGGATCGTCACATTCTTCATCGTGGTGATGATGCTGAACATCTGCCGCAAGGCGTGCGAGCTCCTCTTCAATGGTGTCGCGGCGCTCCATAGCAGCCAAAAGCTGTGCACCGTCAAGAATATCCCAAGGAGTGGTAACAATGGTAGCGGTGGGGTTCTTTTCGCGCAGGAGTGCTACGGTTTCGGCAATCTTTTCTTCATTTGCGCTTTGCGTGTGAGAAAGAACGATACAGCCCGCGTTTTCGATTTGGTCATTGAAGAACTCACCAAAGTTCTTCATATATATTTTGCATTTCTTTACGTCTGCAACGGTGGTAAAACCGTTGAGAAGAACGTCTTTTGCATCAAGATTTTGAACGGCGCGAATAATATCTGAAAGCTTGCCAACGCCCGAGGGCTCGATGAGAATGCGGTCGGGATGGTATTCGTCAAGCACCTTTTGGAGTGCCTTGCCAAAGTCGCCTACCAAGGAGCAACAAATGCAACCGCTGTTCATTTCGGTTACTTCAATGCCTGCGTCCTGCATAAAGCCGCCGTCAATGCCGATTTCACCAAACTCGTTTTCAATAAGAACAAGCTTTTCGCCTGCATATGCTTCTTTTAACAGTTTTTTAATCAGTGTTGTTTTTCCTGCACCCAAGAAGCCGGAAAAAATATCAATTTTTGTCATTTTCATCTTCCTTTATATAAAAAATCATCACCAAATATTATACATCGAAAATGTGCAAAAGTCAACACGTAAAGAGAAAAAAGAGGAATCTTCCTGTGAAGATTCCTCTTTTTTATTATCTTTTGAGATTACAGACCGCGCTTGATGTAGCTGGTGTGCAGAATCTCGTGTGCCTTGTGGCTATTGGGTTCGCCGAAGAATTCATCGTACAGAACCTGAACTGCAAGGTTGTCCTGAGACTTACGCAGAGTATCGTTAGCATCGTCATTATACAGAACTGCTGCACGAACTGCGCGCAGATCCATATTCATACGAACGCTTGCGGGTTGAATGGGTTGACCGCCGCCGTTTACACAGCCGCCGGGGCATCCCATGATCTCGATGAATTGAACGTCGAGCTCGCCTGCCTTAACCATATTCAGGAGCTTCTTTGCCATACCAGTGCTGGAAGCAACTGCTACGTTAACGGTAAGATCACCGAGCTTGTAGGAAGCAGTCTTGATGCCTTCAGTGCCACGAACCTCGGTGAAGTCGAGCTTTTCGAGCTTGTTGCCAAGGATCTTTTCTGCCGCATAGCGGAGAGCAGCTTCCATAACGCCACCGGTTGCACCGAAGATAGCGCCTGCGCCGGAGCCGATTGCAAAGGGATCGTCAAACTTTTCGTCCTCGAGAGCACGGAAGTTGATGCCTGCCTTTTGAATCATTCTGCCAACCTCACGGGTGGTGATAGCATAGTCAACGTCGGGAACGCCTGCTGCGTTTTGATCCTGTCTGCCAACCTCAAACTTCTTTGCGGTACAAGGAATTGCAGATACCATAACGATATCCTTAGGATCCCAGCCCATCTTTTGTGCGTAGTAGGTCTTTACAACTGCACCAAACATCTGTTGAGGAGACTTGCAGGTAGAAAGGTTCTCGGTGAATTCCGGGAAGTAGTGCTCGCAGTACTTGATCCAACCGGGAGAGCAAGAGGTGATCATGGGGAGAGTTCCGTTATTCTGGATTCTGCCGATGAGCTCGTTTGCTTCTTCAACGATGGTCAGGTCAGCGGTGAGGTTCATATCGTAAACGCCGTCAAAGCCGAGTGCCTTGAGAGCTGCAACCATCTTGCCCTCAACATCGGTGCCGGGCTCGTAGCCGAAGCATTCGCCAAGCTGTGCACGAACGGAAGGAGCGGTGCAAATAACGGTATGCTTTGTGGGATCTGCAAGAGCTGCAAATACACCGTCGGTATCGTCTCTTTCGTACAGAGCACCTACGGGACAAGCTACGATGCATTGACCGCAGTTGATGCAGGAGGTAGCTGCCAGAGGTTGCTCGAATGCAGAGCCGATATAGGTATCAAATCCGCGATTGTTAGCACCAATAACGCCAATTTCTTGTACCTTTGCACAGGTTGCTACGCAACGACGGCAAAGAACGCACTTGTTGTTGTCGCGAATGATGGGAGTTCTGTCATCAATTTCATATTTGTTGGTCTCCCCCTCAAAGCTGGAGCAATCAACGCCGTACTCACGGCAAAGAGTTTGCAGCTCACAGTTGGTGGAACGAACGCAAGAGAGGCACTTCTTATCGTGGTTGGAGAGCAACAGCTCAAGATTCATCTTGCGAGATGCAGCGATCTTGGGGGTGTTGGTCTTAATTTCCATACCCTCGGTGCAGGGGTAAACGCAAGCGGTTACCATTCTCCAAGGACCGAGTGCGGGACCGCGCATTTCAGCGATCTCTACCAGGCAGAGACGGCAAGCACCGATCTCGTTGATGTCTTTGAGGTAGCACAGAGTGGGAATATCAATGTGTGCTGCCTTTGCGGCTTCCAGAACCGTGGAACCCTTGGCTACGGAATATTCCTTGCCATTAATTTTTACTTTGATCATATCCATTTTCCACAATTCTCCTTTCATTAACCTTTGGAAATCGCCTTGAACTTACATGCAGGCATGCACGCGCCGCACTTCACGCACTTTGCAGTGTCGATCGAGAAGGATGCGAGCTTGTGACCGGGTGCCACATAGTCAGTTCTGGTGATTGCGCTTGCGGGACAGTTCTTAGCGCACAGACCGCAGCCAATGCACTTATCGGGATCGATGGAGAAGGACAGCAAGCTCTTGCATACGCCTGCGGGGCACTTCTTATCAACGATGTGAGCAATATATTCCTCGCGGAAGTAGCGAAGAGTAGAAAGAACAGGGTTAGGAGCAGTTTGGCCAAGACCGCAAAGAGACGCGGACTTGATGTAGTTGGAGAGTTCCTCGAGTCTGTCAAGGTCCTCAAGCTCGCCCTTACCTGCAATGATCTTATCCAAGATCTCAAGCAGACGCTTGGTACCAACACGGCAAGGTGTGCACTTACCGCAGGATTCATCAACGGTGAAGTCAAGGAAGAAACGTGCAATGTCAACCATGCAGTTGTCTTCGTCCATAACGATCAGACCGCCGGAACCCATCATAGAGCCGATTTCAAGCAGGTTATCGTAGTCGATAGGAGTATGGATGAGGTGTGCGGGAATGCATCCGCCGGAAGGTCCACCGGTTTGAGCCGCCTTGAACTTCTTGCCGCCGGGAATACCGCCGCCGATTTCTTCGATGATGTGGCGCAGAGTGGTTCCCATAGGAACTTCTACAAGACCTGTGTTCTTGATCTTACCGCCGAGTGCGAATACCTTGGTACCCTTGGACTTTTCAGTACCAATGGACTTGAACCAATCTGCACCCTTGAGGATGATTTGAGGAATGTTTGCATAGGTCTCAACGTTGTTAAGAACGGTGGGCTTATCAAACAGACCCTTAACTGCCGGGAAAGGAGGACGAGGACGGGGCTCGCCGCGCTTACCCTCGATAGAGGTCATAAGAGCAGTTTCTTCGCCGCATACGAATGCGCCTGCCCCCAGACGAATGCCAAGGTCGAACTCGAAATCGGTACCAAAGATGTTTTTGCCAAGCAAACCGTATTCCTTTGCTTGATCGATAGCGATCTGCAAACGCTTAACAGCGATAGGATACTCTGCACGAACGTAAACGTAACCTTGGTTTGCACCGATTGCATAGCCGGCAATCGCCATAGCTTCAATCAGAGCATGGGGGTCACCCTCGAGAATGGAACGATCCATAAATGCACCCGGATCACCCTCGTCTGCGTTACAGCAAACGTATTTTTGAACGTTGCCACGGTTGCCGGAAGCGAACTTCCACTTCATACCTGTCGGGAAACCTGCACCGCCGCGTCCACGAAGGCCGGAATCGAGAATGGTAGCAATAACGTCGTCGGGAGTCATTTCGGTCAGAACCTTACCAAGGGCTGCATAACCGTCCATAGCGATGTACTCTTCAATGTTCTCAGGGTTGATAACACCGCAGTTACGCAGTGCCAAACGGTACTGAGACTTGTAGAAGACGGTATCGCTGAGAGAAGAATGAGCTGCCTCAGCGTTTTCGGTTGCGTCGCCGGTATCGTTGTAAACGAGTCTTTCAACAACGCGGCCCTTGAGCAAGTGCTCGCTGACGATTTCTGCTACGTCATCAACAGTTACGTTGCTGTAGAAGGTGCCGTCAGGATAAATGATAACTACAGGACCCAATGCACAAAGACCAAAGCAACCGGTTTGAACGACCTTTACTTCTTCAGCAAGACCGTTCTTTTCGATTTCTTGGTTGAAAGCATCCTGAATTTTGGGGCTTCCGGAAGAGGTACAACCTGTACCACCGCAAACCAATACATGTGCGCGAATCATAAAATTGTTACCTCCAATTATACGTTCTGAGCGGCTGTGATCGTGTATTCGGTAACGACCTTTCCGCCTTTGATGTGCTCTTTGAGTACTTTTTCAGCCTTTTCAACGGTCATTTTTACGTAGGTAACCTTTTCTTCGCCGGCCTTATAGACCTCAACGACGGGTTCATACTGACAAATGCCGATGCAACCGGTTTGGGAAACGACAACGTCGCTCGCAAGACCTTCTTTGTTTACGCCATCAACGAAAGCGTTGAGGATGGGACGTGCACCTGCTGCGATGCCGCAAGTAGCCATGCCCACAACAATGCGGGTGGTGCTTGTGCCTTCACGCAGAACGACCTTATCCTTCATTCTTTCTCTGATAGCTGCAAGCTCTGCCAAAGATTTCATAGTTTTGATCCTTCCTTTTTGTGTTTGTTTATATATTTTTATATTGCTCACTTAGATTATCTGCGATCCACGAAAGAATCTCGGGTTCGCTGAGGGGAATTTCGGGTCCCAACACCTCGCGCACTTCCCTTGTGTCAAGCGACACCTCGAAAGTGTTTGATTTGTGTTTGAAATCGAAATCGATATCGGGACTTCCCTGAATCAAGGTCGTCACCGTTGAGATGATATCTCCCATAGGAGTAAAATCGATATGCTTTTTGTAAAAGGTTGCTGTTACGTGCGTTCCGTGTTCTTCGGGATACTCCGACTCGTGCTTGGAGGCAATGGTAACCTCACCGCCCGTTTGCTCGGCGGCAAGCTTGAGTAGCGGAATTCCAAGACCAACCTTGCGGGTGGTTCTTGTGGTACAGAACGGATCCACAACACCGGCAAGCATTTCTGCACACATGCCGCAGCCGTTGTCGATGATCTCCATCTTCAACAGTTCCTCGTCCTCGGTGATGTGAATATTGATCAGCGTTGCCTTTGCCTTAACGGAGTTCATTGCGATATCAAGAACGTTTAGCGAAAGCTCTTTCATATCTTCCCTCCCTTCAAGGTGCGGAACAATTCCCTTCTAACAAGCTCCGAGCTATACGGCTCGTCTGCCAGTTCAAAATAATGTTCCTTATCACGGATATCCCACAAGTAATGTGCATCCGATCCACTCACCCAAAGCATTTTTTGCATGGGCTCGTGAAAAACGCTGAGGGCTTCGGCTTTCTCCATATCGTGGAGCTCACAAATGGCAAAGCGCGGCTCAGGCGGAAAAACGCCAAGCGTTGCAATAATACCGTTTGCCTCTCTGTCGATATGTGCGGGAAAGCAAATACCGTCAAACTGTGCTACCAACGGCGGAACATCCTCTAAGGGAAGATCCAGCGCGTTGGAAAGCAGATCTGCCTCCTCACCGATCACCTCATCATTTTCGTTCATGAATAACTGATCTCCAAAGATGTCGGTTCGGTTTGGAATACGAATGCGGTGCTTATCGACCTCATCGTTGAATGCAAGCGCCTTGTTGATATCCTCAAACAAGCATACCAGGTGAATGTCCTCTGCCGTCGTCAGCTCCATTCCCGCAATTGGAATGATACCGTTCTTTTTTGCAGCCGCAAAAAATGCAGGACAGTTCCGCGAGGAATTATGATCGGTCAGAGCAACGATATTCAAGCCCGCCAAAGCCGCCATACCCGCAATGTTGTTTGGAGTCATATCATTGTCGGCACACGGAGATAAGCAGGAATGAATATGAAAATCGTAGTAGTATCGGTTCACTGCAAGCACTCCGCCAAGGTAGCGGCAAGCTGATATGCAGTTTTTTCCGAGGTGTAGATATTGATGCCCTTTTGCTCGGCAGTTGCACAGACGTTTTCGTCGGGCACAACACCTTCTGCCAAAATGATGCAGGCAACATCTGCCAAGGATGCGACCGCTACGATATTGATATTGGACATAATGGTGATCCAGGCGTCACCGGATTCGGCACGTCCCATCACCCAACTGAGCAAGTCACCGATGTAAACACCGGTCACCTCGCGGGAGCTGTCCGCCAAGGACAGAGGTTTTAAGGAAAGCTTTTCTGCAATATCACAAACTTTCAACATAATTCCTCCTTGCTACACTGTTGGTCCATTTGTTTGCATTTTTCTACCGGACAACTATTACGCTTGACGTTTCCTCTAATAACATCCTCGGCGAATGCACGGCAAGTGGGAGCACCGCAAGCACCGCAATCAATGCCCGGAAGCACATCACGAAGCTTTTGAATGTCTGCCATCATACGCAGAGATTCGGCAAAGTTTTCGCTCAAGCGTTGAATGGGACGGTAGGTAGGCATATTTTCAAAAAAGTAATGTTCGGGAATATACTCTTTCTCATCTTCGCTCAAATAGTTTTGCGATACGGGCAGATAGCGACGCAAGGTCTGCAATCTCGCCTTGGCAACAAATGGATTTTCCAGCGCCATAACACCACCAACGCAACCGCCCGGGCAGGCGTTGAGCTCAATGAACTCAAGCGTTGAGATGTTTCCGTTCTCCAACTGATCGAGCACACGGTTGACGTTTTCAATACCGTCCGCCGCAAGATACTTATCATTGAAGATCGCCGAAGATTCGCCGCCCGATGCCGCCCAACCGATACCGATCATGCCGGAATGCGAAATGGGATCGGGTACTTTTCCGCGACGCATCACATTGATAAGATTAAAGTAAATATCACTGATGGAAAGTACCTCATCAACTTCACTCTTGTATTCTCCAAAGCCGTTTTTTACGTAAGAAACCTTTGCAGGACACGGAGAAATGAAGCAAATGCAGATGTCTTCGTCCTTCAGTTCGGGGTGCTCGCGTTTTGCCTTGTCACGAGCCATTCGTGCGGCGATCTCCATAGGCGGGAGCATTTGCATAATGTGCTCCTTGAGCATAGGATAGCGCAACGAGATGAGGCGCAGAACGACCGGGCAAGCAGAGCTGATAACGGGCTTGATAACGCTCTCGTTCTTCAGATAAAGTCGCGTGTAAGCGGAAACGAGCTCCGCCGCCTGCGAAACCTCTACCACATCGTCAAAGCCGATGTCAAGGAGTCCTTGCAGAACGTAATCGATATCATCAAGCTCTTCAAACTGACCGTAAAGTGTAGGCGCAGGAAGCGCGACCTTCCATTTGTACTTCATTACGGCATCCAGCTTGCTGTAGGTTGCCTTTTTGGC
>JAZORZ010000074.1:0-22751 GCA_045656885.1 Eubacteriales bacterium
TTGAACGCCTTATCTTCACCAAACATCGAAACGCCTTGGTGACGGCGAGCGATGGAGTTGTCGTTATCCTTGAAAACAAAGTAGGGGGTGAGGCAGTTGCCTGCTTGTGCATCCTTGGTGTAGTAGAGTGCGTTCCACTCCTTGCCTTGGTATGCGTTAAAGTCTGCATTCTTTTCGGAAAGTTTACCGTCCTCAAAGACCTTTGCGGCGGTGTATTTGATGTACTTGTCACCGAGATCGGTGGAACGAACGTCCACCATAGTGTTGGGAATGGGGGTATAATCGGGGTTGTAGTAGCCGTACCAAATGGAAACACCTATTACACCCAGAGCAGCTGCAAGCAATCCTATGCCTACAACTAAGCCCGCCTTCGTTGCGCCGCCAAAACCCATGTGCGTACCGGGGTCTTCGCCCAGTAAGAAAACGATGAGCCGAGCCCACGCTGTAGATTCTACTACACTTTGCTCTATTCCGGCCGCCAATAAGACCGAGATTTTCCAACCCGTAAACACAGACAAACCCATAGGTGCAAATGCAACGGTAACACCCGCTGCGATCAAGGCCTTGACAGCTGTGTAGGGAATGTTGTCATTTGCTACCTCGTCGAGGTAATAGTCAGAGGTCCACTCCTTGCCGGTGAGTGCCTGTTGGCGCTCTGCGGCGGTGGTAAATGCAAAGTTACCTTCAAAAATGGAACGGTCAACACCGGTATAAACGTCAAAGAGCTTGATGTCCCCCTTCGCGTCTGTCATCTCCTTCTCGGCTTCCTCTAAAATCTCGTAAAGCTCATCGATGGGCTTGGAGGAGGTGCCATATTGCAGAACGGTGGTGAATACACCCATTTCGGAAAGAGCCAGCTGACCCTCGGAAAGTGCGGCAACTACGGGATACAGATCATTGATAGTCCAACCGTCGCGAACGAGGAAATCTTTGAGGGTCTCATTACCGTAAGGGATCTGCTCAAGCATCATTGCGATCGAAGCATACTCGATCATAAATTCACTTTCTTCCTCGGTCATATTCTCGTCGGTCAGGTTATATTCCGAGGAAAGTGCGTTGTAACGCTTAATAGCGGCGGCAAGCGCGCCGAACTCGGAGGAGAACAGCTTTGCCTTTTCGTGGTAGTCGATATCCGTGAGGGTATCCTTAATTTGGTACATTGCGTCAATTCTGGTTGCAAGCGTTTCATTGCTCGCGCCCGAAATACCGATGGCAAGAAGGGAGACAAGGTTGGAAACAACGTACATGTTACCTTCCATCATAACGGTAACGAGTGCCTTATCGGAGGGAATGTTGAGCATAAAGTCGCCCATGAGCATGTTGCTCTCGCCAATATCCTTGTAGTAGTTCATTTGGCGGTAAGCGATTTTTGCCATTTCGTCGCCCGCCTCAAAAAGTGCCTTGAACTCGGCAGCGGCGGTGCGAATGTACTTGACCATCTTCAAATATGCTTCGCGGCTTGCTTCCAGCTGCTTTTCATAGTTGGAGGTGGCGTATCCACCGTACATATCCATAACGCGCAGGTCGGTAATCGCGTCCTCTACGTCGGTAGAGGTCTTGTAAATGAGATATACGCCGTCATCAATCATGTAATCGGCATTGGCGTTAAGATCCTGCTCGAACAGTCTCCAGTCGGTACCGGCAATAGCGACTTTAACATCTTGAAGAGAATCCCCATAAACGAGGGCTACCTCGGAGACGTACTCTTCTGCTCTTGCCGCGCTTACGTTAACGGCAAAGGTGGTAAACAAGGTTGTCAGGATGAGTAACATAGAAATGATTTTTTTCATTGTTTTTTCTCCTTTTTGTGTTTGAATTTATTTTGTTTTTGCTTGTTTTTTCTTTTTGATTCTCCACACAACAAACGGAATGTAAGTGGAAATGGGCAACAGGAAGCCGATGACTTGGTAGTCGGATTGCACCAGCATGTTGTAAATGCCGTGGTAGGTGATCGCCGTGGACAACAAAGCAAAGGTGCCTACCAAAAAGATCTTGCTCCTCTTTTTTACAAAGGAGATTCCCACGCCAACAAGCAGTGTGCACATGCCGTGCATCAATCCCGCTCCAAAGGCGCGAATAACGGCATCGATCATGTTAAACGAGGCATCGTTTAACAAATAAAATGCGTTCTCCAAAACGGCAAAGCCAATGCCCACCGCCATAGCTGCGGTAAAAACGGCTTCTTTTTTTGCCACCAATACCGTGGCAAAAACAAGAATGGGAATGGCCTTGAGGATCTCCTCGGTAATGGGGGTTACAATAATGGTGATCTCAAAGGTATCCATTGGCAACAACGCGCACAAAAGCCCGTTGATTTCGGCGGCAAACACCGAAACAAAAATACCGATGAGAACAAAAATGATGGGCTGGCGCGCTTTTTTCTCAATGAGGCACGCCATTAACAAAATGGGAACAAAAATCGATACAAAAAGGATGTAAATTAAATTGTCCATTGTTCTGCTCCTTTCTTAGCGGCACGCATCATTGCCACACAAAGTACTGCAAAAAGAACAGATGCTATAACAAGCGGAGCGTTGTATAAATAATCCCACGCGGTGAGGCAAAGCAGTTCTGCAAAGCCCAGACAGGTTGCAAGAATGTTATAGGGCTTGATTGCCTTGACAAAGCCAAAATCACAATCGGGAATGATAGCATGCTTTAGGTTGTAATAAACACTCACCACAGCAGGCACCCAAACCAGTGCAACGGCTACCTTGGTGGGCGTTGGCAGATCCTCCATGGTTGCGTTGGGAATGTAGAGCAATATTGCGGCAACGGGGGCAAGCAGGGCGATATAGCGGCAGGGTCTCATTCGTTTTGAGCCGTCGTCAACGATTCTATCCATTTGACCGTAGCTCGCCGCAATGAAAAACAGGAAAAATCCGATTCTGCCGAGATATGCGGGGGTAAAGCCCTCAAGCACCGTTTCGGTGGTAAGCGTTTGGCAAACGTGATAGATGCTGCCAAGTGCGTGACATCCCATTGCCATGGTGATGCTTTGCAAAAACAGCGGCTTACCCTTCTTAAAAAACTGATTAACGCCGTAGATAAACGAAAACAAGGTTGCGCAAAGCGGAACCAGCTCGGCTATCCACATGCAAATAAGATCAATACCTTCCATTAAGGGCACCTCCTATCATACCGCGCAGGCACTGTACCTGAGGTTGTTGAGCTCAAGTGCCAGCTGCTCGTTGTTGGCGGGCTTTACAAGGTAGCCGCTCGGTCTGATTTCAAGAACCTCTTTGGCGTGCTCTCTTTCATCACAAACCGTGAGAAATATGATATTGACCTTTGGGTTGAGCTTTTTCATTTTTTTGGCAAGCGTAATTCCGCTCACGCCGCCAAGCTCAATTTCGCTGATGAGAACGTCACAGCCGTTCTCCTTTGCAAAGCCAAAGGCCTCCTCGGCACGCCCAAAGGTGCTGATGCTTGCATCGGGCAAAAGCTGCCGTATGCTTTGGGATAATCCCTTTAGTATAATGGGATGATCATCCACACAAACAATCTTCATTGGTTTTCTCCTTATAAAACTCATGTTGTAACGGATAAAATTGTCATTCTAAACACTTTATGTGGATATTATAATAGATATAGCGTTACAAATGCGTTACAAATCCATTCAAAATGTAAAAAAACAAACGAAAAAAGAACTCGACCGACGGGTCAAGTTCTTTTTTGCTTATGTTAATAAAACTCCGATTGTCCTCTGCCGTATCTCTTTTTACGAATGGTCAATACGGTTACTATGGTAATAATGGTGAGGACCAACCCGACAACACCAATTACAATTGCGTGATTGCCATCGGTCAGGTAGGAAAAATCGGATTGAATTCCCTCGGTAAAGACAACGTGGAGATTGACTCTTGCATATTTTCCGTCAATCACTCCGCCAAGCTCGTTGACGATGTAACGCTCCAAAATTTCAACGTCGAGAATGCCCGTGTCGCTAACCACCTTTGCACCCTCAAACATCGTCATGCCGTCGCCGCACTCCAAAAGAATAAAGTTGTTGGAGGCAACGGTATACATTTTGTCAAGCTCAAGCGGCTCGTAAGCTCCGGTTTTGGGGTTCAGGACGTTCACGTTGTAAACTCTCGAATTTGCATCCCCCTGCGTGTTTGCAGAAAAGAGCACGCCCGAAACGTGCGGGAAGTTTGCATTTTCCTCGGGCCATTTGGCAACAGCGGCATTGAGCATCTTCATCACGGTTGCACCGTCGACCTCAACGACCACGCCGGTATTGTTAAAGGGCAAAATGTTTAACAAATCGTTATAGGTGATCTCGCCCGCTTCTATACTCGAGCGAATTCCGCCACCGTTGAAATATGCAATATCTGCGCCGAGAACGGTGCGGAACGCATCTGCAATGAGATTGCCCAAATTCGTTTCGGTGATTCTGACAAGTCTGTTGCCGGTGGAATCGTGTGTGATCAGATCAAAATCGCTCTCGGCAATCTTCTTGTTGCCAACCTCGGCGTATTCTGCCTTGATTTGATTGATGGCAGCATCGATGGTGGGGTCCTTTTTGTTGTAGCTTTCCAGCGAGATAAGCTCGGTTGTGATCTTATCCCCCGAGATGGTCAGCTTGCCAATGTTTGCAAACTTTGTACCCGTAGACGTATATACAACCTCGTTGCCTCCCTTGTCGGTAAGGGTCTTGGATGCAATGACACTGTGCGAGTGTGCATCCAGCACCACGTCAAATCCAACGGTGTCGGAAATGAGATCGATCGCATTGTACCCGTCCTCATTTTCATCGCCAAGATGCGAGAGTGCAATGACAAAATCCGCCCCCGCGGCGCGTGCATCATCTATATTTTTCTGCACAACGGCTGCAAGATTGGTTTTGCTGAAGGTATAAATGGGGTTTTTATTTTCGTCGACAAATTGCGTGGGGAAAGAGGTTTTATCGGGGGTGCTGGGAGTTGTTACACCAATGTAGGCAATTTTGACGTCGCCATAGCTGACGATCGAATAGGGTTCAAAGCACTCTCCCCCGCCAATCTTTTTGAAGTTTGCACAAACGGGTTTTGTATCAAGCATATCCGCAAGCTCATAAAGTCGATCAAGTCCATAGTCAAACTCGTGGTTGCCAAGTGCTATCGCATCGTATCCAACAAGATTCATAAGACGAACGATGTACTCACCTTTAGATATACTGCCAAGACTGCCACCCTGCAAAAAATCTCCCGAGGTAACAATGCCAACGTGTGCGTATTCTTGCTGCAATTCGTTTCGCAGCGCGGAAAGCACGGAATATCCATCGATTTCACAATGAACGTCGTTTTCATAAAGAATAACGATATCCCCTTGTTCCTCGGCAAATATAGAAACGGGCAAGGAACAGAAAAGGAAAACTACAATAACGGTAACAAGTAAAATTCTTTTTTTCATAATTACTCCGGCTAAATATTGTTTTTGAAATATTGCTACTTTGTTTTTTAAGAAAGAATCAAATTGGGGTAAATTGCTTACGTGTGTTATCCTTGTCTGTTGCGGCGCATGATAATATCAAAAACGCTGGTTTTCTTTTCACGTCTCTTTTTGTAAACCACTTTTACGTGTGCGTTCAACTCGTCAGCATCAAAGTGACGGCACAAACGCTCCAAGAATGCCACGTGAATGCTCTCTGCTTCCACAAGCTCAACATTTTGCAATTGCTCTGCAGGCGTTTCTTCAATCACAACCACCGGTTCGGGGGCTTTGGGCGGTTCTTCGGTCACGGGTTCCTCGACCACTACGGGTTCCTCGACCACCACGGGTTCCTCAACGACAGGTTCTTCAGCCACCGGCTCCACAAGAATCGCCTCTTCTACAACCACGGGCTCATCGAGAATCACGCTTGCGGCTACGTCTTCGGGCTCTTCACCGCCATCCTCACCGTCGCCACCGCTCTTGGTTTCAATCAGCTTAATCAGCTGACGCTCAAGAAGCACCTCGAAGCTTTCGTAGGGCAGCACGTAGCTTTGCGGCTCAAAGTTTTTGGCGGGTGACAGGTCGTAAAGGACCGCCATCATTTCGATCAGCTCCAATACGTGCTTGACGCCTCTTTCGGAACGAACCTTAAGACGCATAGGCACTTTTTCATATTTTTTGGTGTCGGATGCATCACGGAAGAAATATTTTGAATCCACAAAGGTATTCGGGTCAAGCGCGAGATAAACATACAATGTTTTTGTGGTCAAGACAAGCTTTGCCAACTGCTCTCGGCCAAAGTTGATGGTATCACAGTTCCAGCTAATGCGTGACTTTACCTTTTTGTATGCTAAAAAGGCATTTTTAATTTCGGAATAATACTGTGCAATGGGTTCGGGTGCTTGATGCAAACGAGCCGTGAAGCTCCAGCGGTATCTGGTAAATATCTGCTCCTCGTTTTCTTGCATAAAGATGTCGTTTTCCATAATATTCTCCTCGTTTGTTATGTTAGGTTGCTCCGGTTGTGCAGCGTCTGTTTTGGGTTGTGCCGAGACCTCCTCGGATACAAGAGGCAGCATTGCGCGGTTATTGACCTTGATCAGTCCGGCGGCGATTAGATCCTCTATAGATCGCATCGGCAAGGAATAATCCTGTTCCTCAAAGCTTGTCAGCTCTTGCAGCTCAAGGCGTTCTGCCAAAATAGCAATCAGCTCGCTTGCGTGCTTAAAGCCCCGGGCTCCCCGAATTTTAAGACGCATGGGAACTTGCTCATATTTTTTCTTTTCCGACGCATCGGTAAAGAAATACTTGGTATCTTCAAACTGTGTGGGATCGAGTGCCAAATAGACCAAAAGCGATTTTTGACGCATGGCAAATTTGACGATGGGTTCGCGGCGGTAGCTGACAGTGTCATAGCTCCAGCTGACACGTGAGCGCACCTTTTTGTAGGAAAGAAGTTGATTTTTGAGCTGCGTGTAATAGGATGCAAGCTCCTCGGGAGCGCGGTGCAAGCGCGCCGTAAAGCTCCAACGGTAGCGGATACCGTCACCGCCCTCGCCATCGCCGTCCTCATCATCTTCATATACGTTATCCTCGGGGGCATCGGGGTTGACGTCGGCAAACGTAGTTGCACCTTCGGGTAGCATACCGCTCGCCAAACGCTGCTCCAAGCGCTTACGTACACGTTCCAATTCAATTTGCGGAACAACACGCGAGAAAATAAAGCCCTGCACCAGGTCAATATCCATTGCGCGAACACGTTCAAGCTGCTCGAGGGTTTCAACGCCCTCCATCAATACCGTTACGCCAAGACTGTGGGCCGCCGTGATAATACCTTGCAACAGCGTAACACCGTCGGCAGTATCCATGAGTGCGAGCATCGATCTATCCAGCTTAAGGTGCGTTACGTGATATTCGATCAAATTACGGAAGGATGCATAGCCGCTTCCAAAATCGTCAAGCGCCAGCGAAAAACCTGCCTCGTTGAGCAACTTTGTGTTTTTGCAAGCGTTGCCGCGGTTATAAACAAAAGTTTCCTCGGTGATCTCCAAGATCATGTGGCGACGGTTGAAATGATACTTGCTTGCAATTTCGATAATACGATCGGAGAAATTCGGATTTCCGATTGTCAAACGGTCAAAGTTGCAGGAAACGCAAAATTCGGTCAAGCCCGCCCGTTCCCATCGCTCGAGCTGTTGGCAGGAGCGTTCAAACATATAATAATCCAAAAAATCGATCGCTTTGGCTTGTCGCATCAGCCCGATGTAAACACCGGGGGTGAGCAATCCTTCACGCGGATGCTCCCAACGGGAAAGCCCTTCGGCACCGTAAATACGGTTCTTTTTGATGTCAACCACATATTGCATGTAGTAAAGGATCTGCCCTTTTTTAACTGCTTGAACCGTTTCGCGCTGCAACAGTGCGCGACGTTCTACAAATTTGATAAAGGCGCTGTCGGCAAAAAAGCTGGGTATCTCTTGCTCCTCGGCGCGGTGGTATGCCTCGTTTGCAATGTAGAAAATACGGTCTGTCGGATCCTTTTGGCGGCGCAAACGATAGGCGCCTGCGTGAATGGCAAGCTTGTAGTCTTGGGTGAGGATTTCGTTTTGAATGTTGAGTGAGTCTATAAAAGCGTTGATACGTGCCGCCGCCATTGGCTCGGTTGTGGATAGATAAAGCACTGCAAAGGTCATATCATCCAAGTAAGCGGCAATCTCGTTTTCGTCGCAAAACGCACGCAAACGGTCGGCAACATAAAGCTCCAATCGCTCGGCATTGTCTTTGCCGTAATATTTGATCAAAGCTCCGTAATCAATAGAGATTTGTGCCATCACGTAAAGCTCGCGCAATTCGGCAGGCAGTCCCCTCTCTAAAAAATCGATAAAATATTGCTTGGTGTAAAGCTGTGTTCTCTCGTGGAATTGATAGCGTTGCTTTGCACCTTTTTTGTGCTTGCGTAAAATGCCGATCAGCAAAACGCTAACGCCCAGCAAAACGGCTGTACCGATAACGGCAACCAAAACCCAATATTCTGTCAGCTTGATGCGCCCCTGCTCCATAACAAAGGAGACAGTCATATCGGTCAGCTCACTCTCGGAAAGATTTGCAAGATATGCCTTAATGCGGTCGCGTGTTTGGGCATCGCAGTTTTTGGTAAACCCGATCGCCACCTCATATTCGCGATCCTCATAAGTAAAGCGCAGCATGGTGTAATCCTCGGGCAGATAGTCCCCTACGTCACTCCCCATAACATACGCCGAAACCATATCTACCTGCTGATTTTTGGCAAGATATGCTTGTTGATTTTCGGGCGAGGAATAGATGTAGGTAAAATCAATACCCGTCTCGCGTGAAATGCGCTCGTAAAGAAGAGGCAGAACACCCTCGTAGCGTTTGGTTTTTTCGTTATAATATTCTATGGGATACAAATCGGGATTTCCCGCCACAAACACACTTTGGCTATCGCCCTTGTTATCGGGTGAGTAAACCACATCGGCAATAGCGGAAAGCGGAAATGCCAACAGCAGTAGCAATATTCCCAACAAAAATGTGAACGGTTTGAAAAACTTATTTTTCATCATCTGCTCCTATTACTTCGAGTTAATCTTTTTGCGTTCGATACGTCCCCACTGCAGCTTCTTTTTGCGGTAACCAAAGAATGCCGTCGCACGAACGTAGGTCAATACCGTGTGCATAAACACAAGCTCCAATAGGCACATAAGCGCCGCCTTCAGCACGTCACAAAAACGCAATTTGACGTCGGAAACCTGCACGCGCGCAAAGAAAGATGTCAGGGTAAGGGATGCGCCAAACAAGGCATAAAGCAAGGAAAAGGTTATAAAAAACTTAAAATTAACAAATCCCGAAATCATTGAGATGGCTGTAACGATTATACCAAAAAACTCAATAAAGGGAGAAAGAAATTCATAGATAAAGAAATACATGTATG
Source organism: Eubacteriales bacterium (assembly GCA_045656885.1). Classification (GTDB taxonomy): domain Bacteria; phylum Bacillota; class Clostridia; order Oscillospirales; family CAG-272; genus UMGS1865. The sequence goes on from JAZORZ010000074.1 coordinate 9,365, forward strand.
AAACAACACCCCAAGGGCCCGAACGCAGGTCGGTTACCATAGAGCGGTGCTTCATTAAGGTTTGGAACAAACCCAAGTGCCAACGCTTACGCTGCTTCATCAGGTCTTTCAGGCGTTCGGGCGCTTGCGTCCAACAAACGGCATCGGTGGCATATTTGATGGCGTAGGGCTTTTTATTGGCAATGCAATACTTGTGTAGGTCTACTACCAGCTCCATGTCCTCACCCATCGTTTTGGTATCATAGCCGCCTACGGCAATGACCGCTTCCTTTTTGAACAATCCGAAAGCACCCGAGATAATGAGAGAACCGTTAAAGCTATCAAATAAAACGCGCGTACCCAAAAAAGAACGGTCATACTCAACCACCTGCATGCAGGCAACTAAGTTCTTTGGCAAACGGTAAGTCTTTACACGGCCGCCCTCCAGCTCCACGTCGTTGCAGGGGCGAACAACGCCGCCAACCGCCACAACTCCGTCGTCCTCCAGAACAGGTCGCGTGATTTTGATCAACGAGTCAACCTGCAAAACCGAGTCGGCATCCATACAGATAAAATACGGAAAGCGAGCGGCATTGATGCCCATATTCAAAGCATCTGCCTTGCCACCGTTGATCTTGCGAACAAGCACCAGGGGCACTTTTTCGGTAAAGCATTCGTAAATCGCCTCGGCATCGCGACAAGGAACCTGCTTGCGAATGGGACGACGCACGCGACGCATGTCAAACGCCTCTCGAAGCACCGCCGTTGTGCGGTCTTTGGAGCCATCGTCCACCACAATGATTTCGTAGGACTGATAATCGAGCATGAGGAGCGATTTTACGGTTTCAACAACCGTAACCTCCTCGTTGTAAGCAGGTACTACAATAGTAACGGGAATGTGATATTTGTGATTGGTCACGTTTTGAAAACGCACCTTTTTGTTGCGATAGTAAAGAATAGACGTACTGATTAATACCGCAACAAACAAAAAGGTGGAATAAAGCACCAAATATGTACCGTAACCAACGGTCATCCATGAGAGAAAATCGGCAATAAACTCAAGAATGAGCTCTTTCATTCCTCCACCTCCTTATCCAATATATATCTTTGGTCAAACTGATATTGCAGCATTTCACGCGCATAACGGTCCTGACCGTCAAAAATATCCACAAGGTCTTGGTATTCTATACCGAGCATTTCCAAACTTTCTGTCGCGTTGTAGCGTATGTACCAATTGGGATGGTGAATGTGACGGGAAAGAATTTGAACGGTGCGTTCGCAGGGATAAATTCGCAAAGCCATAAGCGATACAACCGCATATTCCATACGGCGGCTGTCGGCGTGCTCGGCAAAATCAGCAAGCAACTCGTATGCCGGATCATAATGGTATTTTCCAAAATAACGAATACAGCAAAACCGTACTTCGTCGTTGGTAGACTCATCCTCTAAAATTTTAAGAAGCTCGGCACACCAGCCGCCATCTGTAAAACGAAGATAGTTCAAAAGGTTGACCTGCATTTCCGATGTGAAACGCTTTAGGTTAGAGAGCAAGCAAGAATGCAGAGCATGTCGGTCTGCTTTGTAAGAAAGGATGCCGTCACTGATAATTTTGGGATGCACGAATTTGTCGGAGGCATCGATGAGCTCCAAAAACTCCACTACTCGTGTGGGGTCACCAATAGTGTAAGCCGCCAACAAAACGCCCTCGGCACAGGTGCCATCCCCTGACTCGATCAGATCCTTGAGATTTGCTATGAGCTCGGTTGTGCAATAGAAGGACGGGAAACGGTATTTTTTGAGGACAAACACGTAAAACGAGTGCAAAATAGTATCCTTTTTTCGATACGTTGCCGTAAGCCCGATCATTTCTTGAGAAATGGCACGCAGGTAGCGCTCAAAAATATCGTTTGCACGATCGCATCCCAAAGGAACAATCAACTCTTTTTTGGGGCGCAACCGCATGAAGATGCGAGAACGTCCGCGAGAATGCTCCTCGGTGTCATATTTTTTTGCATTGTGGCGAATGTAAATGGTTACGTTTGTAATTTCGTTGGGATCGCGCAAACAAAGAGTGCCTGCCAAAACCTCACCGAGAATGCTATCCAATGCCTTTTCATAGCGGTAAAGCGAGAACGCCTGCATAAGATCCTCAGCCACAAACGTGCGATGACGATCGGTAAGGGGCTTGTTTTGGAAAATACGTTCCATTTGGTTCAAAATGTCGCGGCGCATCTTTCTAATTACGCAGCGCTCAATGTAGGCACGAATCGCCATAACAGCCAAAAAGCCAACCTGAAAGAGGATCAGTAGCAAACAGATTACTATGTAAGTCCTGATGATCAGCTCAACCATAACAAGCTCCTTTCTTCATTCATTTAACGTGTATTGCCGCACGTCAGCGGTTTATTGCTTTTTGTAAAGCTTATTCTCCGTTTTTCCAACATTCCTGCAGAATGTAGTAGGACTCCTTCAAACGCTCGTGATAGGTCACGTTGGTGTCCCATCCCTTCATTTTTCGGGGATACATTTCAATGCGTGCCTCGGTTCCGTCGCCTAAACCAACGTAAATGCGATCGATTTCCATTTTTTCCACTCCGTAGTGTTCGTAATAATCGTCGTGGATCATCATACGCGAGGGATCCATAAAATTAAGCAGCTGCCAAGGCAATTTAATTTCAACAAAGCCCTCCCCTGCCATAAAATCTGCAAGAGAGTTGAACCCGTCGGACGATGGATTTGCGTTTCCGTATGTTAAAATTCCCGTATGGAAGAGTGTATTTTGAGAACCACCAATAGTGGTAAGCTGAAGAGCCAAATAGATCTCGCGAAAAACAGGAGAATCCTTTTCGGGGATATTTTCTTTATAGTAGGTATTAAAGCCGTACACATCTCCCGAGTAGTTAGCGCGTAAGGATTCATAACGCTCCTGAACCAACAATCGGCTGTTTTCTTTTCCATCCAGTACCAGCAAAAAATCAGCTGCACGGTTAAATTTAACATCTTCGCCGGCGGCATAATTACTGCCCGATTTTTGGGTGGTATCTATGGGAATATAAAGCTTGTCGGTGTCGATTGAAAATCCGCTTTTTTGAACCATTAAGTAAATGAAGCGCTCGTCGTATTTCATAGAAACCGTGCTTCCGTCCCCGTTTTGTGCAACCACGTCATCCGCATTCCATTCGGAGATGTTTCCATCTACGTAGCAAATGCTTTGACTTTCGCCCGGGTCAAAGGAGAGCAGGCCGAAATATTGCTCGTTGGTTTGATAATCCGACCAATAGGGGGTGCGCTCAAGGTCGACAGCATACATCGTATTCCACGTACGCTTAAACCACTCATCCTGCCAGATAAAGACGCAGCCGCCAATGCAACCGCTCTTCATAATGTCCCGATAGCAGGATACCAGGGCCTCTCCCTGTTCCTGCTCGGACATATGTCCTTGATTTCGATTCGTATTGGGGTCAACCTGCGCAATTCCACGTCCCGTGGAAACACCGAACTCCGATATCAAAACCGGCATTTCGTGATGGTTGTTCAAAAGCTGTAGATAGGCAAGATAGGTATTGGTCTTTCCGTCATCGGTTGCGTAGAGAGAACGGTCGCCTATACCAAGCTCCGCCCACTGCTCATCTGTAAAGGTGTTGAGATAGTCAGGATAATAGGGATAGACGTGATAAGAGGCGAACTGCCCCGACAAGACATTCTCTGTGCACACGATGTTTTCGGTATCTACACGTGCACACTTTGCAAAGTGAACGGAAATTTCCTCGGGATACGCGAAGGGGTCTGTGGTAACCCAGTTGGAAAAGGCAAATGCTCGCTGCTCACGGTAACGCTTTGTCTCGTATTCCAACGTGCGGTCTCCAACAGATGCCAACATTACCTCAAAGGGGTTGGCATCCGCAGAGGAAGAAAGGTACTTCCCCTCATAAGAATTGTATTCCGACATATCTTTATAATAATCGTTGGAATATGCTACCGTCAGATCCTCCCATTCAACGCCCCAGATATATCCCAGCACCCAATCCGAAACATCGTTCAAATAGGAGCCGTAGCCGGCACTGTGCAGTTGATTTTTGAAAATCTTTTTCTTTCCGTGAATAACGTCTACTACCGTTTTGCAGTGCGTATAAAAGTTCTCACAAAACGCATCATCATAAATATTGTGGTGCGAATTCAATACATAGTCGTTTACCCACACCCCCTGAATCAAATACAACGGCTCCTCACGGTCGCTATTGTACTCATAAAAGGCATTATAGAAATCCTCAGACAAAATGGTATAAACGCGGATCACGTTGGCTCCCATATCTTGAATCATTCCAAACCAGCGCAAATAAGTTTCTTTGTCTATACGAAATTCAGTAGACCAATAGCCGGGCATACCGGAGCCCAAATTGACGCCTTTTATCTCCATGATTTCATAGGAGCCATCCTCGGTAGACATCATAATCTGTCCGTTTTCAACCTTGGAAACCACGTTGATCGGCTCTTTGGAGGAGGGGGGGATATAAACGCCCACACGGTAATAAAGCGCATCTCCAAGCAAAACAAGAGCCAGTAAAGCGGCAACAATTATGAGATATCTTTTCATATCAAATCAACGCCTCGATTCATTGTTTTTCTTGTTTTTGGATTCACTTGCATATTGCATTAAGCTGTCAATATTTTCATCCATCCATTCACCGCGGATGTGAATATAGGAACGCATAAGATCCAATGCCTCCTCATAAGACTGAGGACTTCTATCCAAGGGGCGCAGCAAACCGTTTTCTTGCTCAAAGGTATAGCCCCATTTTTCAAAATTGCGACCAATTGCATCCCCGAGATAGGCAACGGTCTCATCAATATACCGATTGAGATATTCTTCGCTTAAATACGTTTTGCGAAGCTCTCGATAGCGATCAATGATCTGCTCGGTAAAATCGGGACATTTGGTGAGCATAACGTACCACGGCTGAAAGTTCATTTCAAAGCTATAAGGATTCATTACCGAGTCTTTGTAATTGTCACAGGCGGAGTTAAAATCCCAAACGCAAAGTCGTAGCAATCCGTCCACATCTTTATAAACGTAAGTGGAAAGCCATCCTGCGTCATAGTTTGAGGTAAATTCATTGATTACAAAATAATCTACAAAGGATTGCACGTCAATAAAGTTGGTGTATCCATATTTCTCATCCTTGTAGTCAAAGGAATAAAGGATTCGTTCAAAGTAAGAAAAATCCTGCTCGATTTGAAGCTTGATATCCGGTGTGAGGTTGGAGGTTCCGGGGTAAACCGTATCTATCTTTTGTGTGTTCCGAAGCGTATAGACGGAAAAAACATCGAGATTCTTGATCTCGGTGCTGCCTCTGTCCATTCGGATGCAGTAGCCCGTAAAGGATTGGTCTTTTTTCTTAACCGATAGATCCAATCTGGAATTTTCAACCTGTCCTGCCGTAATGGTTTCCATCATTACGTAAATACCGATATATTCACCGTTGAGGAATGCCTCGCAAAAACGAACATTTGGAGCATAATCCATAATCTCACCGGAAATATTGTACCACATATAGTTGCGGATGAGTGTTTGATCGAGAAACGGACCGTGCAGTGCCCACTCGTGGTGTGCATCCATCCCCATTACGGCATGAGATTCGTTTTCACCCAGCTCGTTTACAAAGGTCAGTGAATATCCAAGCTTATCATGATAGCGAGATGAGTTTCCGCGCACCTTAATTCGTACGGTTCCCGTATCACCGGCTACATCAGTCAAATGGTTATTTTGGGTAGGATCATCAAAAATATTGACATTTGCTACTATGTAGGTTTCTCCGGACTCGGACAGAGTTGGCTGTTCCTTGCCGTTTTCATCCAAATAGAATTTGCCGGGGATCTCCACGCCACCCGTATTGATCTCGATCAGGGGAAGATGCGTGCAAAAGCTGCCGTCGGTGTGCTCACAATTCGGTTTTGGCTCAGCTTCTAAATGCTGATGGTACCGAGAGCTTTTTTTTATATCGGGCAGCTGTGTAATAGCGAATGCCCCCGCGATTGATAAGCACAGTGACATTGCTACAATGATCCATAAAATTCTGTATTTCATAGGGTTAGCCCGAAATCTCATCGTTTTGCATAACGATGTTTACGTATTCCACGTTGCCAAGCTCGTAGATCTTATCGCACACACTGTGCTTGCCAACCTCGGCACGGCGCAAGATCTCGGAGGAGATCTCGTAGATCATTTCTACCGTGTTTTTGGTGGTGTTGCGAACACGCATAACAGCGCGACGCTCAAACATATTAAATACCGTTGCCTGAATCGGCTCCTGCAGATCGCGATCGGCACGAATGATCAGGAGCATACGCTTATCATTCTTAATGGAGCCGAAGAGCAAAAGGAGAGCAAAAACAATTCCGCTGCCGATTCCCGCAACCAAAAAGTCACTTACGCCGCAGCAAATACCAACGATAATTGCCCAAAAGATGTACATCGTGTCACGTGCGTCCTTAATAGCAGTACGGAAACGAACGATAGAAAGCGCACCAACCATACCCAAGGAGAGTGCCAGGTTGTTGCCGATGACCGTCATGACCGTTCCCGTAAGCACGGTGAGAACGACCAGCGAAAGATTAAACTTTTTGCTGTAGATCGTTCCGCGGTGGGAAAGGTAATAGGAAAGATAGATAAGAACACCAAGAAAAGCCGAAAAAGCAATGTTGATTAAAATTTGTTGCCATGTCAGGTTATTTTGTTTGCCAAAAAGCTCGATAATACTTTGTTTCATGAGGTATCTCCTTGTGTTTTAATTTTTATACAACAGTGTATTTGTAAGAGCCCTGCCGCGCCAGCATATACTTGCTGACCGAAAGCTCGCTTTTGTCGACGTTTGACAAAAGATCGCGAATGTAATCCAACAAAAATCCGTTAAACTTGACCTCAAGCACCACAAAAAATTTGTCGAATACAGGATTCATATTGAGCGTGGGAGAAAAAAGGTCAAAATTCGTCTCGGTTGCCACAATGTTGTTGTCAAAGGTAATGCGAATCTTGTTCTCCTTTGCGATAAACGCCAAGCGATTGTATTCTACAACGGTTTTGGGACGGTAAATCTCACTTTGCATAAGAGCGTAGCACTCGGCCGCAAAATCGTCACTGTAAGAAAGCAGAGGTGTGTAATCACATCGAATCAGTCGCTCGGCATCCTCGCGTGTAATGCGCAGGGATCGCTTGAGCTGATAGGGTCCTTGCTTTTGTTTCATCTCCAGCATGGCAAAATTGGCTGCGGGATCATAAATGCGCAAGCGAATCTTTCGACGCAGCTCCAAGCCGTCCAGCTTGCCAAAATAATCGGCGTCCCCTTCGGTATCAAAATAAAGGGACCGAATACAGTATCCCATAGCACCGTTGTGCTCATCCTGCATCATAAAATGTGAAAAATGATGCGCCAGACGCCGAAAGTCCTCTGCAGTGATTAAAAACTTTTTCTCTTCTCGGTAAACCTTATTCAACGAGTCTTACCTCCCCTCAAACAAAAACGACCGGTTGCAACACAAAAAAACGGTTGCAACCGGTCGAGCATACGAAACATATTCGCTTAGCCACCTAGCTTTGCGTCTCTGTCTTTCGACAGATTTGCTAAAGTATTTTATTTCCTTCTTTAGTATAGTTTAGCACACTTTTTACGTTCTGTCAATGCATTTTTCAAAAAAACATAATGTTTTTGGCGGTTTGCATCATTTTCGCTGCTTGTGGCTCTGCTTGTGCAAATACATTGCTTGGTCGGCATGTACGGCAACATCCTTAAAGGTGTGATCAATATCGGGATTATACATCGCAAATCCGCGCGCTACCGAAATCGGCAATTTGACATCCTTCAACTCGACATAACGAGTAGCGCATTCGGCATCCAGTTTTTCTATCAAGGAACGGTAGATTTCAAAATCGTGATCGCGCAGAACAACAACAAATTCATCACCCCCAATACGGAATACGGGGCTTTGGTTGAAGGTATCGCAAAGCAAGCGCGCAGAGCTGATAATCAATTGGTTGCCCACATCGTGCCCGTAAAGGTCGTTGGCTTCCTTAAGACCGTTAATATCTACCACCAGCACACCAAAGCGAACAAAAGAGCTGTGCATGGCGCGCTCTATCTCGGCGCTCAGCTCGGCGTATGCTGCACGATTTTTTACACCTGTGAGCGAATCGCGATAAGCCAGTGCGTTGATGTGACTCATGTATTCGCGCAGCTTGTCCGCCATTTGCTTGAAGATGCGGGAAAGCGTACCGATCTCATCCTTGGAGGAGCTTACCAATTCAACCTCCTCGATAGAATTGCTCTCTGTAAACCGCTCGGCAATTTGTGTCAGCTGCTTCAGTGGCCTTACAATGCGGTTTGTTAATAAGACCGTAATGATAATAAAAACAACCATCAAAGCAGCGGCAACGATGAGAATGTTGAACAGCATTGGGCGGCTTTCGCTTTGAATGTCCTTATAGTCGGCACGGATAGAAAGCTTCATACCGTTGATCAGCTCGGTTGTTGCCTCGGTGTACTCCGAGCCATGGCTGGTTTGGTGATAGTTGACCACGCCGGGAGAACAGTATAAAAACTCGCCGTTGGCGTTGCTCAAATAAGCATACCCGTTTTGGTAGACCTGAATCGTGTCGATGCGATCTGTCAAGGTTGCAAAATCGGCGTCCATACCAATCACGCCAATTAAGTTGCCGTTTTTGTAAAACGGAATGACATAGGAAACGGTATTTCTGCCATAATTGATGGAGTGCCCTTTTTCCAGCCAAACGGCATGCCCCTTGCCCACAGGCACGTGATACCAACCAACGTGTGCGAGATCTTGGGGGTCAAACTTGGAAATATCGGTGGTTTGAACCTCTATAAAGTCCCCGTCCCTTGCCTGCTTGGTATAGCAAAATCCTGCCGTATAAGAAGAAACCAATTCGGGACTGTAACGGAAATAGAAGGTAACTCCTCCTTCGGTGTTCCGTGCGATATCCAAGAACATTGTTCTCATTGCTTCCGTATAGTGCTCGTATACCGAAGCATCCTCAAATATGTCTAAGCTTTTCAAGCTTTCATCGGCATAGCTCTCCATCATTTGCACCGACTTTTGCATATCACGAAACACGCGGTTTACAATGGTTGCTTCGGTCTCACATCTTGATGCCAGCAGCTCGTCGGCATCCTCGTGCATAACGCGGTGCATAGTAATAAAAGAAATCGCCCCCAAGAGCACCGTGGTAGCCAGCAACGCCGCAACAACCACAATCAGCAATTTTGTTTTAATTGATTTCAAAAAAATCACCTTCCACACTAACTTAATGATTTTATGATTCCGGTTTCACATCTCTTTTGTTTTCATACATCGCCCGGTCGGCACGGTTAAATACATCTTGAAACCTCAAATCCTTATCCGCTTCAAATTGAGCAAAGCCGAAAGCAATTTCGATGGAAATTTGCTTATTTTCGTTAATAAACGTATTGCGACATCTCGCGCTTAAAGCTTCAAGCAGTTCACCGTGATTTTCCAGATCCTTGTTTTGAAGCACGGCCAAAAACTCATCACCGCCTATTCTGAACACAGGACTTCTTTTGAAAACGTCGGAAATAATTTTGGCAGAGGTTACAATGAGCTTATCGCCCATCTCATGACCGTATGTATCATTCGTCTTTTTGAGATTGTTCAAGTCGAACACCACAATGCCAAAATCAAATGGGCTCTCCGCCAATTCCCTATCAAATCTTGCCACCCAAGATGCATAAGAGGTGGTGTTGCGAAGCCCCGTCATGGAATCGCGATGTGCCGAAAGATGCAAATGCTCCTCGCGCTCTCGCAAATAGATCACCATATCCTCAAACGCCGAGTTCAGGAGCTTGATTTCGTACGCATCACTTTTTGCAAGCTCCACGTTGTAATCACCGTTTGAAAGCTTTATTGCAGCACCGGTTAAGTTTTTTAACGGATTTGAGATCTTTTGAACCACCCATGCGGCGATAGCCGTAAACACGGTGGAAAGAATTAATACGATGAAGAAAATGCGAATGCCAATATCGTTTCTTGTTTGGCGAATGTCATCATAGCTTGCAAACAAAGCAAGCGTCATTCCGTTTGTCAGCTCTTCCGATACGCGCAAATAGTTTTGCGGATCGATATCGCCTTTGGCATCTGAACCGGACTTATCGTCAGAAAGAACGACGCCTTCCAACTCCAAGCAGGCAAATCCGTTTTCATAAATTTTAATTCCGTTCACTTGGTTTTCCAAAGCCATATAATCAAAATCCATTCCCACAACACCAATAAATCTTTCGCCAAAGTACATCGGTATTACGTACGAGATCATCAATATATTGTTGTTTTGATTATAGTACGGCTTCATCCAAACGGGGGCTTTTTTCTCATAGGGTTGCCAAAACCATCCCACATGCTCTGTGTCATCCTTGTCATAGGCGGATAGGTCGGTCGGTTCAAAAGAAATAAACTCGTCACCACCGTTTTGCTTGCTGTAAAATAGTCCCGCTTTACTATCGGAGATAGCAGGATCAAATCTAAAATAATATGCAACGGCTCCGGTGGTGCTTGTGTGCTTTACCACGTCTATAAACATCTTCTCTGCGCTTTCGGTTACTCGCTTCTGCACTTCTCTATCTTCAACGTCTGCCTCACTTTTGAAAAAGTCCAACAAGTAACTCTCCATAATGGTTACCGACCTCTCCATGTTTTTAAGACCGTTGTTGATGCGTTCTGCCTCGTTGGTACAGGTAACCTTTACAAAGGCCTTCGATTGGTCTTGAATATAGTTATCCACCTCATAAATACTGATCCCACCAACAAAAAACGTAATGGCCAACATAGCCAATATAACAGTGGTCAAAAAACGGAATCTGATAGATTGCGTTTTTCCGATATTCCACTTCTTTTTGAGGATCTTTTTTTCTTCAGCCATTCTGCATCTCTCCTATTTCACAAGAAACATTAAAAGCATTAATGTATTCAAATATATACAAACTACAATATTTTAACAAAGCGGGCGTTACAAAAGCGTTACAAATACACAAAAATTCTGTTTTTTTGACATTTTCACTTTCAGATTTTCAAAATAAAAAAGATTGCCGTTGACTTTTTGGGCCCCTTGTGGTATAATATCCCAAAAGCAAAAAGGAGTGTGTTGTAAGTTTTGAAAAAAAGATTTCTACTTGTTTTCGTTGGTCTTTTCTTGCTTTTGAGCACTTGGGGTTGTACGGATTCTGCCAACGAAAATCAAACCTCCCCTCAATCGCCAACTCAAACGACACCTTTCGGCTCGACAAGCGAAGAAAGCGAAAATCCCCCTCTCCCCGAAAAAAACGTCGCAAAAGCGATCTGGCAAGACAGCGGTAACGTTGTAGTGCTTTGGGACGGTGACGCTGATTGCGAATACAGTATTTACCGCAGCAATACTTTGGACGGTAAGTTTGAGTATGTTGGAAAATCCACGTCCGGTTCTTACCGCGATAACACCGTACAATATCCCAATTCTTATTACTACAAGGTCAAAGCCAGAAACTTAAAAACGCAGCAGGTGGTTGAATTTGATGCCGTTGGCGCTATTGTCGCCCCCGAGGAGGTCGACTGTGTTAGCGTAATCATGTATCACAATTTTGTCAGCGAAGAGGATATTGCAAACGGAATTGCGTTTGAGGAATATTCTATTTCCCCCGATGATTTTGAACAAGATTTGATATGGCTCAAGGAGAACGGATACGTTACCATTACCTCCAAGGAGCTACTGTACTTTTTGGAAAACAAGGAACCAATCCCCTCAAAAGCGGTTATCCTATCGATTGATGACGGCTCGTGGGGTGTTTACACAAATGCTTGGCCCCTGCTGAAAAAGTATGGAATGAAAGCCGATTTTAACGTTATCGGTGAACGAATCGATGCCACATGGGATCTGCTCAACAAAGAAAACGGCACACGAGAAGGAGATCCCGCTCCTTTTTGCACTTGGGAAGAGCTGATTGAGATGCAAACAAGCGGTGAGATCAACATCTGTTCTCACACATACGGCATGCACGTCTACAATAAGGAACACCGCATAGGTATGAGCATGATGGAAAATGAATCTCCCGAATCCTTTGCAAGGGCTGTTACAGAAGATTACAAATTGGCAGTCAGTTGCATTGAAGGGTGGACGGGAATGATGACAGATACCGTTGCTTATCCCTACTCTAAAAGAAGTGATCTCGGCGACCAGATCGTTTTGGCAAACACGGGCTATAAAATTTTGATGGCGGGTGATGGCGCAAGAGGTACTGCGGGAAACTATTTTGTTAGGGGTTGTGATTTTTCGCAACAGTTAACGCTTATGAGCAGACCCTGCAGAATGAACGGCACCCCCATTAGCGTCTATCTTGAGCGCATTCAACAAAAAGACAAGCTCTACGGCACACAGCCGACTGCATAAAAATAACAAAAAACGGAGATTTCAAAATCTCCGTTTTTTGTTTTATCACCTTATAACATATTTTTCAACACACGCGCACATGGAAAATTGGAAGAAATTTGAGAATTGTTTGCGAATGGTCTTTTCTATATTTGCTTTGAATATTCATCAAACAGAATCGTCAAAAAATCTTGATTTTCTTCTATCCTTATGTTACAATAAAAAAAGAAGTAGCGCAAGCACCTACGGAAGGAGACTTACTTATGAATATTCTACATGTAAAATATGCCGCTGAGGTTGCAAGACTCGGTTCGCTCAATAAAGCGGCAGAAACCCTTATGGTCGCACAGCCCAACATCAGCCGTTCTATCAAAGAACTTGAAGCCGACCTTGGCATCACTCTCTTCCAACGTAGTGCAAAGGGTATGGTACTCACTCCCGACGGTGAGGAATTTATGGACTACGCGCGCGATATTCTCAATCGCATCAATAAGCTTGAACACTCCTACCGCGACGGCTCTCACAAAAAGCGCAAGTTTGGCATATCTGTTCCCCGCGCCTGCTACATTTCTGCCGCATTTGCAGAGTTCTCAAAAACCATCGGTGACGGCGACGTAGAAATTTATTACAAGGAGACCAACTCCAAAAAAACCATTCAAAAGGTTTTGGACAATGAATACAAGCTTGGCATCATTCGCTACTCCGAAGCATATGACAAGCATTACAAGACAATGCTTGAGGAAAAGGGCTTGAATTGCGAGCTTGTGGCAGAGTTCTCCTATGTTCTTATTATGAGCCGCGACAATCCTTTGGCATCTAAAGAGACAATCACCTACGATGATCTCGCCTCTTATATCGAGATTGCACACGCAGACCCTTACGTTCCCACGCTTTCTATGTCCAAGGTATTCCGCGAGGAGCTCCCCGATAAGATCGGTCAGCGCATTTTTGTATTTGAGAGAGCAAGTCAGTTTGATCTGCTTTCCG
>JAZORZ010000075.1:0-17054 GCA_045656885.1 Eubacteriales bacterium
ACATGATCCTCGACGAGCCCTCCGCTGCACTTGACCCAATTTCTGAGGACAGAATATTTGAACAGCTCTATCACTTGAGCGAGGGTAAAAGTTCTGTCACGATCTCACACCGACTTTCAAACACCACTCTTGCCGATAAGATTCTCGTCATCGGTGACGGACACATCATCGAGCAGGGCTCGCACTTTGAACTTTTGAAGCAAGACGGAAAATATGCCGAATTGTTCAACCTGCAGGCAAGCAAGTATCAATAATAAACACTTTTTCGATAGCTCTTTATGAGGTGTCAAGGGCGAACTTCTCCCTGTTTGCCATATTTCTGAAAATGATTGAAATTTCTTCAAAAATGTGGTATAATCTATTCAGTAAAGCTTCAAAAGGAGAATTTCCCTACAATGACAGACAACAAGGAAATGCTGGGCTCAGCCCCCATTGGCAAGCTTTTGTTCAAGCTCGCCGTCCCCACGGTGGTGGCACAGCTGATCAATATGCTGTATAATGTTGTTGACCGCATTTTTATCGGTCACATGCCCGAGGTGGGCGACCTTGCCCTGACAGGTGTGGGCGTTTGTATGCCCATTATTTTAATCGTTTCGGCGTTTGCCGCTTTGGTCGGCTCGGGCGGCGCACCGCGTGCTTCCATTTTTATGGGCAAAAAGGATATCGACACCGCAGAGCGCATACTGGGTGCTTGCTTTGGGTTGCAGATCGTTGTTTCCCTTGTGCTTACCGCGGTGCTCCTTGTTTGGAACCGCGCGCTGCTCCTTGCCTTTGGAGCCAGTGAGAACACCATTGCCTATGCAACGGAATATATGAGCGTTTATGCTCTGGGCACCATTTTTGTGCAGCTGACGCTTGGTATGAACGCCTTTATTTCGGCGCAGGGCTTTACCAAGATCTCAATGATCTCGGTGATCGTTGGCGCGATTGCAAACATCGCCCTTGACCCCCTCTTTATTTACGCATTTGGTATGGGTGTGCGCGGTGCGGCACTTGCCACCATTCTTTCGCAAGCGCTTTCCACCGCTTGGGTAGTTTACTTTTTGTGCAGTAAAAAAACCATTTTGCGCCTCCATACAAAGAATTTGCTCCCCACTCCCAAGATCGTTCTCCCCTGTCTGGCCCTCGGCTCGGCAACCTTTATTATGCAAGCGAGTGAGAGCGTCATTTCGGTCTGCTTCAACTCCTCACTCCTCAATTACGGCGGTGACTTGGCAGTAGGTGCTATGGCAATTTTGACAAGCATTATGCAGTTTGCCATGCTGCCGCCCCAAGGCATTGCACAAGGCGCACAACCCATTCTCAGTTACAACTACGGTGCCAAAAACGCAGACCGCGTTAAAAAGACCTATAAGACACTCCTGACGGTATGCGTTATCTATTCGGTAACGCTTTGGCTGGCAGTAATGCTGATGCCGCGTGTATTCGTATCGATCTTTACCCCCGACCCGACGCTGATCGACTTTGCCGCAAAGGCACTCCGCATCTATTATGGCGGTATGGTTTTGTTCGGCATTCAGATCGCCTGCCAGATGACCTTTGTTTCTCTTGGCAATGCCCCCTCGTCGATCCTCGTTGCCGTTGTGCGCAAATTCGTTTTGCTCCTGCCCCTCATTTACATTGTGCCCCATCTTGTAAGTGATGCCACCACAGGCGTATATATGGCAGAGCCCATTGCCGACGTAACGGCGGTAACCTTTACAACAATTCTCTTTATCTTCCAATTTAAGAAAGCACTGAAGAAGATTGAAGTAGAAGTAGAAGAAGAAAAAGAATAACAAAAGCCGAGAGTCCTTATTGAACTCTCGGCTTTTGTTATTCAATATCGAGTTCGGGCGGTACGTCGATCTCCTCGCCAACGTACTTGCCGTTCTTTTTGCGCTGACGGACACACTCGGAGAGCAGGTATTCGATCTGCCCGTTTACCGAGCGAAAATCATCCTCTGCCCACGCGGCAATGGCGGCGTAGAGCTTTGGGGAGAGTCGCAGCGGAATCTGTTTTTTTTGCGAATCGTTCATGCGGTGTCACCTTTTATCAATACAAGCTGCCCGAGTTGACTACGGGTTGTGCATCGCGGTTGCCGCAAAGAACAACCAAAAGATTGGAAACCATAGCAGCTTTTCTCTCATCGTCAAGAACAACCGTATTGTTTTGAGAGAGACGCTCGAGTGCCATTTCTACCATGCCAACGGCGCCGTCAACGATCATTTTACGGGCGTCGATGATGGCACTTGCCTGTTGACGTTGCAGCATAACTGCCGCAATTTCGGGCGCGTATGCGAGGTAGGTGATGCGTGCTTCGACGATCTCAATGCCTGATTCTTCAACACGTGCTTGAATTTCGCCGCGAATGCGGTCGGCAACGACGTCGCTGGAGCCACGCAAGCTGCCCTCGTCGGCAATGCCGTCGCCGGTGGTATCAACACCGGGGGCTACATCGTAGGGGTAAATACGAACTACATTACGCAGTGCGCTGTCGCATTGCAGGGAGAGGAATTCCTTGTAGTTATCAACGTTGAAAACCGCCTTTGCGGTGTCAACAATGCGCCACGTAACGGCAATTCCGATCTCAACAGGGTTGCCAAGGCAGTCGTTGATCTTTTGGCGGTTGTTGTTGAGTGTCATAATTTTGAGGGAGATCTTTTTGCTATCGGGGGTTACGTTAACCGAGATCTCACCGCTTTCTTTGATGACTGTGCCAAGACTCTTGGTGGAAACGTCACCGCTTTGGTTAAGCTTGGTATTAGCCGCAGGGTTTACAGAGCTGCAGAAGGGATGAACGGCGTAGAAGCCCTCACCCTTGAGGGTACCGACGTATTTACCAAACAGAGTGAGCACAAGCGCCTCTTGGGGCTTGAGCACGCGCAGACCGCACAGCGGAATCCAACCAAGGCAAAGAACGGGCATAGAAATGCCGAAAATTACCCAGCCGATAACACTTCCTTCTTCGCCCATAATGCCGCCGGCAATACAACCGACAGTCGCCAGCAAAAGCACCAAAACATCAAGAATCAGAACGGTCATACCGCTTTTTACATTCTTCAAAACTTTTTCTTGCATAATATTACCTCCCGAATATGTGGTATCATTATGATATCACATTTGTTTTGGGTTGTCAAGAGGTTTTGAGAAGTTTATACTAAAATATAAAATCAGTAATACGCAGGAACGGTGCGAAACAAATAGAGAAAGCGAGCCACATAACGGCTCGCTTTCTCAGTTTATTCTTCGGGAACGTAGTTGTAATGGATGGTAACGCCTGTTAAGTTAGGGGCACCATTTATTTTTGCCCAATCGGTTGTACTGCCTGTGTAATAAACATCCGTAAGCTGTGTGCATTTTTGGAACACGTCCCGTCCAAAGCTTATGACACTGTTCGAAAGGGTAATACTTGTCAAAGCGGAACAACCGTAGAACGCGAAATCGCCTATAGCTGTTACTTGATCGGGAATGACGATACTTGTCAACGAGCCGCAATTAAAGAATGCCCAATATCCGATGGTGGTAACATTATCACCGATGGTGACATTTTTCAAAGCAGAACAGTCTTCGAAGGTGGCATCTTCAATAGCGGTAACACCATTGCCAATAACCACACTTGTCAATGCTTTACAACGGTTGAATGCGCGTTGCCCGAGAGCGGTTACAGTATCGGGAATCATCATACTTGTCAAAGAGGTACAACCCGAAAAAGCAGAATAGCCAATGGTAGTAACGCTATGCGGAATGTCCACACTCTTCAAAGAGGTACAACCCGAAAACGCAAAATCGCCTATGACCGTTACGCTATTGGGAATAACGATATTCGCCAAATTGGCGCAATCTGCAAATGCACTTTCATCAATGATTGTTATGCTATTGCTGATTGTAACATTTTCCAAATAGTGGCACCTTGAGAAGGTATACTTATCGATCACGGTCAATCCATTGCCGATTGTAACGCTTTTCAAATAGGTACAGGAATAAAACGCCTCACGACCAAGGGTCGTTACGTTATCCGGAATTTCAACGCTTGCCAAATAACCGCAATTGCTGAAAGCAGACTCACCAATGGTCGTTACACCCTTCCCTATTGTGAGATTTGTCAAAGCATTGCATCGAAGGAACGCAGAATCGCCAATGGTAATTACGCTATCCGGAATGGTAACGCTCGTCAAAGCTTCGCAGCCATAAAACGCAAAGTCTCCAATGCTTGTTACACTGTTGGGAATGGTAACGCTCGCCAGAGAATTGCAACCGTAGAGCATATAGTCACAAATGGTTGTGATACTATCGGGGATAGCAATACTTGTCAAAGCCCTGCAATCATAGAATACATAATTGCCAAGGGTTGTTACACTATTGGGAATGATAACACTCGTCAAACCCATGCAATTCTGAAATGCATAATTCCCAATGGTCGTGACGCTGTTGCCGATGGTGACACTCGTCAAAGCCATACAACCATCAAATGCATAGTTGCCAATCGTTGTTACGCTATCGGATATCGTAATACTTGTCAAATTCCTGCAATCACGAAATGCGTAATTGCCAATGGTCTTGACGCTATCACCGATGGTGACACTCGTCAAAGTATAGCACCAAGAAAACGCATTATCATCAATTGCGGTAACCTGATAGCCATCGATGTAACCACCAATATAGAGATTGGAATCGGTGTATGCTCCAATACTTCTGATCGTACAAGTTTCTCCATCATCGTTTACCATGTAATCCAGACCTACGCTTGGAGCAATAGGTTCGTCCTGCATCTCGGGAGTAGTCGTTTCTTCTGGGAGCGTTACTTCGGGCGTTTTTTCTTCCGGAGTACTTACCTCGGGAGTGGTTGCCTCGGGTGTGGTTACCTCAGGAGTGGTTACTTCGGGAGTAGTTACCTCCGGTGTCTCCAAAGTCGTTATATTCGGTGTTGTGGCGGTTGTTTCTACACTTGGTGAAGATAATTGGTTACAAGAAGATAACACACAAACAAATGCAAAAACGAGCGCAAGCGCACACAAAATCTTTTTCATTGCTCTTCCATCCCTTAAAATACAATTCAAAAGTTAACCACTTGATAGGGTTACTGTTATTATTTTACCATGTCTCCCTTCTTTTGTAAAGAGAAATCGCAAAAGTTTTTTGAGGCGGATACAACTCTCCCCTATGCAAAGATAGTCAAACCCCTCGCGCGGAAATATCCGCGCGAGGGGTGGTTTTTTATGAATTGCAAATTTTTTAAGCATCTTTTCGCCAAGTGTTGTGGACCTTTAGCCAAAGAGCAAAATCGATTGCAAAGAAAATGGCACACGGGACTACCAAACAGATGAAAGCCACCCATATGTAAAACCACCAAGGGGCAATGAGCGAAAACTCAATGAGAACGGTGATGACAAAATCGAGAGTGGCAAAGGCAAAGACTTCCGCCCTAAAATGAGGGAATTTGCATATACGGTGCCATTCTTCCCCAAAGACCAAACGCTCACGGTTGGCATCTGCCAAATAAGCGCGGCGCATTTCTTGGTTGTCGGCTCTGCGGTTGAAAACTCGAATTAACACAAGCACGAGAGGAATTCCAAACCCGACGCAAAGTCGAATAAACCAATTTTTGAAAAAGTTTGCAATCAACGACAAGATACTAAAGCCAATGAAATAAATAATAAGACACAATGCAAAATGCCCAAATATCGATATGAGCTTTTTGAAATACAATTTTCGCATCAAAAATCCCTCTCTTCCTTTTTAACATTCGGGGATCCATCAATCACCAATTATTTTACACCGATAATCGACCACGTATCCCCTTTTTGGACAACGACACAACCATCCTCTACACAACTTACAGAATCGTATTCGATTGGCAATCGAAGTGCACCGCTTTTATCGATGAGCCCCCATTTGGCGTTTTTGGATACGGGCGCATATTGATTGTTGAATTCTATCATATTATCATATTCTGTCGGGATAACCAAATTTCCGCTTCTATCAATACATCCGGATTTACCCGATTTTACACAAGCCAATCCTTCGCTAAAGTTGCCGAACAAAAGATCGTACTGCGGCACTTCCAAAACAGTTTCGCCCGATGTGTTGATATACATCTGTTTGCCATCGATGGTCGTTGCGATCGCAAGCCCTTCTCTGAAAGAAGATAAACACTTATATTTGAGCTCTACTGTCAATTCTCCCCTTTTGTTAATTGCACCATAGCGATTGTTTTGGGTGACTTTTATGACCTCTTTATGATACCTCTCCAAATAGGCGCGATCCGATTCGTTTGCTTTTTTCTCCAGAGGAGGGACATCCAAATTGCCCACCTCGACAACCGCAACTCCGCACTGAAACGGCTGCATGAAAAGATACCGGTCGCTCAAAGGAATGACGGTGTTTCCCAATTGATCAATATAGCCATGGTGCTTCTTTTGACAAACACCACATACTCCTTCGCTTGGAATTTGAACAAAATCATACTCCATTGGTATTATCGTTTTTCCGCTCTTATCGATAGTGCCCCACTTTCCGTCCTTTGCTACTGCCGCGATGCCTTGATCAAACGGTGACGCGGCATCATATTCCGGAGAAATGACGGTATTGCCTTGCTTATCCATATAACCGCATTTGCCATCCTTGACAAAAGCGGAAAGCCCTTCTTTGAACATATAACGTGTATTGAGCATCGTGTTCCAATCTACGTCTTCAAAAACGGTGGGTATGACAAGTTCTCCATTCGTGTTGATAAATCCAACCCCCTCACTGGTCCGAATTGCTGCCAGACCTTCGCTGAATTCGGAAACGTCAATACAATTGTAAGCAATATGTTTCATATGATTTTTCTCCTAAAATTAGGCAAAAAACTCATCCACCTTGCAACCGATGACATCGGCAAGGAGAGGGAGAAGTGCTATATCGGGGCAACACTCCTCGCGCTCCCATTTGGAAACAGACTGCGAGGTAATTCCAAATAAATCTGCCAATTCCTTTTGCGTGATATGATTTTGATAACGGTACGACTTTAATTTTTTTGAAATGATAATTTTCCGCATTTGCAGACTCCCCTTTCAAATTCATTTACAGTCCGAGACTCTTTATTCTCTCTGACACTACCGTTGTTCTAAATGCGGTTGGATTGCAACCGTAGGTTTCTTCAAATTTTGGACTAAAATGCTGTACCGTTTTAAAGCCGCATCGCAATGCAACATCCTTAATGGGCAAATTGGTAAAATTCAAAAACTTGTGGGCTACCACTATGCGATGATGCCAAACGTATTGGATTGGTGTCATTCCCAATTCTTTTGTAAACAATTGCGTTAAGGATGAACGACTCAGTGAAGCCGCCCTCATAATATCCTCAAGGGTGATTGCGTTATGGTAATTGTTTTCGATGGAGATAACCGCTTTTTTAAGATGCGGATTTTGGATTTTGTTAGCAAGCCCTACGGAATCGTTTTGTTTGATCAATCCGTATGTTCTTTCCAAAATCAACATCATTTCTATAAAATAGGATCTGCTCCTGCAAGACCAATACCAATCCGGCTGCTCCTGCAATTGATTCTCCAACAAAGAAAACAACCGTTTGAAATTGTTTAACTCTTCATCAAACACCGGAAATACATATCTTGCGGTATCGGTAAAGGGTTTTAACAAAAAGAAATCGTGTATTTGGGCAAGCTCTGCATAATTTCCACTATGCACTCTCGCAAAGGTCATATTCACATTTAGAAAAGTCGGGCTAAAATAAACAGAATCGCATTTCAGTCCGCGCTTTTTAAGTAATTTAGGAGACTCTGATTCATCAAAGCAGACAAAGCAAGGGGCGGCTGCCTCAAAGGATAGCTCACCGACCTCAAAATGAGCCATGCCCTCGTATATGATCATCAAAACAAAGCACGTGTCTTTGATATTCAAATCCTTTAAGGTATCGTTTTTTACACACTGTACCGGAGCAATCTTTCCGGCATTATATTTGAGTCCAAAGGTTTGCGGATTCATCACATTTCCTCCATGTATAGCAGTCATTGCACACCTCTATGATACCATACATTCCTTTTTCTGTCAAGGTAAAGTGCGCAAAGCTATATTTACAGATAACATCATCTTATTTTCAGATAACCAATATAAAAACCCCTCGCGCAAAAATCCGCGCGAGGGGTGGTTTTAGTTGGGCAAAATCAAGGTGGTGAGTGCTTTTTTCTGCTCTTCGGTAGGTAATTTCAACTTACCGTTGTTCAAAAGTGTAACAATGCAATGAAGCAAGAACCATCCGTCAGAGTGGAACAGAAATTGCAGCTCGTACTCTTTGATCTTTTTCAAGTGTGCGGGAACAGACTCCAATACCGCATTTGCGTATGGCTTTTTCAAGCGTTCAAATTCAGCTTGATATTTTTCTTTAATCCGTTCACCAATGGCAAGAAGCTTGTTTTTGATCTCTTTGCTGGACAAGATCACGATCTGCCATGCAGATTTGAAATATCCGTCATAATCTCCGTTGGTTTTGATATAGCCGCGCTCCGCAAGCCATGCGTAATCGTGTTTAGCGAGTGGATTGTATTTTTCCCAATTCAGGAGAGTGATTGTTCGCTCTTGTTCTTCGGGAACGTCTCTATCCTTTACCGGTACTCGGTTTGACCATTCCGAGTCAATTTGCCACATCATCTGGTGATCTCCCCCATTCCACATAGGACCGTACCAATTATTCATATACACATAGTCATCGGGAAGAATCATTTCATCCGAAACAACAGATGCATGAAAGATGTTATGCGCACCGTCCGGACGGATGGTAGCAACTTCCTCAAAGGAAATGTGTTTGTCCATCAGCTTCTCACCGGAACAAGCAGCAATATAAGGAATCAACGACCACAGAATAAAATTGCGATCTGCTTTGGAGGATTCGGTTAAAGAAATAGGGGCATCTGTCTGTCCGCACCAAATATCCGGATCATCGAGAATACCGGAAGAGGTCAGTTCATCATACAGATCATTTGCAAACAACTCAGCTGCGCGCTTATACATATCATTCTGCATGGTGAGCAGCTCTGCTGTTGGCTCGTTGATAACGAAATTAACGATATACTTCTCCCCTGTTTGCTTCAAAAAGCCGTATTCTTCAAGAATTTCTACCTCTGTCTCTACGTACACCGGGGAAACGCCAAGATCGTCGGCGATTTCGTTGACCGACTTTGCCGTATTACGCACACAGTAACAGATATTCTGCGACAGAGTGGAACGGAAGAACTCGTCCGGGGATTTTTTGCCAATGTTGCCATTAATACCATAGTAATTAAATTTGATAGGATTAAATTTCAATTCGCTTGTTTTTCTCATAGTATCCATACCTCGTTTCAATTCTTTTTTCGCTTCAAACAAGTGCCACTTAACCGTGCCGAGAGGGATATTCAAATCTTTTGCAATATCTGCCTGCTTGCGGTTTTCAAAATAATAGGCAACCACGATTTTGCGTTGCAGCTTTGAAAGATATGCAATTTCGCTCTGCAATTTGCGAATGGTATCGGCATTGTCGTCGCTATCACAAATAGAATCGGGATCGGCAAGCAGCTCTGCCACCTCGTCAATGGATACGCCTATCACACTTTTGGCAGAATCGCGGTAATAGTTGCTCAGGGTGTTGTGGGCGACCGTCCAAATAAATTTCGCGGGATTGTCGATATCATCCTTGATCAAAAGCGCACGAAAGGCACGCAGAACGATCTCCTGTGAAAGATCCTCTGCATCCTGCACGCTTTTGCACCTTTTCAGCGCAAAGCCGAATATAGGGCTAAGATATTCGGTTATGATTTTTTCGGCATCTTGTCGTTTCACTTGTTTGTACCTCGTTGAAAGCTTTCACCTATACAGACACACAAATTGAAAAAGGTTGGAACTTTTTTATCATTATATCACATTTTTTTGTATTTGTCTATAAAAAACCGAGCGCAGAAATCTGCGCTCGGTTGATTTTTGCAACACGTGTTGCGTTTTATGCTTGCCAATGCTTGATGTTGTACCAGTTGATTCCATCGAAGATGGGCTTCAGCTCGGCAGCATCCCCCGAGGAATTGTTGAGGTATACGGGAATTTGACCGATGTTCGCTTTGGCGTGAACGGTCTTGCCGCCCTCGAGGGGCTCGCCTGTGAGCAGGTCGATCCACTCGCCTGCAGGCAGGTAAACGTCGCGCTCAAAGGTCTCCTCGGTGAGAATAGGAGCTACGAGCAAGCCCTCACCAAGCAGGAATTCATCCTCTACGTTGTAAACGTTTGCATCGTTCATATAGTTAAGAACGAGGTGACGTACGGGAGGCATACCTGTGTCACACGCGATCTTGGAATACTTTTGCATGTAAGGAATGAGCTCAGTGTGCAGGCGGGTGTAGTTGCGGTAGATCTGCTGTGCATCCTCGGTCATCTCATAAGCGTGACGAACGTCGCCGTGGGTCTGCATTTGTGTCATAAAGGTGGTAAACTCAAGGCCGCGTACGAAAACAGCGGATTCCTTCTCCTTGCCGATCTTGTGGTAATCGGTGCGGTAGTAAGCGTAGCCGGACATATCAAAGGACATGTAAGGCAGACCCGACAGACCGCAGTTGACGGTTGCAAAGAGCTGGTCGTCAAGCTTTACGTAGTCGCGGGATTGGTCGCCCGACCACATGTAGGGGTTACGTTGCGAGCCGATGCCGCCACCGCGTACAAAGACCATAAAGCCGTCCTTGAGGCCCTTTTGTGCCTTGAGCTCGATCATCTTTTTGTAGAATACGGAAATGAAATATACGGGGTATGCGTGGTGCTCGGTGCCGGGAGCGATAAGCTCGGGCTTCTTCCACTTGTAGTGGGTCTTGGTAATACCGATCTGCTTTTCGCCCTCGGGCATAACCTCGCAGAAGTCGATCTTAACGCCGTCCATACCCATTTCGATCATCTCGCCCCAAATCTTGCCAAAGTACCAGTCGGTAGCTTCTTCGTTGGTGATGTCGAGGTAATCGGCGGTCTTGATGTCGGCAGAGCCGCGAACAACGTCGGGGTTGTCGCCGGTGCCAAGGATCCACGGGATACCCGTGGTGTTCTCGCGAACGGTAACGGTGCCGTCGGCGTTGGTAACCTCTACGTCGGCGTGAACGCGGTATTCATCCTTGTAGCCGATGTTGGAGGTGTAAATGCCGCCTACGCGAATGTAAACCATTGCGCGCATACCGTGAGCGTGCAACCACTCGATAGACTGACGCAGGTCCTCTTTGTCGGCACGGCTTGCATCGGTATCGTTAAAGCACTCTGCCCACTCGCGTGCTTCCATGCTCGCTGCCTCGGGCTTCATATCTGCATTGATGTAGTTGGTCATAATGGTCTTGCAGCTGCTACCGCCGGGGTTGCCCTTGGGGCCGCTGTTCATTACGTCGCCTGCATCGTTGCGAACGTACTTGCGAACAAAGGAGCCGTCCTCTTTTTTTGCAAAGAAGATCTTTTCAGCGGCTCTTGCTGCTTCGTCGAGTGTGGTAATAGAAACGTATTCCTTGCCCGATGCAACGTAGAGGTCTTGCCAATTTTCAACCTCTTCGATGGTTGCCCACTTGTAGTCCTTTTCAAACCAACGGAAATCGGGGGTGTAACGGCAAAGGTGCATACCCTGCATCCAAGGAGTAGGCATATATGCGTGTCCTGCAAGCTCGGTGTAGCCGCGCAAAACGTCTGCCATACTGCCCGTAGGATAGAAGTAGCAGTCTACCTCGCTCTCGCGAACAGAATAGAACCATTCATTCTCTACTGCCTTGCCAAAGTCAACGTTTGCTGCCTCGTTGCGGTTGAAGAACATACCGCCGCCGCGAGTGGTCAGGAAGGTGGGAATAACAACGTAGGTCGTGCCCGAGTTGTTCCAACCGTCACAGGTGCGGAGCTCAAATGCACTGCCTCTCTTGTTGAGCGCGTCAAGACGCTCCCCGCCGCCGTAGATCGCTTCGCCCTCGTTAAGAGTACCCTTAACGATCGTTCTCTTGCCTACGTAAGCCACATCGGTCAGCTCGGTGATCACCTTGCCCTCGGGAGTGCAGAATTGCAGAGAAAATTCCTTGCCAAGAGACAGAACTGCCTTTGTTCCCTTCTTCTCTGTCAGGGTTACTGTGTTTTTATTTGCAACGATGTTGAGCTTTTGTGCTTTGCCCTTCAACTCCTCGTTCATAAACTGAGCGAGCATTTGGCAAGCGCCCATATCGTCAAATTTGCCATTCTTACTGCTTTGCAATCTCCAACCGTGAATGCCCTCAAAGGTCAAACGGAAAGAAATGCCTGCGGCATTGCTAAACTTCAATGCCTTTGCGGACGCTTTAACGTCCTTTACAGCCGCGCCGCGACTAACCTTGATATCGGTTTTGCAGGGTGCTTTTTTCATAATTGCAGTTTCCTTTTTTGCTTGATAAATTTCCTCAAAAAGAGGATGCCGGGGGATAAATATCCTTGCCCACATTGTACCATAATTTTGTGTTTTTGTCAATCATTTAATAATATTTTATTATATTTTATGTAATTTAATATACGTATATAAAAACAAAAGTGCCGTTGGCAAAAGCCAACGGCACTCGTATGTGTAACAAAATTTTAATTGGCAATACCCGAGTGCTCGATACCTTGTACCAGGAAGTTCTGGCAGAAAGCATAGAGAATAACCAGGGGCGCAATGATCATAAGACCGCAAGTGTTACGGATCGCAGTCTCATAAAGCGTTTGTCCTGCGTAGCCAAGCTTCAGGGACGGAGGAACCTTACCTACCAAGTCAACGAGAAGCGTGTTGGAAGCAGTCGTTTCAATGATTCTACCAACGTAGAAGTCATCAGTCCACTGCCAGCAGAATGCAAACAGGAATACGGTGATCATCATGGGAATGGAAAGAGGCAGAATGATTTGAACAAAGGTGCGGAAGGTGCCGCAACCGTCCATGTATGCGGACTCTTCAAGCTCATCGGGAATTCCACGGAAGAACTGACGGAGCAGGAAGATATACAAACCGTTCTTAAATGCCAAACCGGTAGCCGAAAGCAGGATCAGGGGCAGATAGGTTTTTGCAATGTTAACACCTGTTTGCTTGAACTGCATAACGACATCATCGCCGTATTCGTCAACACCGATAACGATCTGCTTGGGCAGAACGTCCAGCTTGTTAAAGAATTCAGCAACGCCCTCGCCCAAGTCCTTGATGTTCCAGTCAAAGATTTGGATTCCGCCGCCCTTAAGGAGTCGTATGATACCCAAAATATCAAAGTTACGGAACTCAAGATACATGGAGTGCTGCAGCGTTTGGTGAGGAATGATCATGGTGATCATAACCACAACGAAAATGAGATTGCGGCCGCGGAACTTGAATTTTGCAAATCCGTATCCGATCAAGCTACAAATCAGCATTTGAATAACCGCTGCAGAGAATGAAAGGATAAAGGTGTTACCGAGAGCTTCAAGGTAAGAGAGCTCCTTAACGATTGCCCCGTAAATATCAAAGGAGATATGCTTGGGGATCAAACGTACGGTTACGTCGATGAAGTCCTCGGGAGCCATGATCGAGCTGGTGATCTTACTGATAAACGGGAAGATTACGATGTAGGAAATACCTACCATCAGCACCAAGCGGAAAATGGCAATGGCTACCCTTTGCAAGAAGTAGAAGGAGAGAAACTTTGCTTTCAATCTTTCTTTAAGCGGTGTACGGTCAAACTCAACGCGAATCTTATTTTTTGTTTCGCGCTTGACTGTTGGCTTTTTTTCGATGTTTTGTGCGTTCATTGTTTTCTCCTCCTTCCTTAATCGTTCTTACGTTGATAGAATACGAAACCGGACATAATAGCGGCAATCAAGGCAACGACCAAACCAACAATGGCGAAGTACATCCATGCCATCGCGGTACTCATTTCCTGCTCTTCGCTGTATACCTTTTGTACGTATACCATAACAGGGTTACTTTCGGTGGTAAAGGAGTCGATGATGGTATAAATACCGTTTACCAAGATCATCGGGCTGATCATAGGCAGGGTGATCTTCCAGAAGGTCTCCCATGCGGTAGCACCGTCGATCTTACAGGACTCGTAAATAGCCGGAGAGATGGACTGCAGTGCTGCCAGGAAGATCAGCATTTGTACACCGGAACGGTTAACGATATCAAAGATGTTGTTAACAATATCGGTAATCGTTTTTACAAGCTCGGTACCAACCTTCATGTTAGAGAACAGTAGTGCCAAATCATCGGCGGATACCAATGCTTCTTGTGTTTTACCCGAACCGTCATCAATACCCTCGCCGCTTTCCATATAGTCGGTCAAAACGTCCATTGCAGCAATGCTCTCCATAATACCCGTAGAAAGAACAACGGGAATGAAGAAGATGGAACGGAAAACTGCTCTACCAACCATTTTGGTGTTGAGCATGATTGCCATAAAGAGCGAGAAGATCAAAATTGCGGGGATGTCAACTGCCAAGCTGGGCAAACCTTTCTTCAGCAAAACCTGCGTGAACTCGGGGTCAACTTGAATTGCATCACTATAATTTTGGAAACCAACCCAAACGATGTCATATGCGCCCTCTTTACCGAAGACGATTTGTGAAAAGCTGATTTGCAGAGATTGCCATATCATAGGCAGGTAAATCAGTACAAAACCGATTAAGAACGGGAGTACGAAGAACCAACCTGCACGCGCCTTGCGACGATCGAGCGAGGCAATCTTTCTGCGGCGCTTTGGTGCGCTTAAACTTACGTCATTTGTCATAAAACATTGCCCTCCTCTCAATCGTTATAGCGAATCACTACATAGCCACCACTGGGAACAGTGTACAGCGTGCCGTTGTAGGTAACACGAACTGCATAGCTGTTGTAGTTCAAAATAATAGTCTTGTATGCGGTTTTTTCAAAGGTTTCGGCATTGCGGTCACCGTAGGTTACTGCAACAACACGGTTGTTATTGGCAGGTTCAACCTCAACAACCTCTTCTTCCTCTTCCTCGGGATTTTCTACTTCACCCCAAATGTACTCTGCACTAAGCGTTTCTATGGGACAAGCAGCAAGCAGATCCTGTTGGATCTTGGGCAGGTTAACAGACTTAACCTTATCGATGTTGGCACTGTCCTTGAAATCTTCAAAGAACTGGCCGCCATCCTTATAGTATTCGTAGTAAAGTCCGCCCTCTTGGAAGTTGAGGTCAAAGTATTCTTCAATTGCATCCTCAACGGGAGTGAAGAAGTACAGATTACTTTCGGGATTGAGGTAATCCTTGCCGGGAGTGGTAGTATAGAGATTGCAGCCCGCAACGATATCCTCAATGTAGTTCTCTACATTTTGAATGCGTGCTTCACAGTCGGCAACCAAAATGGCTCTGACGTCTTCCTTATCGTTGTAAACGGAAGTGGTCTTGATCAACTCGAGAGCTGCTGCCATTTCCTCAAGAATACCTTCGGTTCTTGCCTTGATATTATTGAGGTCAAGGGTGCTTTGTGCCAAGAACACAGTAACCTTACGCAATTCGTTAAATTGCGTTTCGATCTGTTCAAGAGTACCCGTGTAAGCGGAACTGTTCTCTTTGTTTACCAAGGAAGCAATGTAGGTAGGAATAACACCGGAACCGCCACCTACGCTGGGCAACTTGTTGTTGTTGTTGTTGAGACGGTGTGCAAAATAGGTCAAATCGTCGTCATATCTCAAATTGTTCAGCTTTGCGCCGTCGCGAATCAGCCAAACCTTGCCGTTCTTTACGGTGAGTCTCTTTGCGACCTCTTTGTTGATAGCGTTAACTTGCTCTTCCATTTCTTGCATGGTCTTTTCTGCATTGTAAAGCAGGTTCCATGCCTCGGCAGCGGCAACTGCTTCGCTGGTGTCAAAGTTAGCTTGGATCTTATCCTGGTCTGCAATGGCACCTTCGAGCTTGTTTTCAATGTCTGCTTCAAGCTCATCCAAATCCAAAATACGCTCGCCAACCAAGAACTCGTGGTTGATGATAACCTTGTTTTGAACATCCTTGAGAACAGTGTTGAGTTGGTTGTAATATTTTGCAACGTCCTCAAGCCAAATATCGTAACGAATGGAGTAGTACTCCATCAGGAATGCATCTTCCTTCAATTCAGTAGTGTTCTGATAAGAAAGGATGAAGTACAGTCCTGCGCCGTTTTCGATAGCGCGAAGAATTGCGTAGTTTACGTCGCCCTCTTCGTTCAGAGGTGCGCCTGCAAACTGAACGTAGCCGTGGAGTACCGAGCCGATAAACGGAACGGTTGCGCTCGCAATCAGGTAGCGGCTGGAGTCAAGCTCAACGTTGAGAATATGATCAACGTAAGCCCATGTGTAGGCGTTACCGCCATCGGTCATCAAGCTGTATCCTGCCTTTTGAATATCGGCAAGGGCTTGCTTGGTGAAATCCTTGCTCTGTTCGCGGTTATAAGGATCATCCTCATCAAAGTCGGAGTTCAGGGCATTACCCAAGGAACCGACCGACATGGAATTGAGGTTGTATTCCTCATAATTGGAAATGAGCTTTTCATAGAACTTGCTGTAACGGGAAGGAGAAATCGCCAGTTTGTAGAAACCAACAAAGCTTTGAATAGATGCGTCGTAGTAACGGTAAGATGTATAACGGTTATCCAATGTCTTTACTGCATCCTGCTTCAAATTCAAACCGTCAAACGTGGTGCTGGACTGAACGTATGCAAAATCAAAGTCGGGATAGAGTCCCAGGTGAGAACCATCGGTCTTTGCGTTGATCTCATCTGCTTTTGCAATGAGCTCTTCAAAACCCTTGGAACCGCCAACGTTCTTTTCCCACTTCAAGTTATAAGGCATTGTGGAGTACATACCGCCGTTTGCAAAGCCCGTAAGCTTGAAGTTGATGTTTTTAACGTTGAGGTCGCTCAATTCCGAATACATCGTCCAAACGTTCTCAAAGGTCGTCAGGGGGGTCATTACCCATACGGGAATGGTTGCAATGTTCTCTAAGGTTTCCATTGCACCAAATGCCTCGATGTAAAGCGGGATATCTGCCTTAACGTCATCTTGTGTCAGAGCATTGGAGAGTTTTCCTTCGCGGCACAGATAGTCGCGATAAGCCTCTGCCAAGTCGGATCGTAG
>JAZORZ010000076.1:0-10398 GCA_045656885.1 Eubacteriales bacterium
CCTACAAAAGTAGTTTTCCCTTGTATTACTTTTGTGGCCTTTCATTTTAAGAGCTAAAGCAATAAAAGCCGAAGGTAAACATTCCTCGTAGGGGGCGACGTCCTCGACGCCCCGCCTCTAACGATTTTAATCGTAACAAACCCACTGTATGTCATCATACAAAGATTTTGTCTGACTTTTATCATTAGAAGGCGGGCGACCAATGGTCGCCCCTACTGTGTCTCTTAAAAAACGTCAAAAACCCCTTTTTGTCAACTCCTACAAAACAAACTGTCATATTTTTTCAAAAAATGTATGTAATAGGGGTTTTCAAGGAGAGAATTTTGTGGTATAATATATATTTGGTTAGTTTTGAATAAATTTTTGGACGAATATGGAGAGTACAAAAATGATTAGAGAAGATTTGAGAAATGTAGCAATCATCGCGCACGTTGACCACGGTAAAACCACACTCGTTGACGGGCTTTTGAAGCAGGGCGGCATCTACCGCGAAAACCAAGAAACCGTTACCCGTGTTATGGACTCCGGCGACCTTGAAAAAGAGCGCGGCATTACCATTTTGGCAAAGAACACCGCCGTTCACTACAAGGATATCAAAATCAACATCATCGACACCCCCGGCCACGCCGACTTTGGTGGCGAGGTTGAGCGAATCCTGAAGATGGTTAATGGTGTTATCCTTTTGGTTGACGCTGCCGAGGGTCCCATGCCCCAAACACGTTTTGTTTTGCAAAAGGCACTCGAGCTCAACCACCGCGTTATCGTTTGCATCAACAAGATCGACAAGCCCGACGCACGCCTTGGCGAGGTTGAGGACGAGATTTTGGAGCTCCTCATGGACCTTGGCGCAAACGACGATCAGCTCGATAGCCCCATGATGTACTGCTCGGGCAGAGCAGGCACCGCTACCGAGGATCCCCTCGAGGAGGGCGTTGACCTCACTCCCTTGTTTGAAAAAATCGTGAACTATATGCCTGCTCCCGAAGGCGACGAAACGGGCGACCTGCAGCTGCTCGTTTCCTCTATCGACTACAACGATTACGTTGGACGTATCGGTATCGGTCGCATTGAGAGAGGTAACATTCGCGTTGGTCAAGAGGTTGCCGTTTGCAACTTCCACACCCCCGGTGCAATCAAAAAGACCAAGGTTGTATCCCTTTACCAAATCGACGGTCTTGTCCGTCAACCCGTTGAGAGAGCAACTGTTGGCGACATCGTATGCTTCTCCGGTGCGGGCGACATCACCATTGGTGACACGCTGACCGCTGTTGCACGTCCCGAGCCCCTTGAGTTCGTCAAGGTTTCCGAGCCCACCATGGAAATGACCTTTATGGTCAACAACAGCCCCTTGGCAGGTAAGGAAGGTAAATTCGTTACCTCCCGTCAGCTGCGCGACCGTCTCTATCGCGAGTTGCTCAAGGACGTTTCCCTGCGTGTTTCCGACGGTGACACCACCGACGAGTTCCGCGTTGCGGGCAGAGGTGAAATGCACCTTTCCATTCTGCTGGAAACTATGCGCCGCGAGGGCTTTGAGCTTGCTTGCTCCAACCCCCGTGTGCTTTACAAAGAAATTGACGGTCAAAAGTGCGAGCCGATGGAGCGCGTTACTCTTGACGTTCCCATGGATTACGTTGGCGTTGTTGTTGAAAAGCTCTCCCAACGCAAGGGCGACCTGCTCTCTATGAACCCTGTTGGAAGCCGCACACGTGTGGAATATTCCATTCCCTCGCGTTGTTTGTTCGGCTATCGCTCCGAGTTCCTCACGGCTACCCACGGTGAAGGTGTTATCAATACCATCTTCGACGGTTACGCACCTTACCGCGGAGAGGTTGCCATGAAGTTTACCGGCTCTCTCATTGCGTCCGAGGCAGGCGAGACCACCCGTTACGGTCTTTACAATACCCAAGAGCGCGGACAACTCTTTGTTGGTCCTCAAACGCAGGTTTACGAGGGTATGATCGTTGGTGAAAACCCGAAGAACGATGATATCGCCGTCAACCCCTGCAAAAAGAAGCAGCTTACCGCTATCCGTTCCGCAGGTGCGGACGAAAAGCTCCTCTTGACTCCTGCCAAGATCTTTACCTTGGAAGAAGCCATCGAATATATCACCGATGACGACCTCATCGAAGTCACTCCCAAGTCCATTCGTCTGCGCAAAAAGATCCTCAATACCGAACTCCGTATGAAGGAAATGATGCGCCGCCGCCGTGAGCTTGAGGCACAGAAGAAGTGATTGAAGAGGATACGTGGGGAAAACTTCTTGCAAGAAGTTTTCCCCACACCCCTTTCAAGAACTCTTGCACAAAATCGTCTAAATAGAGTTGTTAGTACACTGATGGATGGGCGGCGCGAGGTGAAACCTCGCTTTTGCTGCCGCGAGAAATCAGGGGCCACCGAGACCCTGATTTCTAAGAAAATTGATTTGTGATATTTTTTGTATGGTAGGGGCGACCATTGGTCGCCCATTTTTTGTGTAACAACTTTCTTAGCGCGCGGGGTCTTGGTGGGTCTCGCTGCGGCTCGGTCACGCTCGGGCTCTGACACCACACCGTGGTGTCATTCACTCCCCCTCGCGCCGCTTCGCTACCCACGCGCTTGCGACAGCAAAAGCGCGTCGTATGACGCGCGCCGACTGTCTATTCGGTGTGTAACGAATTCGTTTTTGAAAATTGTTAGGAAAGTTTTGAGGGGGTGTGGGGAAAACTTTTTTCAAAAAGTTTTCCCCACGATAACGCGCCTCCGTCGCAAATTTATATATTTCATATATAAAACTTTCAAAAAGGGTTGACTTTTATTTTGAAATGCGGTAAAATAATAATGTATAGTCTTTTTTTGAGAGGAGTTTTGGTATGATCCGCAGTATGACAGGATTCGGCCGCTGCCGCGAGACGGTAGAGGGCTTGGATATTACGGTTGAGATCAAGTCGGTCAACAGCCGCTTTTTGGATTGTACCGCCAAGATCAGCCGCGCTTACGGATATCTCGAGGAGCGCATCAAGCCCTACTTGATAAGTCGCGGTGTGACGCGCGGCAAGGTAGACGTTTGGATCTCGGTGGAAGTGATGGATTCGGGCAGTGTAGAGATCACAGCCGACGAAGGGTATCTCAAGGGATATCTCGATGCGCTTTACACCCTGCGTGATAAATACGGCTTGCGTGATGATATTTCGGTCATGACCGTTGCGCGCAATCACGATATTTTCCAAATCAAAAAGCCCGAAGAAGACATTGAACACGATTGGGAACGAGTCCTGACGGTTCTTGCAAAGGCAACCGATACCTTCCTCACTGTTCGCGAGCGCGAAGGCGAGCGCCTTGCCGAGGACCTGCGCACCAAAATGCAAAACATCAAGGGCGCGGTCGATCGCATCGAGGAGCTTTCCGCTCTTGACGTTTCCACCTATCGCGAAAGATTGGCAGAACGCATCCGCGAAGCGTTGGGCGATTGCCAAATTACTCCCGACGAAACACGCCTGCTGACCGAGTGTGCGATCCACGCCGACAAGGTTGCCGTAGATGAGGAGATGGTTCGTTTGCGTACACACTTTGATGCGTTTGAGGAGATCCTTTCCTCGGGTGAGCCCGTTGGCCGCAAGCTCGACTTCCTGATGCAAGAAATGAACCGCGAGATCAACACCACGGGCTCCAAGTGCTCCGATGCGCAAATCGCGCATTTGGTGGTAGATGTCAAGTGTGAGCTTGAAAAGATCCGCGAGCAGATACAAAATCTTGAGTAATTCCAAAGGAGTGACAAAAGATGAGATTTATTAACGTCGGCTTTGGAAATATGGTGGCAGCCGAGCGCATCACCATTTTGGCAAGCCCCGATTCCGCGCCCATGAAGCGCCTGGTGCAGGACGCAAAGGACGATGGCAGAGCCATTGACGTCACCTGCGGCCGCCGCACGCGCACCATTATCATTACCGATTCCGAGCACGTGGTTCTCTCGGCGCTCACCCCCGAAAAAATTGCCAACCGCTTGGAAAACAACACCGCTGATGAGGAAACCCCCGACGCGGAAAGTGACAACTAAAAGGAGACGGACGATGCAAAAAGGATTGTTGATTGTTATTTCCGCACCCTCGGGTAGCGGAAAGAGCACGGTACGCGAGGAACTGATGCGCCGTGAGAATTTTGCTTACTCGGTGTCTGCTACCACCCGCCCGCCCAGAGCCGGCGAGGAGAACGGGGTAGATTACTGGTTCGTCACCCGCGAACAGTTTGAAGAAAAGATCCGCAACGGCGATATGCTCGAGCACGCCATCTACAACGGTAACTACTACGGCACACCTCTGCGCGAGGCGTTGCGTGTTGTTGAGTCGGGCCGCAACCTGCTCCTTGAAATTGAGGTAGAGGGTGCCATGAACATCAAGCGCCAATATCCCGAGGCAGTGCTCATTATGCTCCTGCCGCCTTCCTTCTCCGAGCAAGAGAGAAGACTGCGCGCCCGCGGAACCGAAGCCGATGAGGTCATTGCAGGGCGTCTGAAGCAGACCTACGAGGAAATGAAATATTTTGACAGATACGATTACGTTGTTTTCAACGAGGTCGTTGAAAAATGTGCCGACGATATTCAGGATATCGTTCACGCCGAAAAGTGGGCTATCAAGCGCCACCCCAATGTTCCCTCCACCTATTTTGAGGGCTGATACATCAAACGTAAATTTTGCACAAGCAAGGAGATAAAATTATGCTGCATCCTACCATTGAAGAATTGACCAAGGGCGAATATAACCGCTATGAGCTGGCTCTTGCCACCGCAAAGTGCGCGCGCCTTATCACCGACGAGTACGTTCGCCAGCACGACGTTGCCGAAAAGTCTATCACGGGTAACAAGGAGAGTGACCGTCCCATCAACACCATGATCGACAAGGAGCTGCGCGACGAAAAGGCAGTTCATGTAGCCGTTAACCGTCTGTATGCGGGCGAATACGTTATCGACCTGCACGCAAACGAGGCAAGTGAAGAAGAGGCAGAAGAGGTTGAAGCTGAAGCCAAGGACATTCTGTCCGACGCAGAGTAAGCAGGAGAGCCCCTTGAGCCGTTTTGCGGGCGTATGCCTACTCGACAATCCGTTCTCCATTGACGGTATATACGATTATGTGATTCCCGAGGAGTTGGCAGAGGGTATCTCTGCCGGCTCGTTCGTCACGGTTCCTTTCGGCACGGCAAATGGGCGCAGACTCGCATTGGTCGTGGAGCTGAAGGATAACTCTGCCTACAAGGAGGCAAAGTCTATTCTTTCCGTATGCCCCGAGGAAATGTTTTTGAATGAGGAGATGCTGGGGCTTTGCGCCTTTATGAAGCTTCGCACCCTGTGTAGCACGGGCGATGCCGTCAGGGCTATGATTCCCGCATCCTCTCTTTCCCGTCTTGTCACTACGTATGCACTGTCCGAGCAACATAACCCCCTCCGCTCCGACGACGTACCATCGTCGGATTTGTTCGTATATGAGTATCTGCGCGAAAACGGAGAAATTTCCTTAGATGCTTTGCGCCGCCGCTTCGGTGCGGGGGTTGAGCTCAAGCTCAAGCATCTTTGCACCCTCGGCATTGCCAAAAAGAGGAGTGTACTCGAGGAAGCCAAGGGAGAAAAGACCGAGCGCGTTTGGCAGGTGGCAATCCCCACCGCCGATGCCTACACCCTCATTGACGGTGCAACCGTTGGTGAGCTTAAATTGACCTCCGACGCGCAAAAGAGAGCACTTCGCACCCTGCTTGAGAGTGACTTGCCCATGACGGCAAGTGAGCTTTGCGAACGTGCGGGTGTTACTGCCGCACCACTCAAAACGCTGTTGAACAAGGGGATCCTTGAAACTTTGCAGCTGCGTCAGGAACGCAACCCATACGGCAATGCAAAATTTTTGGGCAGGACGCCCATTCATTTGAGCGACGAGCAATCGGCGGCGATGAAGACACTTTCTATGCTGGTCGATTCCGGCGAGCCACGTGCGGCACTGCTCCACGGTGTTACGGGCAGTGGCAAGACCTGCGTAATGCTGACGCTGATTGATAAACTGCTCGACCAAAACAGAGGCGTTATCGTGCTCCTGCCTGAAATTGCACTCACACCGCAATCGGTGGCAATCTTTTGCGCACGTTACGGCGAAAGAGTTGCCGTTATCCATTCGGGACTCTCGGCAGGGGAACGTTACGATGCCTACTGCCGCATTCGCGACGGACGAGCCGACGTTGTCATTGGTACACGCTCGGCAGTTTTTTCACCCGTCAAAAATTTGGGTGCGATCATCATTGACGAAGAACAGGAACACACTTATAAATCCGACCAAAACCCCAAGTACCACACGCGAGACGTTGCGCGTTATCGCTGTGCGCACAACAAAGCGCTCATGCTGTTGTCCTCGGCGACGCCGTCGCTTGAGAGCTACCAAAAGGCAAAAGAGGGAACATATACTCTCATCACGCTCAAGCACCGCTTTGGCGGAGCGAAATTGCCCGAGGTCAAGGTAGCAGACATGCGCGGCGAGGTGCAAGGGGGGAGTCTTTCTCCGCTTGGCGAGGAGCTGATGGGCGAGCTTTGCCGTGTGACCGGTGCACGCGAGCAAGCTGTGCTTTTTATCAACCGCCGCGGATATAACCATTTCATTAGTTGCCGCTCCTGCGGTGAGGCAGTCACCTGTCCTTCCTGCTCAGTGGCAATGACCTACCACACACGCAAAGGCACGTGGCACGATGGCGACCTCGTTTGCCATTGGTGCGGACGCCGCATGCCGCTCCCCCGTGAGTGCCCCAACTGTCACTCCGAGCATCTTGCGCGCATGGGCTTTGGCACACAGCGCGTTGAAGAAGAGCTGCAAACGCTGCTCCCAAAGTCCAACATTCTGCGCATGGATACCGACACCACGACTACAAAATTCGCCTATGACGAGCTGCTCGGGCGTTTCCGCGCACACGAGGCGGACGTTCTGCTCGGCACACAAATGGTAACCAAGGGGCACGATTTCCCCGACGTTACTCTAGTTGGTGTTCTGCTAGCCGATGCCTCTCTCTATCTTGACGACTACCGCGCCGCAGAGCGAACCTTTGCAATGCTGACGCAGGTTATCGGTCGCGCGGGGCGCGCCGACAAAGAGGGAATGGCGATCATTCAAACCAACAATCCCGATAGCGAGGTCATTCGTCTTGCCTGCGCGCAGGACTACGAAAGCTTTTATGAGCGCGAAATCCGTTTGCGCAAGCTGTTGACCTTCCCACCCTTCTGCGATATCGCACTTTTAACAGTTACGGGCGCGTTTGAGACCGAGCTGCTCCGTGCTACCACAATGATGGCGCAAATGATAAAGGAGATGGCAGAGGGTGACTACAAGGACGTCACCCTTGTAACCTTTGGGCCCTTTGAAGCCCCCGTTTATCGGGTGGATAATAAATACCGTATGCGTATGGTGCTCAAGTGCAAGCTGACGCGCCGCACGCTCTCAATGCTGGCGGAATTGCTTTCTACCTTTGGACAAAGAGTGAGCAAAAAGGTAACGCTCAGCATTGATTTAAATCCTTCTAGTCTGTAAAGTGAGGAATTGTTATGGCAAAACTCAAAATTGTAAAGCACGGCGACGAGACCCTTCGCAAGGTCTGCCGTCCCGTTGAAAAGATCACCCCTCGCATCATCACCCTTCTCGATGATATGATCGAGACCATGCACGCCGCCGACGGTGTCGGTCTTGCCGCACCCCAAGTCGGTGTCCTGCGTCGTATTGCCATCGTTGAGGTAGAAGAGGGACAGCTGTATGAACTTATCAATCCTCGCATCGTAGCGTATGCCGGCGAACAGCAGGAGCAAGAGGGATGCCTTTCCATTCCCGGCCGTTGGGGCATTACCCAAAGACCTAAGCATGTTACCGTTCGCGCATTCAACCGCAACGGTGAGGAATACGAGGTGAGCGGCAGTGATCTGCTCGCACGCGCATTCTGCCACGAGATCGACCATCTCGACGGCAAGCTCTTTATTGATTGCATGATTGAGGAATTGGAAGAATGAGTATGAAAATTCTGTTTATGGGCACACCCGATTTTGCTCTGTTCTCACTTCGCGCGCTTGTCGAGGCAGGGGAGAACATCATTGGTGTTGTCACCCAACCCGATAAGCCCAAGGGACGCGGCTACACCCTGACACCGCCCCCCGTTAAGGTGTACGCGACAGAGAAGAACATTCCCGTTTACCAACCGAACACTCTGCGCGGTGAGGAGTTTGCGGCTCTGCTCTCCGAGCTTGATCCCGATCTCATCATTGTTGTGGCGTATGGCAAAATTCTGCCCGCAAACGTGCTCGATTACCCCAAGCACGGCTGCATCAACGTGCACGGCTCGCTTCTGCCCGCCTATCGCGGAGCGGCGCCCATGCAACGCGCCATTATGGAAGGACAACCCGAAACCGGCATTACCACTATGATGATGGATGTCGGTCTCGATACGGGCGACATGCTGCTTGTTGGCAAGGTTGCCATCGAAGAGGACGACAACTTTGAAACCATACACGACAAACTCGGCGAATGTGGTGCAGAGACGTTGCTTGCTACCATCAAAGAGCTCCGCGAGGGCACCCTGACGCGCACCAAGCAAGATGACAGTCTTGCCACCTATGCCGCAAAAATCGAGAAGGCCGATTGCGTTATCGACTTTACAAAGAGTGCAAATGAAGTGCACAACCAAATCCGTGGTTTGTCACCCATTCCGCTTTCCTTCACCTACACTCCCGACGGCAAAATGCTGAAAGTATGTGCAACCGAGGTTGCAAAGAGAGAGGGAAGTCTCGCACCTTGTGGCACGGTTCTGTCGCTTTCGGGTGGCAAAATCGAGGTCGCATGTGGAGTTGGTTCTGTCGCTATCCTTTCGGTTCTCCCCGAGGGCAAAAAGAGAATGGCGGCATCTGACTTTATCAACGGCAGAAAGATTGCCGTTGGCGATGTTTTGTCCGCACAATAAGAGGATAATGCTATGCAAGAAGTTACTATTTTAGACCTCAAAGAGACAAAAGGGCGCATTCTCGGCGTTGACTTTGGCGACACGAGAACCGGCCTTGCTGTTTCTGATACGAGCCGCTTTTTGGCATCGGGTATTGGATACGTCAGCCCCGGTGGAATTGTTAAGACCGCCGATAAGGTCGCCGAGGTCGCACGCGAGCAGAAGGTTTCTGCCATTGTTGTGGGGCTCCCGAAGAATATGGATGGTTCCGAGGGCTTTCGCGCCGACCGTTGCCGCGAGTTTGCGGGGCTTTTGCGCGAGCGTCTTGAGGATATTCCCATTGCAATGATAGACGAGCGTATGACCACGATGAGCGCCTCAAGATATCTCAACGAAACCAATACGAGAGGGCAAAAGCGCAAGGGCGTTATTGACACGCTCTCGGCACAAATCATTCTGCAAAACGCACTCGACCGCCTTAAAAATTAAAGGCTTGAACTCCAAAATCCTTTCGCTATTTGCGAAAAAGAAGGAAGATATATGCAACATTTACCGCCGCGGCGCATTGCCGCAATACACGATTTTTCCTGCGTGGGCAGATGCGCACTTACGGTTGTCATTCCCACACTTTCGGTGATGGGATACCAAACCATACCGCTTCCCACAGCGCTTCTTTCCAGCCACACGGGTGGCTTTGAGGGATTGTATTTTCGCGACCTGACCGATGATATGCATCACATCTCGGCACACTTTGACCGCCTTGAGATGACCTTTGGTTCTATCTATACGGGCTTTCTTGGCAGCGAGGAGCAAATTTTGGTGGTGCGCGAATTCATCGAGCGTTTTGGAAAAGCTCCCGACGAAACAGGAAAAGTACCAATCATTCTCATTGACCCCGTTATGGGCGACGACGGTGTTCTCTATTCTACATACACACAGGCGCTTGCCAACGGTATGCGCGAGCTTAGCACGCACGCCGAGGTGCTCACGCCTAATCTTACTGAGGCTTGTTTCCTAACAGATACCCCTTACAAGGATACGGCAACGCTTACCGAGGGGGAAGCCGAGAATTACGTTCTGTCGCTTCTTGAAAAGCTTTCCCACATCTGCCACGGCAAAATTGTGGTAACGGGCATTGCTCTTTCGGGGGGCATCGTTGCCAACGCAGGCAGAGACACGGACGGCCGCATCTTTTGGGTTAAGCGGATGTGTCAGGATATCTCGTATCCCGGCACGGGTGATATTTTCGCATCGGTTCTCTTGGGAGCCCTGATGCAAGGCGATGGTTTTGAGAGCGCTTGCACGCGCGCTGCCGATTTTATCGTTCTGCTTATCACCGAGTCGCAAAAAATTGATACCCCCGTGCGTATGGGCGTGGCGCTTGAAGCGCACCTTGGCGCACTTTTGCAAAAATAAAGGAGGAGACTATGCAAAACGGACACAATATGCGCGTTTTTTGGCGCGTTGTCAAATGGAGCA
>JAZORZ010000077.1:0-12375 GCA_045656885.1 Eubacteriales bacterium
GAACAAGCCCATTCGTTATGTTGAGAAAACGCGAGATTTCAAGAGAATTTGCGAGGAAATAAAAGAAAAATCGGGAATCTTACGACTCCCGATTTTTGGTCTGAGTGACAAGACTTGAACTTGCGGCCTCTACCACCCCAAGGTAGCGCGCTACCAGCTGCGCCACACCCAGATCGTCCACCCTATCGGGTCGACCTTAATATTATAGCACACGCTTTTCTGTTTGTCAAGCCCTTTTTGAAAAAAAGAAAAGAAATTTATTCTTTCATAAAAAGTATAGATTTCACTTGCGTTTATTCAAAGTTTTATGGTTCGTGGCAGCGTGTTGCCGTGGTCAAAAGACAAAAGATAAAAATTAGATAGGTATGGGGGCTATAGAAAACGACAAAAAATCTGCCAAAAGGTTGCAAAGCAGAAAAAGGTGTGCTATAATGGTTATGATAGGCGAATGTTCTGCTTATCTGCGCGAGCTTTCCGACAAAGACGCGGAACCCACGCCCGAGCAAAAACAGCGCATATTGGGAGAAATTAAAGCACGTCAACAACGTTGAAGTGAAATGCTGCCGAGCTTAAACGGAGAAAGAAAAGGTCTTAAAATCTGTATTAGAACACTTGAAAAACAATGATTAGATTCAGCAATATGTTAGAATTAACAAACAAATAATACAGAACGCCCAGAGCGTCATCCGAATGGATGGCGCTCTATTTTTTTATTTTAGGAGGAAAATTTATGGAAATTGCCGTAATTGAAAAGACTAAGAGGTTGCCAACCCTCCCATTTGTCAAGCGCGAAATGCTCAACCCACGGTTTCGTTTTTTTGCCTGCTACTTGACATTCCCGTCAAATTTTGGTATACTGATGATGACCCCGACAGGTAGAAAGCAACGGGTCAGGGGATTTTTGATTGATGTGAGGTGTATACCTGATGAGTCGTTACAGTGTAAAAGAAATCGCCGAAATGATTGATGCAAGAAGCCAAAACGTGATCGTTGGCAAAAAGCACGTTTTGGAGCTTGCGGTGATCTCTCTGCTTTGCGGCGGTCATATTTTAATCGATGACGTTCCCGGAACGGGTAAAACGGTTCTTGCAAAGCTGTTTGCCAAGTCTCTCTCGCTTGACTTCAAGCGTGTGCAATGCGTTCCCGATATGCTCCCCTCGGATTTGGTGGGCGTCAACTTTTTTGACATGAAGCAATCGGAGTTTCGTTTTGTCAAGGGCCCCGTATTTACCAATATTCTGCTTGTGGACGAGATCAATCGCGCCATGCCCAAAACGCAGTCGGGCTTGCTCGAATGCATGGAAGAGCATCAGGTAAGCGTGGACGGCACGACATACCCTTTGGCTGAGCCCTTTATGGTTATTGCCACAGAGAACCCCGTGGAAACAAAGGGAACCTTTGAGCTCCCCGAGGCACAGCTCGACCGCTTTTTGGTAAAGACCTCGATGGGATATCCCACACACGGTGAGAATATTGATATTCTTTCTATCAAGCTGCAAAACCCCAACGGTGTTGTAGAAGAGGAAGCCGTTATTGATGCCGAATGCATCGCCGCCGCGAGAGCGGAAGTAGCAGCGGTTTACGTTCACCGCGACCTTTTGGAGTATGCCGCTACGATTTGCGAGTGCACCAGAAGCGCAAAGGACGTTATTCTCGGTGCAAGCCCCCGCGCGATGATTGCACTTGTGCGCGTAGCGCAGGGCTATGCGGCGATTGCGGGCAGAGATTACGTATTGCCCGATGACATCAAGCGCGCGGCAGTTCCCGTGCTCGCGCACCGCATCGTTTTCCAAAACAGCTTTTACCATCGCGGCGACCTTGGCCAAACGCTTATCGAGAGCATTCTCGAAAGCGTTGCCGTGCCCAGTGAGCAGATCAACTTTTCGCGCAGGTAATCCGTGATGGAATTCTTTATTCGTCTTGCAGGATTTGTGGGACGAATGGTGCGTTCTCCCGCTTTTTGGATCGCATTGCTTGCCGGCGTTGCTTGCTGGATCTTGGTCACCCTCTACCGCAGAGCAAAGCTGCACGCACTGGATAAGATCACTTACAGCCGACATTTTTCCACCGACGGCATTTTTGTTGGAGAAACGCTTGAGCTGATCGAAACGATTCGCAACCCCGGTTGGTTTCCGCTGTTTCGCGTTCGGGTAGAGTTCTTTATGCCCGCGGGCTTGACGGTTGATGAGATCGAGTGCAAAAAGCACACCAAGGTAACGAGCATTTTCTATATTCCGCCTTATGCAACCGTGCAAAAGGTGCATACAGTGCGAGCAGACAAAAGAGAGCATTTTCACATGTTCACCTCGTACGTGCGTTACCGAAAAACAGAATACACCTTCGAATCCCCAATCGATTTTTACGCATACCCCAACCAATATGACGGCGACGCGAGCTTTGCCCCCGATATTTATCACGCGGGTGAGACGGTCGCTTCGAGAAAATACATCGAGGATCCCTTTTTCCTCTCGGG
This sequence comes from Eubacteriales bacterium, assembly GCA_045656885.1. Lineage (GTDB taxonomy): Bacteria > Bacillota > Clostridia > Oscillospirales > CAG-272 > UMGS1865. The sequence goes on from JAZORZ010000077.1 coordinate 2,474, forward strand.
CATTCGCGCATACCGCCCCGGAGATCCGATGCGCTCCATCAATTTCAAGGCATCGGCTCGCGGCTTTTCGGGCGGTATTCGTCAACTGATGTCCAACGATTACGATAGCTCGCGCAACTATAACAGTATGATCCTTTTGGACCTTTCCTCTTATTCCGATGCGTTGATGAATGCCGAGGAGCACATTGAAATAGGACTCCGCTATGCCTGCTATTTGTTTTGTGAGGCACTCAAAAACGGTGGCAACGTTGGTTTTGTGACCAACTGCGCGGTGGGGGATAACCGTTATATCCACGTTCCTTGCGGCAGCGGAACGACACACACAAAGAAGATTTTGGAACAGTTTGCCGAGATCTCCATCAATGCCAAACACGATTATTCTGTCAACGTAATTTTGCAAACCATCGCACCCGAGCTGCCACGCGGCACCGATATCTACCTCATCACGCCCTTTGTCGATGACAAAATGGTAGGACTTTTGCACATTCTTCGCCGTATGGGAAGAAACGTAGAGGTCATTCTTCTGACGGGAGGTGACGGCAGATGAAAAAGCTTCGCCAATATGCGTTTGAAATTCTGTTGAGTATTTTGGGTGTGGCATTCGGCACCATGCTTTTGTATCTTGTCATCGTTATGCCCGAGGACCTTATCGAGCGCGGTACGGTGATGTTTTGCATGTTTTTTGACGGCATTGCCATCTATTTTGTTTTGCGTAAGCTTTGGCGCGCAAAGTGGCGATACCGCGTTATGCCCAAGGTGCACCAAATATTTGAAAAGCTTGCACGTGTGCTCAAAATCATTCGCAAAAAGCTGGGCATTCCCGAAAGAAGGGAACAAACGGTGCTCAAAGGGAAGTCCAAAATCTTTTTTGACGTCAAGAAAACCGACACGCAGAACAAACGCGCCAAAAAGCTATCCGCTTGGAAGAGCTTGCAGAGCGATAGGGAACGCTTGGGATATTTATACAAGCGCGTGATCGATACGAACATCAGCCACGGCACGCCCATCTACTCTTCCGAAACACCCACCGAAATTCGCGGCAAAAAAGAGTATCACGACGTTGAAAATCAAATTTTTGACTTGTACGTCGAAAACCGATACAGGGAGGACGTCACACTTGACCGCATCAAGCTGGATGACCTCAAAAAAGAAATGAAAAATGCAAAGAATTAAACAAGGCAGCCGCACCAAGGGGTGCGGCTGTTTTTTTGTTTTGATATGCTCAAAGTGGAAATTTGCTATATTAAGAAAAAAATAAAACTTTTTTTCAAAAAGGGCTTGACAAAAGGGAATAAATAGGGTATAATATCAAGGTACGAAAAAACGTATATGTGCCTTTAGCTCAGCCGGATAGAGTGTTTGGCTACGAACCAAAAGGTCGGGGGTTCGAGTCCCTCAAGGCACGCCAAACAAAAGAGGATGATACCCATCGGGTATCATCCTCTTTTGTTTCCCGTTACCTTTATACGAAGAACCCCCGGCAAATCATTTGTGATTTGCCATAACGTGCGCTTCGTAGCAAACGCATAACACGGCATTTTACGCACGTTTGGGTTCTGAGTCCCTCAAGGCGGCGATACCCAATAGGGTATCTGCTTTTTGTTTTCCGTATCTTTATAACGCAGAACCCCGCAAATTTTCGTCTGCGAAAATTTGTTATAACGTGCGCATCGTGTCTTGGGCATTTCACTGCATAAACCGCACGTTTGGGTTCTGAGTTCCTCAATATAGGATGCTTACAAGCATCAAAAAGGCACACACCGTTGCCTGCACTAGCTTTGCCGCAAAATAAGAGCGGATGGAGATACTGTGTCCGTCGCAAAGCGTCAGCATTTGACAGTGAATGGACACTCCAGACCATCCCACCGCCGCACCCGTAAGGACGGTGGCAAGCCGACGGTTGCAAAGCTTTGCCGAAGCACCCACGCCGCCCGAAAGCTCCAAGAGCGAGGAGAGGATGGCGTGGGTGTTTTCGTTTGCCCCAAAGCGCCCGAGTATCAGCTCTACTGCACCAGAGAGGGTAGAAAAGAACACCACGTACGCGCAAATCAAAAGCGTGCTCGCCGTTGCGTTTTTCACCGCCGATGGGAACATCCCCGCATCAAAACGGATGGGGGAGAGCGGTTGTGTAGCGGTTAGTTGTCTCTCTCTTTCTTTGCGTTTTTGCACACCGTATAAGAGAATTCCGCTCAAAAGTGCCCCCAGAATGGCAGAAAAATAAAGAAAGACGCCAAATCTCGCATCCTGCCAAAGGGTCGCTCCTACGGTTCCCAAAAGAAACGCCGAGGAGGGGATGGAGGAGCAAGCCATGGCGCGCTCACACTCGTCGCGTGTGAGCGTGCCTTTTTCATAAGCCAGAATGGCGCACCGCGCCCCTACGGGAAAGCCGCACAAAAGTCCCAACACTACCGCGCAGCATCCTGCACGCGAAAGCCCCAATAGCTTGCCGAGCGGTCGGGAGAGGGGAGCTGTCAACCATTCCCCGGTACCGCTTGCTACCAAAAGCTCCGAGAGCACCATAAAAGGAAAGAGGGACGGCACGACCGCACGCGCGCACAGCGACAGTCCGTCCTGCATACAAGCCGTGGCAACGTCTGCGCGCCGCAAGAGCAAAAAGAAGCTGAACAACAATAAAAACACAAGGCAGAGAGAGCCCCACTGGGGGTGCTCTGCCTTTTTTGTATATGCCCAATGCTTTGTCATTTTGCCCCTCCATGCCGCATAAAATGAGTGTTGATATACCTTACGCGCACGCCGTATGTTTTATTCCGCGTGCCGGGATAGGAGGGTGAAAAATGGATAAAAACCAACAACGTAGTGCAAAAAACAACAAAAAAACATGCTTTTCTTTGCTTGAGAATGACCTTTTTTGTTCCGACAGTATCCTTTTGCGAGGAGAGGGGAGTGCGGTGCTTTATGGGTGTGGGCGCATTCTTTTTTACGGGCGCGAGCGCATCTGCTTTTCTATGGGGCGGCGCTCTGTCTCCGTGTTTGGCAAAGAGCTTCGTTGCACGGTATTCTCGCCTGCGGGTGTAACCGTTGAGGGCAAAATCGCGGGTGTTTGCTACTGTGCTACCGATTGCACCGGAGCTTGCTCAAAGACATCAAGAGAGGAGGGTGAGGTGTGAGCGTTGCTCTGTTTTTGCGCGGGAGTTGTACGGTTGCCGTTCCCGCAGTCCATCGCACGGCGGCAATGAATTTGTGCATGCAAATGGGTATGCAGTACTGTTATTTTCAATGGCACGAGGATGGCGGTGTTAGCTTTTGCTGTACCGCCGCGGCGGCACGGCGCTTTCTTGCCGCTTGCCAACGGCGAGACATCGAAGCCCAAGTGATTGCACACCGTGGGCTTCCGCGTTTTCTTGCACAAGTCGGTCAGCGTGCAGGGCTTGTGGTGGGGGCAGTTCTGGCACTTGCACTAATCGTTTTGTCGGGCTTGTTTGTGTGGGATGTGCAGGTTAGCGGAAACGTGGAACTGACCGAGGGAGAGGTGCTTGAAGAGCTGCGTGCTTGCGGCTTTGGCGTGGGCAGCTATCTGCCTGCATTGCGCGTTCGTGAGATCGAAAATCGCGTGTTGATGGCATCCGATCGCATTGGCTGGCTCTCCATCAACACCGAGGGAACGGTGGCACGTGTACAGATCATTGAGCATATTGCGGGCGAGGAGGCGGGTGACGGCAGCTCCTCGGGCAAGCGTCCTGCCAATCTTGTTGCCACGCGCGACGGGCAGATCGAATACCTCGAGCTCTACCGCGGCAACGCCGTTGTGGTGTCGGGGCAGGCGGTCAAGGCGGGGGAACTGTTGGTCAGCGGTCTTTACGATAGCCAAACGGGGAGCTTTCGTTACACACGCGCCGCAGGTCGCGTGATGGCACGCACCGAGCGAATGATCACGGTCGAAATTCCGCTCTCTTACGAGGAAAAAATCTACACAGACCCCGTTTTGCAAGAGATTGAGCTGCATTTTTTTAATTTTTCACATAAAATTTTCAAAAACAGTAGAAATTCCAATATATTGTGTGATATAATAGAATATAATTCTAATTTAGGGAAGCTTGGAAGCAACCGACTTCCGCTGTCTGTCTCCTACACCAAGGCGCAGCCCTATCACACCGAGTGGCGAGAGAGAAGTGCCGCGGCGGCGTTGGAGCTTTGCTACGAGGAGCTTTCGCGGCAGCTTTCCGCATTCTCGGGCGAGGTACAGCTTTTGCAAAAGGAGATCGTCACCGAGGTCGGAGAAAGCTCCGTCACCCTGACCTGCACACTGATCTGTATTGAAAACATAGCAGAGGTGCAGGAATTTGAAATCGTCGAGTAAGCATCGAAAGGATTTTTATGAACCGTAAGATTATCCGTATGGAACACCCGGACGCAACTGCCAAGATTTTTGGCAATTGCGATAGCAACGCGCACCGCATTGAAAAACAGTTTGGCGTAACGCTGCGCAACCGTGAGACCGAGTCGGGAGACTCGATCATTATTGAGGGCGAAGACCAAGAAATGCTGAATGCCGCCGCCGATTGTGTGGCATATCTGCATGAGCTCTCTGCCAAAACAGAGGTCATCACCGAGCAATCCCTGCAATACGCCATCGATATGATCGCGGGCGGGCAAACCAAGGAGCTTGCCGCTCTGGGCGATGCCTGCATTTGTGTGACAACGCGAGGTAAGCCCATCAAGGCAAAAACGCTCGGTCAACAGCAATATATCGATTCCATTCGCAAGAACACCATCGTGCTCGGTGTCGGCCCCGCGGGAACGGGTAAGACCTTTTTGGCGGTTGCTATGGCAGTTAAGGCATTGCGCGAAAAGCAGGTTACGCGCATCATTCTTACGCGCCCCGCAATCGAGGCAGGTGAAAAGCTCGGCTTTTTACCCGGTGATCTGCAAAGCAAGATCGATCCCTATCTGCGCCCCCTGTACGATGCCCTTTATGAAATGCTAGGTGCCGAGACCTATCAACGCCTGCAAGAAAAGGGAACCATTGAAATCGCTCCCTTGGCGTATATGAGAGGTCGCACGCTTGACGATTCCTTTATCATTCTCGACGAGGCGCAAAACGCCACTCCCGAGCAGATGAAGATGTTTCTCACACGTCTGGGCTTTAACTCCAAGGCCGTTGTTACGGGTGACCTGACGCAAACTGACCTGCCCAAGGGTCAAAAGAGCGGTCTTGCCACGGTTGTCAAGATTCTTGACGGTATTGACGATATCGGCATTCACTATTTCAGCGAGCGCGACGTTGTTCGTCACCGTTTGGTGCAAAAGATCATTCAGGCATACGAAAAATACGATAGAGAGCTGGCGCGCCGCGAGGCGGAACGCCGTGCGGCAGTACAGCAAAAGCTACGTGCCGAAAAAAACGATATTAAGAACACAAAGTGAGGTCTATTATGAACAGAAAAATGAATTTGCGCATTTATTTTGACAACCATCAGGACAAGCTCCCCCTGACCTATCGCCTCAAAATGCTTGTTCGCGAGGCGATCGAAGCCACCCTCGATTACGAGCAATACGGCAACCCCTGCGAGGTTTCGGTCTCCTTTGTGGATAATGCCGAGATCCGCGACCTGAATAAAAAGTTCCGCGGCATCGATAAGGCAACCGACGTGCTTTCTTTCCCACTCTTTGATTACGAGGGCGAGAGCGAGGAGCCGCCCGTTGACGAGATGCTCGGTATGCTCGGCGACATCGTGCTCTCCTTGGAGCAAGCCGCCCTGCAAGCAGAGGAGTACGGTCACAGCTTTGAGCGTGAGGTCGCATTCCTCACCGTGCACTCCATGCTGCACCTTTTGGGCTACGATCACGAAACGGGTGAGGAAGACGAGGCAGATATGCGCCGCCGTCAAAGTGCCGTCATGGATCTGATGGGGCTCTCTGTAAAAACGGAGGCGTAAGAGGAAATGGTACGCACGCAGACAGATACCGCGGGAAAGACTGAAAATTTCTTCACGCGCAACGTAAAGCTGATTACCTTTCTGATTTGCATTACCGTTATTTTCTCCCCCTTCGTCATTGTTTACATCAAGGATACCATTGAGGATAAACGCTTGGCAAACCGCCCCGAAATGACGGTGGACGAGCTTGTTGTGATCGCCGAGCGTGCAAAGGATCTGCGCCAAGCAGATTTGGCAAAGTTTGACGACTATTGCGAGGAGAGCGAAATGCAGGGCATGAAATACGCCATGTATCGCATTCCCATCATACACGAAAGAAATCTTGTGCTTTCGGTCAGCTTTGATGCTTCACTCAATTACGCATTCTACCTCAAGATCATCGATCAGGATACGAGAGAAGAGCTCGATCTGCTCAAAGAGGCACACCTGCTCGAAGAATTCCTTACCGTCTCAACAACTAACTAAAAAAGGACTTTGAAATTTTATGAAAAGAACCGGATTTATTTCGATCGTAGGTCGCCCCAACGTGGGCAAATCCACCCTGCTCAACAGCATTTTGGGGGAAAAGATCGCTATCGTTTCCAACAAGCCCCAAACCACGCGCAACCGCATTGCGGGTATTGAAACGCGCGGCGAGGATCAATTCGTATTTCTCGATACCCCCGGCATCTTCAAGCCGCAAAACAGTCTTGGCGATTTTATGGTCAAGACCGCAAACAGCACCATGCAAGAGGGGGATATGGTCATTCTTGTAGCCGATGTGGGTTACCGTCCCGGTGACGTTGAGGAGGGAATTGTCGCCTACCTCAAAAAGTCGGGCACGCCTGCCATTCTCGCGCTGAACAAGGTTGATCTTTACCGCCGCGAGCAAATTGCCGAAACCATTGCGGCTTATGCAGCCATTCACGATTTCGAGGCGGTCGTTCCGATCTCCGCAAAGAAGGGCAAGTACGTCAGCGAGGTGCTTGACGAATGTGCCAAGCTGCTCCGTGAGGGCGATTGGTTCTACGATGAGGATATGATCACCGACCAACCCCAACGCCAAATGGTTGCCGAGATCATTCGTGAGAAGATTCTGCGTACCCTCGATAAGGAGATCCCCCACGGTGTTGCCATTGTCGTAGAGGAATACCGCGACGAGGGTAGCATTGTTCGCATTCGCGCCGAGATCTTTTGCGAAAAGGCATCGCACAAGGGCATTCTCGTCGGTAAGAACGGCGAGACGCTCAAGCGCATCGGCTCCTATGCCCGCGAGGATATGGAAAAGCTGCTTGACGCACAGGTCTACCTCAACCTTTGGGTAAAGGTTAAGGAGAACTGGCGTGACAGTGCGCGCGGCATTCTCAACTTTGGCTATACCGAAGAATAAAGAAAGGGCACTTTTATGCGACACGAAAGCATTGACGGCGTTGTTGTGCGCGTGCGTGACTACGGTGACCACGACCGCTATCTGTCGGTGCTTACGGCAGATGCGGGGCGCATCACGTTGCTCTCTAAGGGGGGGCATTCCTTAAAAGGTCCGCAAACCGCCATCAGCCAACTCTACACCTATGCAAACTTTGAATATTACTGCCGCGGCGAATTCAACATTCTCAAAGGCGGCTCTGCCTATCAGCATTTTTACGCATTGAGCATGGATATCGACCGCCTCAATTTGGCGGCGTATCTTTGCGACGTTGCCTGCGAGCTGACCGATGAGGGTGAGCCCGCACCCGAAATGCTGCGCCTGCTCCTCAACTCGCTCTATGCCATCTCCAAGGAGCTTTATCCGCAAGAGATCATCAAAGGCGCATTTGAACTTCGCGCTATGGCAATGTCGGGCTATGCTCCCGATCTTGGCGCGTGCGCTCATTGCGGACGTGAGCGCGACGAGCATTTCTATTTGCACGTTATGAACGGAGCACTGCTTTGCTCCGAGTGTTTTTCCGAAAAGGGGAAAGAGGTCAAAAAATTTACCGAAACCTCTTATGACGACATTCGCGAGAGTGAGACCGTTATGGGGCTCTCTCCTGCCGTTCTCGCGGCAATGCGCTATGTGTTGTGCGCTCCGCTCGAAAGACTTTTTGCATTCGGGCTTGAGGACGGCGACGACCAAAACGATTTTGCACGCGCTACACAAACCTATCTGCTCTCTCATCTTGAGAGGGGATTTGACTCACTCAATTTTTACCATTCGATGCGCGCACCTCTGCCGCAAAAGGAAACCAAGGTATGAATTTTACACAAAAAACACTAACCACTCTCGAATTTGATAAAATTTGCGAAATGCTTGCCGACTGCGCGCCCACCGCGGGCGCGCAAGCTTTGGCGCGCAGATTGATGCCCTCGAGCGATCCTGTTGAGGTTCTGCGCCGTCAAAGAAGAACCACCGATGCGCGCAAGCTTCTCGAAACCAAGGGCATGCCGCCCTTTGGTACGGTCATCGACGTCTCTGATGCCTGCGAGCGTGCCGTCAAGGGCGCGGTGCTTTCGATGCGCGAAATTCTCGACGTCGGCCGATTGTTGCGCTCCGCCCGTCAGGTGGGCGAGTATGCAAAGTCCAACCGCACCTTTGAAACAACGCTCGATGAAATCTTCGGGCGTCTGCTTTCCAACAGACATCTCGAGGATAGCATTTCGCGCTCCATTATTTCCGAGGATATGATCGCCGACGAAGCGAGCCGCGAGCTTGCCGAGATCCGCCGCAAGATCCGCGAATCCAACAACCGCATTAAAGAGACGCTGCAGCACTATATCAGCGGCTCCTATTCCAAAATTCTGCAGGATAACATCGTCACCATGCGTAACGGGCGTTACGTTATCCCCGTAAAGGCAGAGTGCAAAAACGAGCTCAAGGGGCTGATTCACGATACCTCGTCCTCGGGCGCGACTATCTTCGTCGAACCCATGGCGGTGGTCGATGCCAACAACGAGCTTCGCATGCTCCACTCCAAAGAGGAGCACGAAATTGAGCGTATTCTTTATGCATTCTCGTCCGATATTAGCGCGGCGTCCGAGTCCTTGCGTCTCAATTACCTAAATTTGACCGAGCTTGCATTTCTCTTTACCTGCGCCGAGCTTTCCATGCGTATGGGCGCGGTCGAGCCCCATATTTCGGGCAACCAAACGGTGGAGCTGCGCCGCGCAAGACACCCTCTGATCGATCCCAAAAAGGTCGTTCCCACCAACATCAAAATCGGTGGGGAATACGATACACTCATCATCACAGGCCCCAACACGGGCGGTAAGACCGTAACGCTTAAGACCGTGGGACTGTTTGCCCTGATGACACAAGCGGGACTTCATATTCCCTGTGAGCCCGATTCCTCCATTTGCGTGTTCAGCCGCGTGCTTGTCGACATTGGCGACGAGCAGAGCATTGAACAGTCGCTTTCCACCTTCTCTTCGCACATGGTCAATATCGTGCGCGTGATGGCGGAGGTCGATGAAAAGTCGCTGTGTCTCTTTGACGAGCTGGGAGCAGGTACCGACCCTGTTGAGGGTGCGGCACTTGCCATTGCCATTATCGAGTCGGTTCGCCGTGTGGGCGCACTTTGTATGGCTACCACGCACTACACCGAGCTCAAAACCTTTGCGCTTGATACCGAGGGTGTGCAAAACGCATCCTGCGAGTTCGACGTTGCCACACTCAAGCCGACCTACCGACTGATGATCGGCACGCCCGGCAAATCCAACGCATTTGCCATTTCTTCAAAATTGGGACTTCCCGAGGAGATCATCAACCTCGCAAAAGAGAATGTCAACCGCGATCACCAACGCTTTGAAGAGGTCATTGAACAGCTCGAGGCAACACGCCTTGAGGCCGACCGCGCCAGAGACGAAGCCATGCAGCCCAAGCGCGACTACGAAAAGCTCAAGAGCGATGCCGAAAAGGAAATCAAATCTCGCTTCTTTGAGGTAGAACGCCAAATTGAGCGCACCCGCCGAGAGGCTCAGCAGATGCTTGATAGTGCACGCGCATCGAGCGATTTCATCTTCGCTCAGCTCGAAAAGGCCAAAAAGGCA
>JAZORZ010000078.1:0-4691 GCA_045656885.1 Eubacteriales bacterium
GGGGGTGCGGGGGAAGGAACTTTTCTCGAAAAGTTCCTTCCCCCGCATATCCTTATTCAAAACTTATCAATACATACCGCCCATGCCGGCAGCAGGAGCTGCGGGAGCGGGATTTTCTTCCTTCTTATCGGCAACGACCGATTCGGTGGTGAGAATAACAGATGCGATAGAAGCGGCATTTTGCAGGGCAGAGCGAGTAACCTTGGTGGGGTCAACAATGCCTGCAGCCATCATATCGCAGTAAACCTCGTTATAGGCATCAAAGCCGTAGCCGAGCTTGCCCGAGGAGAGGATCTTGTCAACAACTACGCCACCGTCAAAGCCGGCGTTTGCGGCGATTTGACGAACGGGCTCTTCAAGTGCCTTGAGAACGATTTTAACACCGGTCTTTTCGTCACCGTCAACGGTGTCAATGAGCTTTGCAACCTCGCCGATAACGTTGAGGTAAGCAGTTCCGCCGCCGGCAACAATGCCTTCTTCAACGGCTGCCTTGGTAGCGTTGAGAGCATCCTCGATGCGGAGCTTCTTTTCCTTCATTTCTGCCTCGGTAGCGGCACCGACCTTGATAACGGCAACACCGCCTGCGAGCTTTGCAAGACGCTCTTGCAGCTTTTCGCGGTCAAAATCAGAGGTGGTCTCAACAATAGCGGCGCGGATTTGGTTTACGCGAGCGTGGATCATTTCGGGGTGACCTGCACCGCCAACGATGATGGTGTGCTCCTTGTTTACCTTGATCTGACGTGCATGGCCGAGCATTTCGATAGATGCGTCCTTGAGTTCAAGACCGATCTCGGAGGAAACGACCTGACCGCCTGTGAGAATGGCGATATCCTGGAGCATTTCCTTGCGGCGGTCGCCAAAGCCGGGGGCCTTAACGGCTACACAGTTGAATACGCCGCGCAGCTTGTTGAGTACGAGGGTGGTGAGGGCTTCGCCTTCAACGTCCTCGGCAATAATGAGCATCTTTCTGCCTGCCTGAACGATCTGTTCCAAGAGGGGCAGGATCTCTTGAATGTTGGAAATTTTCTTGTCGGTGATAAGAATGAGAGCATCGTCATAAACGGTCTCCATCTTATCCATATCGGTAGCCATGTAGGGGGAGAGGTAGCCGCGATCGAACTGCATACCCTCAACGACCTCGGAGTAGGTGTCAGCCGACTTGGATTCTTCAATGGTGATAACACCGTCAGCAGTAACCTTTTCCATAGCGTCGGCAATCAGCTCACCGATCACCTCGTCGCCTGCGGAGATAGTGCCAACGCGAGCGATGTCGCCCTTGCCGTTTACCTTTTTGGAGTTGGCAACAAGTGCATCAACTGCGGCGTCAACTGCCTTTTTCATACCCTTGCGGATAACCATGGGATTTGCGCCTGCGGTTACGTTCTTCATGCCTTCGCGAACGAATGCTTGAGCAAGCAGGGTAGCGGTTGTTGTACCGTCACCTGCGGCATCGTTGGTTTTGGTTGCAACCTCTTTTACAAGCTGTGCGCCCATGTTTTCGGCTGCGTCCTCGAGCTCAATCTCTTTAGCGATGGTAACACCGTCGTTGGTGATGAGGGGAGAGCCGTATTTTTTGTCAAGAACCACGTTTCTGCCCTTGGGGCCGAGTGTGATCTTAACGGTATCTGCCAATTTGTCCACGCCGCGAGAGAGTGCGTTGCGTGCTTCAATTCCGTAAAGAATATCTTTTGCCATTTGTGTGTACCTCGATTACAATTATTCTACAATAGCGAGAATGTCGCTCTGCTTGACGATGGTGTATTCTACGCCGTCCATTTTTACCTCAGTTCCGGAATACTTGCCGGTGATGACCTTATCGCCAACCTTAACTTCCATGGGAATGAGCGCGCCGTTATCATCACGTGCGCCGGGGCCAACGGCTACGACCTCTGCTACCTGGGGCTTTTCCTGAGCAGCGGCGGTGAGAAGAATACCGGTCTTGGTCTTTTCCTCGGCCTCAACAAGCTTGACCACAACGCGGTCAGAAAGGGGTCTGATGTTCATTTGGAATTCCTCCTTGTATTTTGCGAAAAAAGTACGAATTATGTTTGTTTTTAGCACTCAAGCGCGTCGAGTGCTAACGTCTGCTATTATTGTATACTATTTCTTGGAAAAATCAAGACCTTTGGCATATTGTTCACATTCTTTTAACAATTATAATGCGTGTTTTTTGCGTATCTTACTTTAAGATCGGGAAAGCTGTCGAAGCATAGAATGCCCGCTTTTGGAATAGAATAAAAAAAGAAAGTGAGGTGCAAAAATCGATGCTGAAATGGCTTTTGACGGGTGGCTTGATTCCACCCTTGCTGCTTTTTGGCAGTACGTTCTTTTTGTTCTATTTACGGGGATATCCTTGGCGCGCTCCAAGGCAGATGCTCTCGGCATTTGTTGGGGAGAAGAAGGGCGAGGGAACGTCCTCTTTTCGCGCAATGATGCTTGCCTTGGCAGGAACGCTCGGTGTGGGGAACATTGTGGGCGTAGCAAATGCCATTGCCATTGGCGGCGCGGGTGCGATATTTTGGATGTGGATATCGGCACTGTTTGCCATGATGCTCAAGTATGCCGAAATTTTGTTGGCGGTCTCACACCGACGAACCGACAGCAAGGGCGGTTTTTTTGGCGGTGCGATGTATTACATTCAAGATTGCTTCGGGGCACGTCGGTGGCAACGTCTTGCCATTGTGATTCCTGCCTTTTTTGCTGTTTTGATGGTGATAAACGCGCTCAGCATCGGATGTATGGTGCAGGTGCGCGCGGTGGGGGAGACGCTAGAGGACGTTGTGGGGATTCCTACGGCATATAGCGGTGTCCTGCTTGTGGTGCTGACCTTACCCTTTCTTATTCGCGGTATTAAGGGCATATCGGCACTTACCGAATATCTTGTTCCCATTATGACGGCGGGGTATATCATTCTTTCGGTAGCGGTGCTGATTTTGCGCCGCGATGCTTTGGACGATGCCTTGCTCTCGGTTTGGAGAGGTGCGTTTACGCCTGAGAGCGCGGTGGGCGGTGTGAGTGGATTTTTGCTCTCTCGTGCTCTGCGCGTGGGAACGATGCGCGGGCTACTTTCCAACGAGGGTGGCTGCGGAACAGCCCCTACGGCACACGCCGCGGCAAACGCAAAAAGTCCTGCCCATCAGGGTGTGTGGGGCATTTTCGAGGTCTTTGTCGATACCGTCGTGCTTTGCACCGCAACGGCACTCGTTATCCTCGTCAGCGGCGTTGATACCGCATCGGGCGGCGTCATGACAACGGTGAATGCCTATTCCTCGGTGCTTGGCGGCTTTGCCGATTGGTTCTTTTCGGCGGCAGTATTCTGCTTTGGCTATGCCACACTTTTGTGCTGGGGGAGCTACGGCTTGGAGAGCGTGCGCTTTCTTTCCCCAAAAGGCGTTTGGCGTGCGCTTTATGTTGTTGCGTTCGGGCTTTGCATTTTGCTCGGAGTACGCACATCCAACGAGGTGGTTTGGAATATTGGCGACTTTGGCATTGCAACCATGACCTTTATCAACCTGATCGCGCTCCTACTTTTGCGCCGCGAGATCAGGCAGGAGACATTCCGCTTTGCAAAACGGGAGAAAAAGAAGGATGCCACGCCTATATAAAAGGAAGAAAAAATAAAAAATGCTTGCAAAATGCACACAAAAAGGGGATTTTGGAGCCAAAAATAAGATTATTGTTACAAAATTGATAAATTTTCGTCAAACCCCTTGTATATTGGAAAAAATATGTTATAATATATGCTGTAAGGAAAGGCCTTTCAATGAAAGGTCAACTAAATTTTATTTACAAAACGGAGGAATTTTCCAATGGCAAACGTAAAAGTTGCGATTAACGGTTTTGGCCGCATCGGCCGTCTGGCATTCCGTCAGATGTTTGGCGCAAAGGGTTATCAGGTAGTAGCAATCAACGACCTCACCAAGCCCTCTATGCTCGCTCACCTTCTCAAGTATGATACCGCTCAAGGCAGATACAACCACGACGTTGTTGCTGATGATGAAGCAAGCACCATTACCGTAGACGGCAAGACCATCAAGATTTATTCTGAAAAGGACGCTGCTAACCTTCCTTGGAAGAAGCTGAAGGTTGACGTTGTTCTCGAGTGCACCGGCTTCTACTGCACACAAGAGAAGTCCATGGCTCACATCAACGCAGGCGCTAAGAAGGTTGTTATCTCTGCTCCCGCAGACAAGGCAACCAAGACTGTTGTTTACAGCGTAAACGAGAACATTCTCACCACCGATGATAAGATCATCTCTGCTGCATCCTGCACCACCAACTGCCTCGCTCCTATGGCAAAGGCACTCAACGACTATGCACCCATCCAATCCGGTATCATGACCACCGTTCACGCTTACACCGGTGACCAAATGATCCTTGATGGTCCTCACAGAAAGGGTGACCTCCGCCGTGCACGTGCAGGCGCACAAAACATCGTTCCCAACTCCACCGGCGCTGCAAAGGCAATCGGTCTCGTTATTCCCGAGCTCGATGGCAAGCTCATCGGTTCCGCACAAAGAGTTCCTACCTGCACCGGCTCCACCACCATCCTGGTAGCTGTTGTTAAGGGCAAGGACATCACCAAGGAAGGCATCAACGAAGCTATGAAGGCAGCTTCTTCCGCATCCTTCGGTTACAACACCGATCCCATCGTTTCTTCCGACGTTATCGGTATCACCTACGGTTCTCTC
>JAZORZ010000079.1:0-20324 GCA_045656885.1 Eubacteriales bacterium
AGCTCGTCAGCTCGTTCTTCACGGTCACTTCACCCTCAACGGTAAGAAGGCAGACATTCCTTCTATCATCGTTAAGGCAGGCGATGTTATCGCAGTAAAGGAAGCAAGCCGTTCTTCCGCTAAGTTCAAGGCTCTCGCAGAGAATCTTGAATCCGCAATCACTCCCAAGTGGTTGAATCTTGACAAGGCAGCACTCAGCGCAAAGGTAGTTGCTCTTCCCGCAAGAGAAGACATCGACTTCGAGTTTGAGGAGCAGCTTATCGTCGAGCTCTATTCTAAGTAATACCAAGGATATCGTGCATTATTTGCCGATATCTTTCGGTACGGTTGCATGATATCGCAAGTGAAAATCAGTTTGCTTGAACCCAAAAAATATTTTTAGGAGGTTTATTTGGAATGATAGAGATAGAAAAGCCCAATATAACAACAGTTGACGTAAGTGAAGACGGTACAAGAGGTACGTTCATCGTTGAACCCCTTGAGCGCGGCTACGGAATTACCCTTGGTAACTCCTTGCGTAGAGTTCTGCTCAGCTCACTTCCCGGCGTTGCTGTAACGAACATCAAGATCGACGGCGTGCTTCACGAGTTTTCGGTAGTTCCCGGCGTACTTGAGGACGTTACTGAGATCGTTCTTAACGTAAAGGGAATAGTTGCAAAGCTCAACACCAACAGCCCCAAGACCGTCGTTATTGACGTAACCGGAGATCGCGAGATCACCGCAGGTGACATCAAGCAGGATTCCGATATTGAGATCCTCAATCCCGAGCATCACATCGCAACTCTCAGCGGAGATGAAAGATTCTACATGGAGCTTACCTTCGGCTGGGGACGCGGATACGTTTCTCAGGATCGCAACAAGCAGATCTTCAATTCTATGGCAGGCGCTACGTCCATGCCCATCGGAACGATCTACACCGATTCTATCTACACTCCCGTATATGCAGTAAACTATACTGTTGAGGACACCAGAGTCGGAAATATCACCGATTACGACAAGCTTACACTTGAGGTTCTTTCCAACGGAACTATATCAGCAAAAGAAGCGATTTCTCTCGGAGCCAAGATTCTCAACGAGCATCTCAACTTGTTCGTAGAGCTTTCTGAGAACGCAAAGAACAAGGAGATCATGGTCGAAAGAGAAGAAACCATTAAGGAGAAAGTCCTTGAGATGACCATTGAGGAACTTGACATGTCTGTACGTAGCTTCAACTGCTTGAAGCGCGCAGGCATCGACACGGTTGAAGATCTGATCAGCCGCACCGAGGAGGATATGATCAAAGTTCGTAACCTCGGTAAAAAATCGCTGGAGGAAGTTATCCAAAAGCTGCACTCTCTCGGTCTTGAACTCAAGAAAGAGGAAGAGTAATCAGTTCACTTTCCCCAACATTGAATTAAAACTTATTCGAAAAGCAGAAGGAGGGACTAACAATGCCCGGAACCAGAAAACTTGGCAGAACCACTGCGCACAGAAAAGCAATGCTGCGCGGCATGGTTACCTTGCTGCTTAAGAACGGACAGATCGAAACCACGCTCACCAGAGCTAAGGAAGTTCGTTCTATGGCAGAAAAAATGATTACGCTTGGTAAGAAGAACACTCTCGCTAGCCGTCGTGCAGCTCTTGCATACATTACCGAAGAGAACGTTGTTTCCAAGCTGTTCAACGAGATCGCTCCCACTTACGAGAACCGCAACGGCGGTTACACCCAGATTTTTAAGCTGGGCGCACGCCGCGGTGACGCAGCTGAAATGGCTATCGTAAGACTCATCAAGGAAGAAGCTCCCGTTGAGGAAAAGAAATAATCAAAAACAAATTAGAGGAGTCTCAATGAGACTCCTCTTTTTCGTTATAAAAATAGCCGCACCCGAAAGTGCGGCTGAAAATCACTGTGCATTTTCCATAGGTTGCTCCCAAACAAGCTCATCAACTATATTTCCGGACCCATCGACTTCTATGTAACGAACATATACTTCACCAATTTGTTTTCCTTCAAAAATTTGCATTATAACACATGCTGCTGTTAGCGAGGGAAAAAATACCGCATTATCCTCAGGTTCTTCAATGAGCAATGAATAATCTTCGGAAATTTCAATGCCACAGCTTTTTACTAACTTTTTGTGGTCAAGAAAATCCTCCGACCAATCTATGTCAACACCGGCACTTCTTCCTTCTTCTTCTAACAAGCTTTCAAGTATCTGTAATAGTAAATCGCTGCTTTTCCAAATTCTCAGGGTTTCGTTGTCAACAACCAGCGTGAGAGATCCGTCCTTGTTTGCCTTGGCGTACGTATATCTACCATACAAAACAGTATCCGCGCCCTTGTTTTGACAAAATGATTCAGCAGAAGAAACCTCATGGGCAAAAACGTATTTTAACGTTTCTTCGTCAAAACGATATATCGTATAGTTCCTTGCTACACCTATTATCATTATAATACAAGTTACAACAACTGCAGATAATGCGATTCCTATTGCTATAATCTTATCTGTGTTTATGTGTTCTTTGATATACTGCAATGCTTTGTTCATAATCAAGTTATCCTTTTGGTGCATTTCTCATTTGGTTCATTATACCATACTTTTCTCAAAAAGTAAATAGGACGGCTTGAAATTTTCAAGCCGTCCCGCTTTTTTGTTTGTGTCGCCCGCCTTTTATTTATCAAACGACGGGTTGATCGCGTAAAAGTTCTTGCTGTCAAGCTTTTCTTGAGCGATGCGGAGACATAAAGCATTTTACGCTTTTATGCAACCTAAATGATTTATCATAAAATCGAAAAGTTTATCTTCTGTTGACTGTCCTTTATTTATAGGTTTTTTTATAAGAATCCTTATCAACTCATATATTTTGAAAATGATAAAAAATGGCAAAAGAAGAATAAACAATATTCCCTCAAATATCTTTTCGCAAAACCGCATGATAACACTATCACTTGAGCTAATATATTTGATTCTTCCCACAAACTCAATATGATCATTGAACTCTTTGATTTTAGGAATAAACCAAAATCCTCCCGAATGACCTCCATGGTCAACGCCAAAGAGTATTTTATCACCTACCAATTTTAACATATAGTTGCCTATGTAAGAATATTTAGCTTTATCATCAAAATAACCGTCTTTAAAATCAAGGCGACTTAAAAACATCTCTTTAGTTCCATTGTAACTAAACTTATATTTTTTCAACATATGGTTTCTCCTTTTATGATGTTTATTAAATTATATCACACACAAAGGAAAAAGTAAATAGGACGGCTTGAAATTTTCAAGCCGTCCCGAAGATTTTGCTTTGGGTTTGTTTTATTTTCCGCACTTCTTATCGAACGCGGGATTGATTGCGTAGAAGTTCTTGCTGTCAAGCTTTTCTTGAGCGATTCTCAAGGCATCGCCAAAGCGTTGATAGTGCACGATCTCGCGCTCACGCAGGTAGCGCAGAGGATCACGTACATCGGGGTCATCGCACAGGCGAATGAGGTTGTCATAGGTCGTGCGCGCCTTTTGCTCTGCTGCCAAGTCCTCGTTGAGGTCGGTAATAACGTCGCCCTTGATGCCAACGTATTTCATGTCAAAGGGAACGCCTGCAGCCGCTACGGGGTAAATGCCCGTGGTGTGGTCAACAAAGTAGGGGGCGAAGGGCGTGTCGGCAATCTCCTCCTCGGAGATATTGCGCGTCAGCTGATAAAGAATGGCGGCTACCATCTCGAGGTGGGCGAGCTCCTCTGTGCCCACATCGGTCAAAATGCCCGTGACCTCGCCCCAGGGCATGGCATAACGCTGATTGAGATAGCGCATCGATGCAGCGAGTTCTCCGTCGGGGCCGCCGAGCTGCGAGATGATCAAGCTTGCCAGCTTGGGGTTGGGGTTCTTGATCTTTACGGGGTATTGCAAAGTTTTATCATAAGTCCACATAAGTCAGTCTCCTCCTATTCTCAGTTTGCATCCGGTTCCCAAGGCCAAGGGCCTTTTACCCAATCCCACGAATCGCGATTGGTGTTGCCGTACATCGTCATGGGGCCGCAGTGCTTTTGGTAGGATGCAAGCAGTTTTTCTCGCTCCTCAATCAAGGCGTGGTAGTAGCAAAGGGCTTCGGGGTGGCAGGGATAGGCATCCAGATAAAGGACGGTTTCCTGAATGGCAAAGTTGATTGCGCGCAGCTTTTCGCGGTCGCGGCAGCAGTCAGAGTGGTTGTTTTGGTTCATAGCAGTTTTGTGCTCGCTCACATGAGGCGACGAGCGCAACCCTCCTTTCCGCATTTGTTGGGAGCACCCTCAAAGGGCAGAACAAGCTCCGCAAAAATGGTGCCGTGTCTGAGTCCCTCTTCGGGATCAAGCAGCTTGCGCCAGCATTGACGGGGGCAATAGACCATTGCAAGCGCGGGAGCAGCGATTTCGGTGGGGCAGGACGTGTCGCAAGGTCTTTGACAGCCACAGCCACCCTCAGGGCGCATGAGGGCTTCCTGACGCGCCTGCGGTCTCCATTCACAGCACTCACCGGTAGTGTCTCTGCGAGACTGTACGGGTGTGCGATCGCAGGAACGGTCGCGGTCAAAGGAACGGTCACGATCATTAGAACGCTCATCGAAACGTCCGCAGCCACAGCCGTTGCCGCTTAATTCACCGCCCAGCATACGGCGCAAAAAATCGGCGTCGGCACGGCTCCCCGCCGCACGACGGTTGTTTTCCATATACATTTGTAACTCCTTTTGTATTGAATTTGGTCCACACAGAATGTGTTGACTATTCCCAATATATGCTTTTTTGTCGCAAAATGTCATAATTTTTCCTAAAAGAAAGAAAGAGAATTATTCTTATTATAAAAAATAACTGATTTTTAGTACATTTTCGCTTTTCTCTTGCATTTTTTATAAAAATAGTGTATAATAAAACTATCAAAAAACACATTTGACAGAAAGTGAGGAAATAAATTATGGCAGGACCTATGGGTGGCGGCGGCCGCAGCGGTGGATTCGGTGGCGGATCTCGTGGCGGCGGTTTCGGAGGCGGTCGCAGTGGTGGATTTGGCGGTGGCGGCTATGGAGGCGGTTATCACCGAGGCCCACATTTTGGCTATTATCATCGCCCGCGTTTCTTTGGGTTTGGCCCCCGCTATTACTATGGCGGTGGCGGATGCCTTGGCGGCTTTTTGGGGGCTTTGATGGCTCCGTTCATTCTTTTGCTGGTGGTTGGTGTTATGATGTTCGCTATGATCGGCTCGGCACTTACCAATGTAGCAAACGGCGGTGTAATTTCTTATGATGAGGCGACTTTCCAAACGTATGCTGACAATGAATACAATAAAGCGTTTGGTAATTCCGATGCAACCGAAGATAACATTTTAATTGTTGTTTTGGTTAATGAGGAGTCAAGCGGCTATTATTATTTGCCGTGGGGTGGTAGCAATATTGTGGATGAAGTTGGCAACCTGTTTGCTGTAGGCAGAGATTTTGATCAATCCATGAAAGGCACTATTCAAAATTATTATGCAAACTCGTTGGATGAGGATCTTGCAAAGGTCATGAGAACAATGACCCGCAAGGTTTCAAATTTGAATTTAGAAACCTCTTTTTATGACAAATATAGTCATGAGAATTCTCCCGAATCGCATTTAATGAATTATACAGATCTTGCAATGACCGAAAAAACGGTGAACGATGCTCTCGCATCCTTTACCGAAACAACAGGCATTCCTGTAGTGATTGTAGTAGAGGATATGGAAGTCGTATTCGGCAAGACCTTGCCTATGGAAAGCATTGTAATGCTGGTGATTCTCGCCGTACTTGCTATTGTAGCAATCGTTACGATCGTGCGCACTGTGAAGAACCGCAGCAGATTCAAGCAGGGTAATCCCGAAGATGACGACAGAAACGACAACGACAGATGGTAATAAAAATGCAGTACGTAGTGCGAATTTGCACTACGTACTGCGTTTTTGTTGCGTTTTATGCCGTAAAATCAGTCGATGGAGAATGCCACAACCTTATTGGCAAAAAAGAACTTACCAACAATATATTTGTTGCAAGCCGATTCAAAGCTGACGGCTACCTTGCCGTCTATAATGGCAAGCGCTTCGCTAAACGAGGGCATGATAAGATCCTTTGTCATGGTTGAAGAATCGAGATAATAGAGGGGAAGGTTGTTGTCGCCAATGGCAATCTCCTTGCCGCTATCTGCCCAACCGTCATGGAATTCAATGTGAGAATTGTTCAAGCCCCAAGAGCGCGAAAGCATTACCGTGCCGTCCTCGGCTACCGCAATTCCTTGCACCAACGAGGTGATCGAAACGGCAAATTCCGGTTGTGTGTCCTCTGTAATTTTGCCGCCAGCCCCCAAAGGATAGGCAAGAAAAATTGCCTTGTTTTCATCGCCTGCAGGAGTGGTGAGGTGGTGGAATTCCTTGGTTTCATAATTGCTGGCGCGGTAAAATTCGCCAACGTACATATAATTGCCGTCTGAGAAGCAGAAGGACGCGGGGGAGTCCAAAATTACGTGGTCTGTCTCGCGGATAGCGTCACCGTCTTTGGCGTTGAGAATGTCTGCAAGACGGTAAACACGCAAAAAGCCCTCACGCTCGGCACTTTTGCCTTTGCAGTCGGCAATGTAGAGGTAGTCGCCCACGATCGAAACCCCGTCGCCGTGCCCCGTGGCTTGCTCGCCATCCATGGTGAGCAGTACAATCTCCCTTACGGTGTTTCCGTTCACCAAAAAGAGCTCGATGTTAGCACCGTGGTAGCCGGAGTGAAAATAGGTGTCGGTCTCCTTATCGTAGGCAAGACCTTGGGGAACAAAGCCGCTGCCAAGCGCGGGGATTTTGGAGATATGCTCTCCTTGGGCATAATAATCGGGGTAAATGTAAAACCTTGCCACGGCAAGAGCTCCCCAAACGAGGAGAACAAGAGTAATCAAAGATGCTAAAACAATGCAGAAGGTTTTAAGAATTACTTTTAGAATCTTCATGAGGACATTCCTTTCTGTGTTTTTAGACAAACACATTATAATGGAAGATTATGAACTTGTAGTAAACAGATGGCAATTTTCAAAAAAAATATTTTTTTCATAAAAAGGTATTGACAAAAAAGGGAACGTATGATATAATATTCGAGTACGTGTGAGCGCACATCTTTGCGAGTGTAGTTCAATGGTAGAATTCCAGCCTTCCAAGCTGGCCGCGTGGGTTCGATTCCCATCACTCGCTCCAAAGGTGATGTGCCTTTAGCTCAGCCGGATAGAGCAACTGCCTTCTAAGCAGTAGGTCGGGGGTTCGAATCCCTCAAGGCACGCCACAATTGAATATGGTGGGATTGGCGCAGTTGGCTAGCGCGTCAGGTTGTGGCCCTGAAGGTCGTGGGTTCGAGCCCCATATCTCACCCCATAAAAACAAAAACCACTCCGCAATAGCGGGGGGGTTCTTGTTTTTATGCAGATGACATTATAGCTGAACCCAAATAAAAAATGCTCGCATTTTTTATTATAACGCGCGCTTCGTGTGAAGGGAATACCGCTGCATAATACGCGCGTTTGGGTTCAGAGCCCCATATTGTTAGACCACACAAAGCCCAAGCGCCGCATCGGCGGCGTCACCTCATCCGTCACCCGTCGCATAGCGACGTTTGCCACCTTCCCCTCAAGGGGAAGGCTTTTAGATTGTTTTGCCTTGGGAAAATGTAAAGTACGCGCGTTTGGGTTCAGAGCCCCATAGCGAGAGAACTTTTTTCTTGACTTTCCCACGCCTTTATGATAAAATAATAAAGGCATCAATGTCATAGAGAAAAACAACAATTTTGTTTAACTGTTGAGAGGAGCGTATGATTTATGAATTGGCCGGAATTGCTATTAGCGATTGGTTTAATCATTGGCGCAACCATTTTATATTTTATACTACGCAAATTTATTTCATGGGCAATAGAAGACGACAACAATTTTCATAAAAAACGAGGCGGCGGGCTATCCAAAGACACATTGAAAGTTAACAAGCAAATCGCATGGGATAGATTAACATACGGTTATGTTGTGGTTTTGTTTGCGCTAATTGCCTATATCATAAAATTAGTTTCAGATTCTTTATAAACGCAAAGGAGAAAACCTATGGAATACGCGCAACAAACAATTGTTGATTTTTTGAGCGGAAAGCTTGATATTGTAGAATTTCGTCGTCTTTATGACGAAAAGCCCGAGATCGACGCCTTTTTACAAAAAATCATTGACGATATGAAAAAGGATTACAGCAGAAAAATACTTTACTTTCCCTTGATGATTGTAGGTGTTGAAAATCAGTATATTGAAGCCGTTCCCGAACTGCTTGAACCCGAAACAGATCCGGGGCGTCTATACGGCCCGCCAAGATATGAGTCGGTTCGCCAATGCTTAACTTACGAATTTCGTGCCTTTACTCACGATGTGGAAACGGCGAGCGGTGCTTCTGCATTTTATATCGAGGTTTATTCTATATACTACCAATATGATCAATCTGTTCCGTTTTTCTACAAATACAGTGACGCAGAAGATTTTGCCATTGAAGTTATCCCCGAGTATCTTGAGGGGGGCGAGTCGGAAAAGTATATTCAAAAGCACATCATTCCGCTCTTTCCCGAGACGATGAAAAAGGGCGAGCGCAAAAAGGCGATCAAAGCCAAAATCAAAGAAGCTTTCAAGAGCGAAAAAGGTTATCCCTGCTGGCCGCAAGCGTCCGAATGGCCGATGGATAAAGAGGGCAAGCCCTGCACGTATATAGGAAAAGGAAAAAGTGAGGGTGATCTTCGCCGTTTCCGTTTCCGTGACGAAACAACAGGCGAAATAATTGTTATTGAACAATTTTATTGATTAAAAAAATTATCAAAGACACCACAAATGTCCGAATTCTTATCCTCTCTGTATCCTGTGGCAAAATAAAAGAAAACAACAATAAAAGCTGTTGTAAATATGTCTCCCTTGGGGAGCTGTTTTCAAAAGATTGCCTATTCTAACGACTTCTATTTGATGAAAAATATAAAATTTTGCCGCCTCGAGTGATGTGAGGCGGCATTTTTCTGTTTATTATTATGTAAGGTCCTTTACAAAGCAACGGCGGCGCTTGTGCTGTTCCTTTTCAAAAAACTTCCACTGTGCTTGAATTTTGGTGTTGGTCTCCAACTGAGGACCTGTTTCGGCATAAAGAATATGATTTTTTGCCGTGGAGTTGACAAAGTGGTTAAAGATGGTTGCAATCAGCAGCGTGCCTTGCAGCTCGGGCTTGATGGCGATGAGGAGCAGATCAACCGTGTCATTGTGGTTCATTGCGTGAAGCACTGGCGCCCAGCCCCAAGGGAAGAGCTTGCCGCGGCACTTGGTGAGTGCGTTGGACAAGGAGGGAACCGTTACACCGAATGCTACCATTTCGTCATTCTCGTCCACCACAAAGCAAGCGTAGTCGGGGTTGACGAGCGGAATGAACTTGTTTGCGTATTTTTCAATTTGGCGGTCGGTCAAATCAACCGTACCGTAAAGGGGAGCGTACGCCTCGTTAACAAGGCGGAATACCTGCTTTACATAGGGCTTGTAGTCGCGGCGATGCTTCAGGTCTGCCACGCGATATTTCCCTTGGCGTTCGTTGCGAGCCGCTACACGGGCGATCATTTGTGCCTCGCGCGAGTCGGGCGAGGGAACGTTGATGCGGTATTCGATCCAGTCGGTGGATTTTCCGTAGCCAAGGCGCTCCAAGTGCTCCTTGTAATAGGGAGCATTATAATAGGTAATAAACATGCTTTGGCGGTCAAAGCCCTCAATCAGCATGCCCTCGCGGTCAAGGTCGCAAAAGCCAAGCGGGCCATGTACCTGGTCGCAACCCTTTTCGCGCGCCCAAGCTTCCACCGTATCAAACAGTGCCTTAGAAACACGTGCATCGTCGATGAAATCAACCTGCGAAAAACGCATTTGGTTTGCGTTCCACTTTTCATTTGCGCGGTGACTCAAAATTGCACCAATACGGCCGACGATCTTTTTATCCTCAAATGCGAGGAAGCATTTTGCCTCGCAATATTCAAATGCGGGGTTTTTGGCAGGGTTCCAGTCGTCTACGTCATCACCAAAAAAGCCGGGAACATAGTTCGGCTCGTTTTTATAAAGTTGATTGGGGAAGTCAACAAAGCGGCGCCTGTCGCGCTGTGTCTTTACCTCTTTAATAATAATGTTACCCATAATGAATCCCTTTCGGCTTTGTGTCCCGTTTATTATACAAAAAAAGTCGAAATTTGTCAAGAGGTTTGGCGTAATTTGGACATTTGTCTGCGTATGCACAAAATGCATTTTGGGGCGATTTTTTGCAATTTTGCCACAAAATTTATCTGTGAATAAGAAAGAAACATCTGTCGTTAAATTTCGACAGGAAAATACTTGAAAACAAAGCGAGAGCTATGCTATAATAAAACGTGTGCACAGTCTGGCAGAGGAGGTAAGCAATGGAAGCAAAAACAGTTGATCTCAAGTACAACATTGGAAAAACCATTCCCATTTGTTGTGTGGAAAATGACAATTTGCGAAATTTGAATATACAAGATCAATGCTTTTTGCTTTTGATTGTTCATGAGGGAAGCGTGAGCTTGCAATGCGGCGAAGAGGTTGTAGATGCTATGGGTCCGTGCCTGCTTTGCTTTGATGAAAGAAAGCCGCTCAAGCTTATTCGCCGTCGCAATCTGTGCTGTGATGCCGTTTATTTCCACCCTACGTTCCTCAATGCCAATATGAGCTTTGCATGTGTGCACTCAAGCGGATATGAAGAGCTTGCCAACATGCACGATCTCTTTTTGCTCAAGCCCTTCATTACCGAAGAGCGCCTGATTTTGCCTATGCTCGATGATTATCAAGCATCTATGCGGTTTCTCTTTTTCAAGCTGGCAGAGGAGCTGGAGGTGCAACCCGACTGGTATTGGTCTTGCCGAAGCCGCTCCTATTTTATTGAAATCATGCTTCTTTTGGAGCGCATTTATTGCTCTATGGGCGGCCGCTACGTTGAGGTTACCGATGAGGTTGACGAGTTTGATAACACGTTCCTAAAGCAAGCGGTCTCCTTTATTGAAGACCATTACAACGAGCCCATCACCTTGCAGGATATTGTACGCTCTTGCTCCATCAATCACTCAACACTGACGGCACTTTTCAAAAGCGAGCTCGGCATCACGCCCGTCGCCTATTTGTGGCACTACCGCTTGATGATAGCCAAAAAGCTTTTGGAGTTTACCAATTTGCCCGTCAAGGAGGTTGCCAAGCGTTGCGGCTTTAAGACCGTTCAGCACTTCAGCCGCAAATTCGAGGAGCAGTTGGGGCTCTCGCCCGCCGTTTTCCGCACGCAAGCCGTCGCACGCCGCAAGGCAAGCTTTTAATACATACAACAAAAATCAGGAGGATAAAAATGAAAAAATACGTCCCCCTTTTGCTTTCCCTTGTTCTGCTACTCACATTATTCTCCTGTCAAAAAGGAGAGAACACCCCCACCACGTCCACCGATGGAAGCACCCCCGTGGTGCAGGGAACCACCGATCCCGTGGATACCACTCCCGAGCCGACGGGCACCACAACGGCTCCCGAGGACGAGACCAAGCCCCCTGTGGATGGCGATATCGACGTCGAGGACGTGGAGACCGATCCTTTTCAATCCTATTATAGCATTGTAGAAGCGTATCGCACCGCCGTCCTTCGTTTTGACCTGATCGATGCCGACGATGAAACACTTGCCAAAGAGCTGGAATTGGAGACTGTCTATTTTGCAGAGCCCTTCCGCAACATCTTAGAGGCGGCATACGCCTTTTATCCCTACGGCGACAAGGACGAGAAAACTCCAGCTGTGGAAAGACTCCGGTATTTTGTGTATAACGATCGCTGCGACCTCAACGGTGACGGTCTCTACGAGCTTGTGCTCATGACCGAGGATTACCGCGTTTTGGCGATCTACTCTCATATCAGAACGCCTCGCCAAAATATGTGGGGAGATACGATTTGGCTTGACTACGCCGTTTTGATGGACACCTTTACACCCGAAGAGGGGTGTTGGATCGATAGTGAGGGGCGCATTCACGTCAATGCTCTCTTTAGCGATTCGTTGTATCAAAGCCACGCTATTTACGAGATCGCACAGGGCGGTGCTCGCTTGAACCTGATCGTGCAATATGGGCAGAGCAACAACGAGTTTATCAAAATTGCGAACGGTGAGCGCGTCAAGATCGGGCAAGCGGAGTTTGATGCTCTCGACGAGCAATACGGCAGCTATCTTGATCCCGATGAGAGAGCCGAAGCCACACGCGCACAGGCAGGGCTCAAGCCCCGTGCACTGTTTAACCGCAGTCAAATATGTGTCCCCGAAGCAATGTACCGCCCTGTACTCAACGGAGATAAACCGGTTCTTGTTGCAGAGACAGGAAAGTATGTCTATCTCAAGGATTACGTTCCTGCCAACGCGAATGTATCTTTGGCAAAGTGTAAGACCTTGCGCTACGTTTATTATTACGTGGGAGAAAAGGATAACTTGGATGTAGCCATTGATTGCGGTAGCGCAAAGCTGAATTTGACTTATGAGAATGGCACCGTTATTCTTACCTCTCTTGCCGATGAGATTTGGGAAGAGATTGAAAGATGGGATCTTTACTATCTGTATGACATTTGCGCTCTCAGTGCACCGTGGCGCGAGGCGGTCCTCTCGCCCGAGGAGGTCGAAGCCATTGCCAACAATGTTTGGGGCATTCGTGACGGAGACGGAGACGGTGCTGCCGGTAAGCTTTACATACATTACATTGACGTATCCGAAGAGGCCGACGCGGATGGGTATTACCTTGTTGCCATGCGTGTGGAGACATATAGATATTGCAGTTATGATGATTGCCCGGAAACAGACCCCAATCACCGACATTTGAGCGATGTGGAGAATTATCGCTATATGCTTGTTCACGAGCAAACGGGCGCGTATTATAATGACACGCGCATCTCCCCCGAGCGTGCCAAGAGAATTGCCGAGGACTATTGGGGACTTGCCGACGGAACGGTTATTCACGGCAAGGGCAGAACCTTTGTGGTCCGCATGGAAATCAGCGACGGTGTTGGTTACGGCAACGATCTTTACAGTGCTTATTTGCGTGTGGAGTGTTATTCGACACACGGTTTTGAAAATGGCTATCCGTCACTTGAGGTCAAGGATATTGACTTCGTTTATATCCACAGAGATGGCGGCGGAACCTACGTTTACCCGTATATAGAAGGAAAATAACCCTCTCTTTTTCTTTCTTGGCAGTATTGCCAAGCCCCAACGCATTTTATGCGTTGGGGCTTTTTTATATGATTGCCTGTCCCAATTTCAAGTTGCCACTTGACAGGGAAAAGGAGTTTGTATTATAATATAATCAAGATAGGTATCCTTTTTGAAAGGAGATTTTTATGAAGCCCGCACTCAAAAATCTGTACGATTATTTCATCATCAACCGCACGCATCGCGCACGCCGCGTGCCCTGTGAGGTCGATTTTGCAACCGAATATGCAGCCCTTGGGCTTTCCTTTGAGGAGCGCATGTGCCGCCGCTTTGAGGTGCTCATGGCAATGGAAAAGCCGCACATCCTGCCGGGCGAGCAGATCGTGCTCACACGTACCGTCTCCACCTTTGGCTATATTCTGACCAAAGAGGAAGAGGATGCCCTTGCCACCGAGCATTACATACACGGTGCTTACGTCAACAATCTCTGTCCCGACTACGAGACCACCATTCGAGAGGGATTCTTGGCGCGCTATGAGAGTGCTACACCTTATCAGAGCCGCGCGATGGATGCCGTCACCGATTTGTGCGACCGTTACCGTGCGCTTGCAAAGGAGCAGGGCAGAGCCGATGTTGTAGCCACCCTTGAGCGCGTTCCGCGCTACGGTGCGCGAAGTTTTCGTGAGGCGTTGCAGTTCTTCCGTATTTTGCACTTTGCTCTGTGGCTCGAGGGAGATTATCACAACACCGTCGGCCGCTTTGACCAATATATGTACCCCTACTATCGCCACGATATTGATGCAGGAATCCTCTCGCGCGACGAGGCGTTCGATCTGCTTTGCGATTTCTTCCTTTCCTTTAATAAGGATAGCGACCTCTACTTTGGCGCACAGCAGGGCGACAACGGGCAAAGCATGGTGCTGGGCGGCATCGATATCCACGGCAACGATTGCTACAACGAGCTCTCCGCCCTTTGCCTGCGCGCAAGCGGAGAACTTCGTTTAATTGACCCCAAAATCAATCTGCGCGTCAACAAAAACACCCCCCTCGAGGTATATGAGGAGGGCAGTAAGCTCACGCGCGTGGGACTTGGCTTTCCGCAATATTCCAATGATGACGTCGTTATTCCGGGACTTGTGGAAATGGGCTACGACCTTGAGGATGCCGTCAATTACGTGGTGGCGGCGTGTTGGGAGTTTATCATTCCCGGTGTTGGAGATGATACCGTCAACCTATGCGCCTTCAACGTGGCGGGTTCGGTCGATCGCGCCATTCGCAAATATGCACCGACCGCCAAAAGCTTTGACGAGGTTTTGGCAGGAATGAAGGTGCAAATGAGAGAAGATTTCGACGAGCTGATCAAACCCATCAAAAGCATTCACTATTTACCGTCTCCCATGTTCGATCTGCTTCGCCGGGGGCGCAAATACCAAAACTTTGGCAGCCACGGTGTTGGCATTGCAACCGCCGCCGATTCGCTGGCGGCCGTTAAAAAGTACGTGTTTGACGAAAAAACGGTTACTGCCGAGGAGCTGATCTCGGCAATGGATCAAAACTTTGCAAATTCTCCACAACTCCTTCATCGACTGCGCTACGAAGCCCCCAAAATGGGTTGCGAGGGCGGCGAGATGGCGGCAGAGCTTTCAAGGGACGTTCTCTATGCTTTTTCAAATGCGCTTGCAGGTCGCAAAAACTGCTTTGGCGGCATTTGGCGCGCGGGAACAGGCACGGCAATGATGTATTTGCGCCACGCAAACGTAACGGGCGCCACCGCCGACGGGCGTCTTGCGGGCGAATCCTTTGGCGCAAATTTCTCCCCCTCGCTCTTTGCCAAAACGGCAGGGCCTATTACGGTGTGCGAGCATTTTTCCTGTGCAGATATGAAAAAGACACTCAACGGTGGTCCCTTGACCTTGGAGTTCTCAATGAGCACCTTCCGCGAAGAGGAGAGTATCCACAAGCTTGCTACACTCATTCGCTACTTTATTTTGCGCGGCGGACATCAAATTCAGCTCAATGCAGTGGACGTTGAGCAGCTGCGAGAGGCGCAAAAGGCCCCCGACCGCTACCGCCAACTTATCGTGCGCATTTGGGGTTGGTCCGCTTATTTCGTTGAGCTTGACAAGCCCTATCAGGAGCACGTCATTGCCCGTCAGGAGTACACGCTTTGATATGAACGGATTGATTTTTGATATTAAGGAATTTTCCATTCGCGACGGAGAGGGGATTCGCACCACGGTTTTTTTCAAGGGATGCCCCCTGCGTTGTGCGTGGTGTCACAATCCCGAAGGCCTCTCACCCACTCCCGAATTGTGGGCGGACTCTGCACGTTGCCGAGATTGCGGACTTTGCCGTAAGCAGTGTGAACATGAAGATTGTAAGCCCTTTGGGCGATGCTTGCACATCTGCCCGCAAGATCTTGTTCGACAGGTGGGCAAGTATTATACTCCACGCGAGCTTGCCGCGCGATTGCACCGACAAAAGCCGATGTTTGATGCCATGGGCGGCGGTGTTACGCTCTCGGGCGGAGAGCCGCTTCTGCAAACCGACTTTTGCGCCGAGCTGCTCGGGGAGCTTGGCGGTGATATCCACAAAACCTTGGAAACGAGCGGATATGCGTCACCGCGCGACTTCGCGCGTATCATTCATCTGTGCGATTTTGTGATCATGGACCTCAAGCTAATGGACGATACCGCCCATCGCCGCTGGACAGGGGTTTCCAACGCACAGATTCTTTCCAATGCAAAGCTTTTGATGGAGAGCGGTGTCGCGCACCTGTTCCGTACTCCCCTCATTCCGGGTATTACCGATACCGAGGAGAATCTGCAAGCCATTGCCGCATTCATCGGTGGGGAACCCATCGAGCTCTTACCCTACAACGATCTTGCCCCCGCAAAGTACGCAGCCGTTGGGCGTACGTATAGCTTGGAGATTGATCCCTTGAAGAAGGGAACACCCGACCTCTCCCTCTTTCAAAACGCAACGCTGCGCGAATAAAAAAAGAAAAGGCACTCGCTGGGCGAGTGCCTTTTGTTGATGTCATTATTGTGCTTGGGTCAAACGGTCGAAGTGAACGAAGTACAAAGCACCTTGAGAATCCTGAATAACAGCCCAAGTTACAAAGTTACCTTTTTCCTTTGCAACAAGAATTACCTGCGTATCAGCAGCAATCTTCTTGATGGGATCCTTTGTGGTTTCGGGGGTGCCATAGCAGTTTGCTTCAGATACTGTTTTTACAGTAACGGGTGTTTCGAGCTTTTCAAATTCGGAATATTTCAGCAACAGCTCTTCAATGGTAACGGTCTTCTTGCCGCTGGGGTCAGAGGTCAAGAATTCCAGTGCTTTTCCGCCAACAAAGCCGCGAATAACCTTTTCGGTTTCGCCATCTTTCTTTGTGGATTCAACAAGGAACCACTTGATGCCGTCTATTTCGCCATTTGCCAAAACCTTGAGGGATTTGATAGATCCTTCGGTGGACCCGGGATTGGAGAGACTGTTGTCCTCGCCCTCTTCGGGGAATACGGGGTTGGAACGGATCGTGATGCTGCTATCCAGCAAAACGTACATTGTGGTTGCTTCGGTTGCGGTGAACATGGGGTAGAGCTTGAGCAGGTCTTCCAAAGACATATCACCGTTGGTGTAGGAGAGACAGTCGGCACTGATGTAGCCGCGCTCGTAGGTAACGCCGTCACCGGGCTTTTTGGGGTCGACCTTTACAACAACGTATTTCCATTCCTTGCCGTCAACCGTACCGGTTTTGAGAACGGTTACGGAGTCACCCTTGGAGAGTGCCAGAACCTCGTCGGAGCTGGTGTTGGGTGCTTTGCGAACCTTTACTTGGCTTACGTTGTCAACGTACATGGTGGGCTCACCCTCAACGTCCTCAAAGAGACCTTCGTACTTGGTAAGGTCGTTGGGATCCTCAACCTGTGTATCGGAAAGGTAAGCGTAAGCTACGTAGTAGGTCTTGTCTTCGCTGAACTGAACACGCGCCCAATTGCCGTTGGTAGCAAGAACGATGACCTCATCGTTGAGCTTGTAGGAGCCCATCTTGGTGGAGAAGTTGTCGTTGTCGCTGGGGTAGAGACGAACGTTGAGCGTACCGGTCTTAACATACATAATCTTGGAGCCGCCGTCAACAGGAATGAGGTCGGTACCAAGAATGTTTGCGGAGGTTACACTCGCCTTGGAAACGTAACCCTGCAGGGTCTCATCACCCTTCTTGTACTCAACGTAGTACCAAGAGGTGCTTTCTTTGGTGCAGTGCAGCTCGGTCTCCTTCGGAATGTCTGCCAGTGCAGCCCCGGTATTGGTTGCCTGAGAGCGGAGCTTTACGGTGTTAAAGGTGTAAACCGACTTGTTTACGTCCTGCCACGTTTCAACGGGGGGCTTGTAAGGGTTGTCGGTGTTGGGTGTTGTTTGTGTGGGGGTGGTATTATCGGGCTCGGTTCCGCCGGGGTTCTTATTTTGCACACGGCAAGAGGTGAGGGCAGCGGCACTCATAAGTCCTGCCAAAAGCAGAGCTACAATTCTTTTCTTCATCATTTTCTCGTTGTGTCCTTTCTCTGTTTGCTATAATCGTTTTTATTGAATGGGAGCAGATGCTCCGCTAAATATCCAAGTATAAGTATAACATATAATAATATACTTGTCAATGAATTTTTCTCGATTTTTTGCAAAAAAATAAAATAATTTTCGCATTTTTCGCACGCTTTGCCATTTGAGCGCGCCGCTTGGTATAACAGGGTAAAATCTGCACAAAATAATTGCCACGGAGGTGACTGATGATGAGAGGTAACGTAATCAAAACGTCTGCCGAAATTTTCTTCTCGGCAAGCGTTGTGGGTGGAAAAGAGGCAGAAGGACCGCTTGGAAAATTCTTTGATCTACGCGATCCCTGCGACCGTTTCGGCATGAAAACCTGGGAGAAGGCCGAGAGCGAAATGCAACGCATGGCACTCAATACAGCCCTTGCCAAAGCCGAAATGAAAGCCGAAGAAGTCGGCGCACTTTTTGCGGGGGATCTGCTCAATCAATGTGTCGGTTCGGCATACGGATTACAGTCCTTTGATATTCCGTATATCGGTCTCTACGGAGCTTGCTCCACCTGTGCCGAAAGTATTTTGCTGTGCTCACTGATGGTTAGCAACGGCATCTGCAATATTGCCGCGGCTGTCACGTCCTCGCACTATTGCTCTGCCGAGCGGCAATATCGTACTCCTTTGGAGTACGGTGCACAAAGAGCCCCTACCGCACAGTGGACGGTGACAGGTGCGGGTGCATTCCTTTTGCGCGGCATCGGGGAAGAAGATTCCACGGGCGAGGGAAGAGCGGTCGTG
The DNA here is from genome assembly GCA_045656885.1 of Eubacteriales bacterium. Classification (GTDB taxonomy): domain Bacteria; phylum Bacillota; class Clostridia; order Oscillospirales; family CAG-272; genus UMGS1865. Next base: position 18,539 of record JAZORZ010000079.1, read on the forward strand.
ACACGATGCGTCATCGGTTGCGTGCAGGATAGCGGCGTGGCAGATGCCGCAAATATGGGGGCGGCAATGGCGCCTGCGGCGCTCGATACCCTCTGCCGTTTTTTTGAGGAAACCCAAACGAACCCCGGCGATTATGACCTCATCCTTACGGGTGACCTCGGATACGAGGGCGGCGATATTCTCTGCTCGCTGATGCACGCAGAAGGATACGACATCGATTCTAATTACAACGATTGCGGAAAAATGATTTATGACCGAGAAGGGCAGGACGTTCACGGCGGTGGATCGGGATGCGGTTGCTCGGCGGTAGTGCTCTCTGCCGATATTTTGCCCAAGGTAAAGAGGGGCGAGCTTTCGCGCATTTTGTTCTTGGCAACAGGAGCTATGATGAGCCCCGACAGTCTCAAGCAAGGCGAAAAGGTGCTCGCGGTGGCGCACCTGCTTGAAATACAACACGTAGGATAGGAGAAAAAGCCAATGGAATTGCTACTGACATACTTGCGCGCCTTTTTGGTGGGCGGCATTTTCTGTGTGATCGCGCAAATCCTCATCGACCGCACAAAGCTGACCCCCGCGCGTATTTTGGTGACCTATGTTGTGGCGGGTGTGGTACTGGGGGGAGTGGGCATTTATCAACCGTTGGTTGATTTTGCGGGAGCAGGCGCTACCGTGCCTCTGACGGGATTTGGATATCTCATTTCCAAGGGCGTCAAGGAAGCAGTCGGGAAAGAGGGACTCCTCGGTGCCCTCACGGGCGGACTCCGCGCCGCATCGGGCGGCATTGCGGCGGCACTCGTGTTTGGATACCTGGCTTGCTTGATTTCAAAGGGGAAGCCAAAGAATTAGAGCTTTTCGTCTGCTCTTGACAATATCTGCTTTTTCGTGTATAATGAGCGTAAGATTTACACGGTGAGGAGATAAAATTGCAGTGAAAAAGAAAATTTTTATTCCTATATTTAGCATTTTGATTGTGGTGATACTCGGTTTTTATTTCGGGGATATTATCGTAAACTCCACCTCTCCCAAAGAGCATCTGTTTGAAATGCTTTCAAGCTTGGTGATCTGCTTGGGCAGTGTTATCAAATTGGTGACTGCCGACAGAACGAGAAAGAGTCTTGCGTTTTATGAGACGCAATATGCCGATATTTTGGAAAACTCCTTCAAAAACGCTTATTGGGATCGCCGAAAGCTGCTTTGTGCCGTTCGTCTTTACAATGAGGACCGTTACAAAAAGGCATTGAAATATTTGCATGAGCTGCAACCGCGGTGCCAATATCGCGCTGATGAGGAAGGGGTAGGAATGTTTTTGGCACTCACCTACACCGACATGGCTTGTTATGAAGAAGCCGCACAGGCCTACAGCAAAATGATAGCCGGCGGAATTTGCTCCTCTCGTATTTACAGCAATTTGGGGCATGTATATTCCAAAATGGGGCAGTATGACGATGCCATTGCCAACATGCATCTTGCACTGCAAAACGACCGCCGCAATGCGTTTGCTTACCAAAATCTTGCCGCACTCTACTTTGAGACGTACGATTTTGAAAAGGCGATTCAATATGCCAAAGAGGCATTGAAAATTAACTGTAAGTTTCGTCAGGCGGCAACACTGTTGGCTATTATTTATGCCTTGCAGGAAAACCAAGAGGAAGCTAAAAAATATGCACATATTGCTATTTCCGCAGGTGAAAACCCCATTGACATCAAAATGGGTATCGAGCGTTACCGCGAAAGCTACAATACCGCGGTAACGGAGAACGAAGAGGAATAACTTTTGCAAGCAATA